>JAAAOG010000102.1 GCA_009909005.1 Alphaproteobacteria bacterium | reverse complement strand
CTGCCGGCAGGCGATCTCATGCCCCGGAAAGTCCGGCAGGCCGGGATAGCAGACCTGGGCGATGCGCGGATGGCCGACGAAATGGCGGGCGATGGCCATGGCGCTGTCGCTCGCCTGGCGCACCCGCAGCACCAGAGTGCGCAGGCCGCGCTGCAGCAGCCAGGCCTCGAAGGCGCCCAGGACCGCGCCGCTGAGGAAGCGGATGCGCCCGATCCGCTCCCACAGCGGGTCGTCCTCCCGCGCCGCCACCACAGCGCCGGCGACGAGATCGGAATGGCCGTTGAGATATTTCGTCGCAGAGTGCACGACGAAATCGGCGCCGTGCTCGATCGGCCGGCTGAGGATCGGCGTCGCCGCGGTGCTGTCGACCGCCAGCGCCGCGCCGGCCGCGTGCGCCAGCCGGGCGGCGGCGGCGATGTCGGTGATCGCCCAGCTCGGATTGGCCGGGGTCTCGACCCAGACCAGCCGGGTGGGGCCGGTGCCGATGGCGTCGGCCAGGGCATCGAGGTCGCCGGTGTCGACCAGCCGGACGTCGAGCCCCCAGGGCACGGCCCATTCCTTCAGCCATTTCGGCGTGCCGAAATAGCCGGCCCGGCTGACGACCACCCGGTCGCCGGGCGCCAGGGCCTGGAACACGGCCGTGACCGCCGCCATGCCGGAGGCGAAGAGCCGGCACCCCGCCCCGCCCTCCAGCTTGGCGATCAGGGCCTCGGGCAGCAGATAGGTCGGATTGTCGTCGCGGCTGTAGCCGCGCCCGGCCACCTGCTCATAGGTCACCCCGTCCCGCGCAAAGGTCGAGGACGGATACAGCCCGGGCGTGACCGAGCCGCTGTGCCGGCAGAGATAGCCGTCGGCCCGGGCCAGCAGGGTCTCGGGTTTCAGGGACGGGGTGTCGGGCATCGGTCGAGCGGCATGAGACGGGGCTCCGGACGAAGAGCGGCCGCGCGGGAAGGGCGGGCTCGCCAAAGACAAAGCGCGCCGCCCGGGCTCAGCAATCGTCCGGCAGCGGCAGGGCTTCGATGGCGGCGGCGCGACCGCGCAGCACGAAATCACCGTAGTTGATCAGCAGCCCGTCGACAATGCCGCCGCGATAGAGCCGGAAGCCGACTTCATGGTCCGGCTCGGGATCGGCCTGATCCGGGTCGAAAAAGGCCAGCTGCACCGGCCAGAAGGCGCGGCCCTCGAGAATGGCCGGCCTCTCCTGCAGTGCGGGCCGGTCCCCGCCGGCGGGCGCGCTGCCGATTGCGGCACTCACTTCGGTCAGCCCGTCGGCGCGGGTGCCGTCGAACAGCGGCGCCGTGAAGGCGGCGGCCCCCGCCTCGGCCCGGCGCAGCAGGGCCCGGGTATGGCCGGTGGGGAAATAGGTCCCCGCCGGCAGCGCCTGGTCGCGTTCGGCCGGCAGGCGGTAATGCGCCGAGCCGCCCTCCGGCGTCAGCGCCGCATGGCCGCGGATTTCCTCTTCGACGAAGCCGTTCAGCGTCGTCCGGCTGGTAAAGCTGAAGCTCCCGCCGTCCCGCGATTCCCAGGACGCGTAGGTCGTCACCAGCTCGACATCGCCGCCCTCGGCATAGGTAAAGGCGAGCCGATAGCGCTGGTCGATGGTCCAGCCCTCGCACGAGGCTTCCCAGGACACGGCCATGTCGCCACCGGCCGCGACGATCTGCGAGCGGTCGGCCACGCTGTCCAGCCGCAGTTCGTAGACGGCACGGTGCGGCAGGAGGGCCGGCGTGCCGACGTCCTGCGCGGCGGCCTCCCCCCCGAAAAGCAGCACCACCGACGCCACGCCGATGAGCCGTCGTCCAGCCGTCGACACGCAGGCCCCCTTTCCCGCCACGAGCCCCTCCCCTCCGGAAGCGCCATCCGGCGGGGGCAGACCCGCCTAAGGTGGGGGCCTTGAACGCGCTGTGTAGACCCGGCAGGTCCAAAGGTCTGCCGGCCGGCACACTCTTCCGCCGCTGCGCCCGGGCTGCCCTTATTCGGCGGCTTCCGCCGAGGGCCCGATGCTGCCGGCGTCTTCGCGGGCGATCGCCCCGACCAGCCGGCGGATCCGGTCCCGCAGCCGTCGGTTGGTGATCATCGAAAAGTCCCGCATCAGCTCCAGCTCTTCCCGCTTCGGCAGCCGGTCCGAATCATGCGGCACATCCTGGATGTTATCGGTCGGCGCGCCGTCGAAGAAATAGGAGATCGGCGCATCGAGAATCTGGGTCAGCCGATGCAGGGTCGAGGCACTGACCCGGTTGGCCCCGCGCTCGTATTTCTGCAGCTGCTGAAAGCTGATTTTCAGGCGGTCGCCAAGGGTCTCCTGGCTCATGCCGAGGACCAGCCGCCGCTCGCGAATCTTGGCGCCGACATGGACGTCGATGGGATCCGGACCGGCTTCTGCAATCGTCGGGCGGCGCCTCTGGGGGGATTTCCGCTTCATATCCATCACTCCTCGCGCTTACGCGGCCGTTCTGCAGCCGCGACACCGTAAACCGTGGGGACTATCGGCACCCGGGCGGGGAAAGCGGGCCATTCCTGAGAGACCGCGTCGAAGACGCAGCAATCGACCCTGGCCTGCGGGCGAAAACCGCCAAACCGCGTTTCGTTCCCCCGTCACCGCGAACCCCGAAGCACGACATGGTTATTGATGACGTCTTAACCTTCTTTTCTTTCCATGGCGAGAACAATCTTTTCTACCCTTCGGCATTTTTCCAACCCTGCCGAAATCGGGGCCCTCGCCATGGTAACCGCGCCCACGGCCTTTTCGCGTCTCGGGATATGGCCCTGCGAAATCCGGATCGCAATAGACCCAATGAATTATTCCCGGTATTATTGGGTCGACAATCCGAATAAGCCCGAGGACAGAGCAAGCGTTAGCCATCTCATGGCATGAAGGCCGCGCGATGGCTTGTACGCCTCCATTTGGCAAGGATTAAAGAACAATTTGAATTAATTGCCAGAGGTTCGGCATAGAAGCCGAGAACTCTCATGATTTGCCGGGCCCGGGTCGGTCCTCGGCAAGGGTTTTTTCCCTGAGAAGACAGTCTTTCAGGCTATTCCAGCCCCGCAAGGCCCGAAGACGTCCCAAAGCCCGACTGAATTAACTAGAAAAACCCTCGCGTTGTCTCGGGGCATTTTGACGCGTTGCGCGTATATACGCGATACTATTCGCAAACACCGCGCATCGCGATTGTAAAGTTCGACGGCAGGGAAAACCGCCATTCCGCGGGATGGTTTCGCAGCCATCGGTCGAACCCGGAGCGGATCTCCCGCAGGCGCATCACCGCCAGGCAGGATGCCGTCGCATCCGGAAGCGCGCCATAGGCCAGGGCGGCATCCATCAGGCCGGCGACATAGCCGGTGCGCATGGTGTCCGAAGCCGCCAGATAGGATCGGGTGTTGGCGAACTGGTAATAGCGATCCGCCTGCGCCCCGGCCTGGTTGGAAACGGCCAGAGCACCGAGCAGGAGGAAAAGCCGAACGGCCGGGCGACAGTCTCGACGGCAGGACTCGATCATTGAGAAAAGGGGCCCTTCATTCTCCGGAGTCCGCCCTGCCGTCTCGCGCGGGCCTCTCTGCGCCTCGCTTGCCGCCATTGGCTGAACTGGACCATACTGCCGCGCCCGGATCGGCTGCGATCGGGCACCGCCGTGCGGCACACCCGATACGCCGAGGACGGCTTCGACATATACGGCGACGGTACCAGCCATGAAAGCTCCCTTTTCCGTCATCCCGCATCCCCTGATCTTCGAGGTCAATGCGCGTCAGCTGGTGCAGCGGACGGCACGCCATCTCGATCGCGATGACGCCACACTGGCCGATGTCCCGGCCAGCGTCGTGGAGGGCTGGGCGCGGGCCGGCTACCATGCCATCTGGCTGATGGGCGCCTGGACCACCGGGCAGATCGGCCGGCGGCTGTCGGCGGAGGAGCCCGTCTTTGTCCGGCACTACCCTTCGGTCCTGCCCGACTGGACGCGGGACGATGTCTGCGGCTCGCCCTATGCCGTCGCCGACTATGCCGTTCCGGACGCGTTCGGCGGCCCCGATGCCCTGACCGACCTGCGGCAGCGGCTGCACGCCTCCGGCATCGGCCTGATTCTCGACTTCGTCCCGAACCACACCGCCCGCGACCATGCCTGGGTCACCGCACATCCCGAGCTCTATGTCCACGGGTCGCCGGAGCAGGCCGAAGCCGACCCGGCCAATTATGCCGCCCAGGACGGCCATGTCATCGCCTTCGGGCGCGACCCCTATTTCCCCGGCTGGATCGATACCTTCCAGCTCGACTACCGGCGCCGGGAAACCCGCGACCGCATGACGGACACGCTGGTGCGCATTGCCGACCAGTGCGACGGCCTGCGCTGCGACATGGCGATGCTGGTCCTGAAGGAGATTTTCGAGCGGACCTGGGGGCACCTGCCGGACGGCAATGCCGAGGGCGAGTTCTGGCCGGACGCCATCGACGAGGTGCGGGCCCTCTATCCGGGTTTCCGCTTCATCGCCGAGACTTATTGGGGGCTGGAATGGCGCCTGCAGCTGCTGGGCTTCGACTACACCTACAACAAGTCGCTCTATGACACGCTGGTTCATGGCGATCCGGCTGCCGCCCGCGGCCATTTCCTCAGCCGCGAGGTCCTCAGCCGGTCGGTGCAGTTTTTGGAGAACCATGACGAGCCGCGGGCCGCCGCCGCCATTCCGCACGCCGAGCGCCGCCGCGCCGCCACCGTTCTGATCACCGCCCTGCCCGGCGCCCGGCTGATCCATGACGGCCAGACCGAGGCGCGGCAATGGCAGCACTCGATACACCTCGCTCGTCGGCAGGCGGAGGAGCCGGACCCGGACGAGCTGGCGTTCTTCGACCGTCTCTTTCTCGCGCTGAACGACTCGGCGGTCGGCCAGGGCACCTGGCGGCATGTCGAGACCCATGGCTGGCCGGGCAATGACACCCACCGCAACCTCTACGCCTTTCTCTGGGAAACGGCGGAGGGCGACCGCGACCTGGTGGTCGTCAACATGGCGGCCACCGTTTCGGAAGCGAACCTGCCCCTGCACTTCCACGGCATTGCCGGGCGCCGCTGGCAGCTGGCCGACCGCCTGTCCGACGCCGTCTACGAACGCGACGGCGATCCCATGTCGGGCCAGGGCCTCTATGTCCGGCTGGAGCCGTACCAGCGGCAGATCTTCGCCATGACCCGGATCGCCGAGGCATGAGCGCGCGTCAGCTGGGGAAGAGCGGCGTGTGGGTGTCGCGGCTCTGCCTCGGCACCATGATGGTGGGCGGGCCGACCGACGGGCACACCGCCGCCCGCATGCTCGGCATGGCCCGCGCGGCCGGGATCAATTTCCTCGACACGGCCGATCAATATGCCGGCGGCCTGTCCGAGCGGATCGTCGGCCGGCTCATCGCGCCGGAGCGGCGGCGCTGGGTGCTGGCGACCAAGGTCGGCAACCGCGTCGGCGACGACCCGGATACGGGCGGGCTGTCGCGCCGCTGGCTGCGCCATGCCATCGACGCCAGCCTGCGCCGGCTCGGCACCGATTATGTCGACCTCTGGTACCTGCACCTCGCCGACCGCCGGACGCCGCTGGAGGAAACCATCGCGGCGCTGGGCGACATCATCCGCGCCGGCAAGGTGCTGCATTGGGGATTCTCAAACTTCTTCGGCTGGCAGATCGGCGAGATGGTGCGCCTGGCCGACGCGCTGGGCGTGCCCCGGCCAATCGCCGCCCAGCCCTATTACAACGCCATGAACCGCATGCCGGAGGTCGACTATCTGCCGGCCTGCGGCCATTACGGCATCGGCGTCGTGCCCTATTCGCCGGTCGCCCGCGGCGTGCTGACCGGCAAATACGAGGTCGACGCGGCGCCGCCGGCCGACAGCCGCGCCGGCCGCCGCGACGCGCGGATGATGGAGACCGAATTCCGCCGCGAGTCGCTCCTCCTCGCCCGGACGATCAAGGACCACGCCGAGAGCCGCGGCATGACTCCGGCCCGGTTCGCCGTGCTCTGGGTGCTCAACAATCCGCTGGTCACCAGCGTCATCGCCGGGCCGCGGACGGTCGAACAATGGCAGGACTATCTCGGCGCTCTCGAGCATGCCTTTTCGGAGGAGGACGAGGCCCTGATCGACCGGCTGGTGGCGCCCGGCCATCCCTCGACGCCGGGCTACAGCGACCCGCGCTATCCCATCACCGGCCGGCCGGTGCGGCGCTGAGGTCCGTGCCGCGTTCGAGGCGGGCGCGGATTTCGGCCGGGCTGGCCCCGGCCGCGCGAAGGGCCCGCAACGCCGCGGCATCGCTGCGCTTGGCGAGACGCCGTCCCGCTTCGTCGGTGATCAGCCCGTGATGATGATAGAGCGGCACGGCATAGCCGAGCAGCGCCTGCAGCAGCCGGTGCAGATGGGTGGCATGGAAGAGATCCCGCCCGCGCGTCACCAGGGTGACGCCCTGCGCGGCATCGTCGACCACCACGCTCAGATGATAGCTGGCCGGGCTGTCCTTGCGGGCCAGGATCACGTCGCCCAGCAGCGCCGGCCGGGCGGTCTGCCGGCCCTCCTCATGGTCGTGCCAGGCGAGCGGGCCGGCCAGCCGGTCCGCCAGCCCGACATCGAGGCGCACGGCATGCGCCTCGCCGCGCGCCAGCCGGGCCTCCCGCTCCGCCGGGTCGAGATGGCGGCAGGTGCCCGGATAAAGCGGCCCGTCCGGCCCGTGCGGCGCCTGGCCGAGCCGGGCGATCTCCGCCTGGATGTCCTTGCGCGTGCAGAAGCACGGATAAAGCACGCCGAGATCGGACAAGCGCTGCAGCGCCTCGGCATAGGCCGCCAGGCGGTCCGACTGGCGCAGCACCGGGCCGTCCCAGCCGAGCCCCAGCCAGGCCAGGTCTTCGCGGATGGCGGCGTCGTATTCCGGCCGGCAGCGCCCCGGGTCGATATCCTCGATCCGCAGCAGAAACCGCCCGCCCGCGGCCCGGGCCGCCTGCCAGCCGACCCAGGCGGAATAGGCATGGCCGAGATGCAGGAGGCCGGTCGGACTGGGGGCGAAGCGGGTGACGACGCTCATGGCGGAGCGGCCGCCGTCCGGAAGGTCGCCACCAGGGCCGTCGGCAGAGCCAGGGCGTGGATGTCCTCCGGCGTCACCAGATAGAGCGTCCGTCCGGCCGGCAGGACGGCCAGCAGGGGTCGTGCTCCGGGCACATCCACGGCGATGATGCCGCCGGCCGAGCGGATGGTGACCCGCCGCGGATCGATCGACACCGCCAGACCGGCCGGCGGATCGCCCCAATCCTCCCGGTTCGCGACGAAGTGCCGCCACTGGCTCGCATCCAGCCGGATCGTGCGGAGATCGGGCGGGCCGCCGGTCGCACAGCCGGCCAGCGCCCACGCCGCCCGGTGGCTTCCCGGCCGCTGCCAGGCCACCCGCAGCCGGCCGTCCGGCGCGGGGGCAAGCTCGCGGACCGTCGCGTCGGGCGGCAGGGACGCGGCCAGGGCCGCAAGCCGGGGACAGGCGATCGGCCGGCCGCTCTCAAGGGCGCGCAGGCCGCTGTCCGCCGGATAGACGGGCCCCTCGCCGGGCAGTGCAGCGACGGCGCGCGGCACCGCTGCTTCCGCCAGCCCCGGAAATGGCGGCGCGTAGAGCCCTGCCGGGCGGCCCTCCGCCCCGAAGACCAGCACGCCGGCGGCCGTCGGCACCAGCGTTTCCGCCGGACCTTCGCCCGACCCGACGGGCACCGGCAGCCCTGTCGCCCGGCCGTCGGAGAAACGCCCCGCAACCAGCCGCCGTTCCGCCGAGCGGCCGGCCCGGCCCGCGGCGGTGATCTCCAGCCCGCCGTCCGGCGACTGCGCATAGGCCCAGAGCCCGTCGCTGCCGAGATCGTCCGGGCAGCCCTGGAGGCGCCCGCCGATGTCCCCCGAGGCGTCGACCGGCACCGCCTCTCCGCCGGCCCCCGAGAGGCAAAGCCGCCTCTCTCCATCGCGCCGCACGACAGTCACCCGGCTGACCGCCGCCACGGCGTTGCCGGCCTGCGGCCGGTGCAGGGCCGGCAGCGAGAAATCCCCATCCGCCGCCCGGACCCACCGACCGGCTGCGGTCGCGGCATGGAGACCGCCGCCGTCCGGCGCGGCAAGGCTGACGATCCCGTCGAAGTCGAAGCGGCCACGGGCCAGGTCGACGGCCTCCCCCCGATGCGTGATGGCGACGTTCCCCGGCCTGCCCTCCCGGCGATCGTCCAGCGTCCATTGCCAGTCGCCCGGGCGCTCGGGCGTGATGAGCACCGTCCCGGCGAAGGGATCGGCGTCGAGCCGCTGCACCCCGCCCGCCTCGGTCAACGACACCCGGAACACGGCATCGCTGGAGCCGTTGCAGCGCAGGATCGCCGTCCCCGGCTCCGGAATCCGCAGATCGCTCACCCGGCAGGACCCGGCGCTTGGCAACGCCACCCGCCGCATGGTCTCGGGGTCGAGGCGCAGCCCGGTCCCGCGCTGCAGCCGCAGCGCCACCAGCCCGTCCGCCGTCGCCAGCCAGACCCGGCCATGGCCATAGGCGATGGCCTCCGGCCGGTCGATCGCCAGCCGGTCGCCGGACCAGCGCAGGTCCTGCCAGCCTCCGTCCTCTCCGCGGTGCTGGAAGCGCCGGGACGCCGAAGCCTCCGCCGCCGGCAGCCGCAGCCGGCCGCGCGCGAACACCAGCCGCTGATCCGTGGGAGGATCGAGCCGCGCCGCCTGCTCCGGTGCAACGGGCACCGGCCCGTCGGCGGCGAGGCGCGCCAGGCTGCCGTCGGCGAAGCGCGCATAGAGCCCGGCCCCGGGCGGGCTGCCCGGGCCGGCGGCCGGCGCGCGCCGGCAAAGCAGGGCCTCCGGCCGGGACCCGCCCCGGTCGAAAACGGCCATCCCCGGCCGCAGCGACAGGCGCGGTCCGCGATGCAGCGACAGACGGCCATCCTGCCAGATCGCCGCGGAGCGGTCGCCGCAGGCAAGGACGTCGTGCAGCCGGTCATGCGGAAAGCGGCCGTCGAGGAGACGGACCGGCGGGCCGAACGGCCGGCCCTCGGGATCACGATAACGGCCCACGGGCCCCTCTTCCGGATCGCGGTGCCAGCGCCAGAGCGGCCCGCTTCCCCGCGCCGCCGGCGCCGTGGCGACGGCCTCCGGACAGGGGCGGAAGGCTGCGCCGTCGGCCGTCGCCAGGCAGCGTCCCGGCAGATCGATCCGGACTGTCCCGGCATCGCCCTCCGGCACCGCAAGCCGCGCAGCGCCGGGGTCGGGCACGCCGTCGGGGCCGGACGGCAGATCCGTCAGCCGGACCATGGCGCCGAGGGCGAAGCCGGCCCCGCGGGCATAGACCTGAAGGCCGGCCGGGCTGCCGACGAAGACATGGGCCGGCGTCGTCGCGACGGCCGTCACCCGATCGAAGGCGAAGCGGCCGTCCTCGAGCGCGATCGGCCGCCAGCGCGCCTCTCCCGTCTCCGGGTCGATCAGGCGCAGGTCCGTCTCGATCCGGCCCTCCGCCAGGCTGACGCGCAGCCGCCCGGTCTCGGCGAGCAGGCGCCGGCGGGTCGGGTCCTCCTCAGCCGGCACCGGCGCGAACCGGCCGGCCTCGGCGGACCAGACGCGCGTCTCGCCGGGGCCGGACGCATAGAGCCGGGTCACACCATCCGGGCCGGGGAGCGCCGCCAGACGCGTCCCGGCCGGCTCCGGCGGGCGGCGGATGGCGGTGTCGCCGGACAGGGCGGCGGCGCGCGGGGCCTCGATCAGTGCCGCCTCCGTCAGGAGCATCAATCGCCCATCATGCGCCGCGGCACTCACCAGCCGGTCGTCCGCAAAGCCGAGCCCATTCTCACGGTCGAGGTCGAGGGCGAGGGCGAGGGCGAGGCCGGACGGATCGCCCCGCCGGCTGATCGCGACACCGGCCTCGCTGCGCTGCCAGCGCCGGCGGGGGCTGTCGACCAGGGTCCCGGGCTCCGCCTCCGGCGTCCCGGCTGTCGGCGGGGGTTGCCGGCGCAGGGCGTCGGTCGGCACGCGGCCGGCGGCCGTCTCCAGCACCAGCTGCCCGTCCTCGAAGGCGAGGCCGCGGCGGATATCCCAGGCAAAGCCGCCCTCCGGTGCGAAGGCCGGGACGCCCTCCGCCTCCCCCTCGCCGGTCATCCGGCCGTGCACCCGCCGGGCCCGGATATCCTCCTCCAGCACCGCGTCGCCGAGGCGCAGGCGCCGCGGTGCCGGACCCGGCACCACCGCGTCGCGGCCGGGCGGCAGCCAGCCCGTGGCGGTCACAACGGCGTCATGCGCCATCGCCACCGGTTCGCCGAGGTCGGTCAGCCGGACCAGCATATCGGCGCTGTCGAGATCGAGCGCCGAGGCGGCGAACGTCCAGACCCCATGCGGATTGGCGTGGTGCAGCAGATCGGGCCGGTCGGCCAGCACCCGGCCCGGCACGCCGAAGATCAGCCGCCCCTCGCGGATCAGGTCCGCCGGCGCCAGACTCACTTGGCCCGCCGTGGTGCGCAGGCGGAACCGCCGGGTCTCGCGCTCCCAGTCGAGCCAGCTCGTGTCGAGAGGCGCACCCGGAACCAGGACCTCTCCGGTATCCGCCGGCAGCCCCTCGCCCGGGGCGGAGGCGCCCGGCCCGCCGTCGTGGTCGGATGGGATGTCGGGGCCGGCGGGCGGCGCGCAGACCAGGGTCTCGCCGCCGAGCGGACAGGTCAGCCGCGTGCCGTCGGGCCGCAGGCGCACCACCCCGATCGCGGGGTCGCCGGCGAGCAGCGTCCGTTCCTCCGGCTGCAGGCGGTAGTGATGGAAGACCCGACCCGCCGGGAAGCTGTCGCCGAAGCCCCGAAAACCGCCCGGCCGGCCGATCCACCAGGTCCGCCCCTCATCCGCCTCGACCACCAGGTGGCCGGCGATGGTGCCCAGCCGCCGGCTCTCGTCGGGCCCCGGGAAGATGAGGTCGGGCGCCCAGACCAGGCCGTCGGGATGCAGGGCCTTCAGCCGGTCGGGCAGCAGGAACATCCACAGCCCGTTGCGCTGCTGGACATCCATCAGCGCCGCCGCCCCCGCGCCGAATGGGGCGATGTCCGGCACCTCGACCCGCTCCAGCGCGACCGGCCCCGCCGCCGGCGCCGGGTCGAGCGTGCCGACCGCCGCACCCCCGTCGGGAAGCGTGGCGGTCACGGTTTCCCGGGAGCCTTCGGCATCCGCATGCAGAACAAGGTCGTCCGCGGCCGCGAGCGTCCGGCCGTTCAGCGCCAGCGCATGGCGCGTCCAGGTCCGCTGCACTCGGTCATAGGCCCAGACGGCGTCGTCGGTCGTGGCGTAGAGCCGCTGCGGCCTCAGGAACAGCCGGCGCAAATCGCCGGCCCGCGGGCCCGGTGTCGATGGCGGCAGAACGGTCCGCACCTCACCGTGCTGCCGGCGCCGGACCGCGCCATCCGCCGCCAGCCAGGCCAGGGTGCCGCTCCCGGGGTCCACCGCCACGGCCCGCGCGCCGATATGCGCGGCCGGCACCCGCATCGGCCCGGTCGCGCAACTGTCGGGGCTCGGGA
The DNA here is from genome assembly GCA_009909005.1 of Alphaproteobacteria bacterium. GTDB lineage: Bacteria > Pseudomonadota > Alphaproteobacteria > DSM-16000 > Inquilinaceae > JAAAOG01. The sequence continues at coordinate 21,345 of JAAAOG010000102.1, read as the reverse complement.
TCGCCGCGATGCCGACCAGATCGATCGCCCGGGCGCCGGGCGCGCCGCGCACCAGCGCCAGGTCATCGCCGAGACGCCAGAGCCGGTCGGTCGGACGCGCCGGCATGTCCTCGTCGGGCCGGCCGGCAAGGATCATGCGCTGCCAGGTCCGGCCCGTCTCGCTGTAGACCCACAGCCCGGCATTGGTGAGGACCGCCAGACGGTCCGGCCCGATCTCCGCCGCATGGACGATCCGGGTGGCCTCCGGCCCGGTACGCGGCTGCCGGAACAGGCAGGTCGGGCTGCCGGAGAGCGGCGCACCGATCGGATGCCCCATGAGATAGCGATGCCCGCCGCCCGCCCCGCCGCCCCCGGCGGCACGACGGACCGTCCAGAGATGCTCCTCATGCACGAAGGCCTGGCTGACCGGATCGCCGCTCCCCGGCACCGGGCGCCGGCCGATCCACAGCCGCTCCGCAAAGAGCGACACCGGGCTTCCGTCCAGCACCGCGACCAGCTGCACCGCGCCCTCCCGGCCCAGCGTCCAGCGGTCGGTGACGCGCCGGGCCGCCATGTCGTAGCGCGCGACGCGCCCGGCCCCCGCCAGAAACAGGCCGTCGCCATGGCGCCGGACATCGCTGATCTCCGCCTGGGCCATGGGGAGTCCGTCGGGACCGCCGATATGCAAGCCATGGGGATCGACGGCAATCAGATGCCCCCCGGCGGTGCGGCCGAGCGGCCCGCCCGCGCCCGCGGCCAACGCGACGATCGGGCCGAGCCCGGGGCGCGGGGAAAGCGGCGCCTCCCAGCCCCGCCTGTCCAGGTCATAGATATGCAGGTCCACTCCGGTCGCCGCATAGAGCCGTCTCTCGCCGGCCCAGACATCGCGGAGGCCGCCAAGCTCCAGGTCCGGCGCGGCCGGTCCGGTCAAGGCCTCCGAAGCCTCGGCGCCGATCCGCCACGCGGTGCCGTCGCCGTCGATCAGCGAGAGGCCGGTCCCGTTCCAGTCCCGCACGGCGGTGACCGGGCCCGGCAGCCCCTCGCCATCGCCCTCGCCTAACGGAGCGAGCGCCGCCGCGGCGGCATTGTCGAGGTCGAACGCCGCGATCTCGACCCGGTCGCCGCGTCCGGCCAGGCCAAAGACATGGTCGCCGGAGCCCTGCAGCCGGGTTTCGGGGTCCCGGAGCCAGGGCGCAATCCGATGAGCCGGGATGCGGCGATAGGTGCGGCGGACAATGTCGTGCAGCAGGGCGTCGCCGGAGCCGAGCAGCAGCACCCGGTCGCCCGACGCGACGGCCCGGTCGAAGCCGCCCGGATCAAGACCGGTGCGGCCCGGATCGAAGACGGTCTCGACCGCCCCCTCCGGCCACAGGGCGTGGATCGCGCCGGCCTCGCTCATCGCCAGGAGCGCGCCGTCCGGCCCGTCCGCCAGTTGCACCGGCCGGCCGTCGGGCAACGTCCAGGCGATCTCGTCCAAAGCGCCGCCGGCCACCCGCCGGACCTCCGCACCGGCGGCGAAGAAGAGCGCGCCGTCCGCCGCTCCGCGATGGGCGATCTCGACCGGGCGCCGGTCGAGCCGTCGCCAGCCATGGGTGGCGAGGTCGTAGCGGTGCACACCGGCCTGGCCCATCACGACGACGGTGCCGGCCTGGCGCCCGGCCATGACCAGACCGGCGAGGTCCAGGTCCGGGAACAGCGCCGTCTCGTCGATCAGCCGGCTGGGCGTCTCACCAGCTTCGCCCAGCCGCGACAGCCGTCGACAGCCCGGGGCGCCATTGGTGCACGGACGATCCTCAAGCACGATAAGACCACCGCGGCCGTCGATGTCGAGATCGCGCACCGGCCCGTCGACGCCATCGACCGGAGCCAGGGCGAGGATCCCGTCTTCCCAGCGCAGGCGCTGCAGGCCGGCCGCGCTGCCGATCCAGAATTGCCCGCGCCACCAGCGCAGCCGGTCGATCGGTGCCTCCGGCAGCATCGCGGCCGCCGCCGCGGGCAGGGGCGTCCAGGCCTGGCGGTCGATATCGAAGAGCCCGAGGTCGCCGGTCCGCGTTCCGACGGCAAGCCGGCGCCCGTCGCCGGAGACGGCCGCCGTCGTCAGTGCGGCATGGCTGACCGGCTGGCCGTCACGGCCGATAAAGGCGGTGTCCGGGATCAGGGCCCGCCAGCCGCCGGCATCGCGCCGGAGCAGGCCGCCTGCGCGCCCCATGGCCCACAGGACCTCCGGATCGGCGCAATCGTCCGCGTCGCTCCCGGCCGCGCCGCCGCCGCAGCCGGCGCGCAGCGCGGTCACCGGGCCCGCCAGCCCGGAGCCCGGCCCGAAAGGCCGGGTGGTCGACCAGAGGCCCGTCGCGAGATCGTAGCGGTGAAGCCGCCCGTCCTGCTGCGCCAGATAGAGCGCAGACTCCCGGACATGCACGGTCGCGGCGGTCAGCGGGTCTTCCTCGAGCCCGTCGCGCAGATTGGCCAGCAACCGATCGTCGGGAACCACGCGCAGCAGCGGCGGCTCGAACAGCCCCAGCCGGGCCACGGCCTCCGCCGCCAGCCAGCCGGTCCCCGCGGCAAGGCCGAGCCCCAGAACAACCAACAACAGCAGGGCGGGGTCGAGCCGGCCGGCGAGCGGCACCTGCCGGAGCGCCGCGGCGAGGCGACGGCGCCGGCTGCGCCGCAGGGCGTTGCGCTGGGCCTGCCAGCCGCCGCTCACGACCGCCCTCCCGGACCATCCGGCGTCTCAAGCCCGGCATCCCGGCCGGCGGCCAGGGTCAGCGCCTCGATATCGGCGCGGAGCAAGGCCGGGTCGCCGGGCCCGAGAACGTCGCCGGCCTCGGCAAACAACGCCCGGAACGCCGGATCCTCCCGCGCTGCCAGACGGGCGGCGAGGCGATAGATGTCGGTGTCGACGGCTCCGGTGCTCAAAGCGCCGGCCGCGGCGATCAGCGGCCGGGTCCGGTTGTCGCGCTCGCCGTCGCTCCGCAGCGCCGCCGTGAGAGCCAGGGCATCGAAAGCCTCGACGCTGTCGATGCCGAGATGCGGGACCGCGGCGCGATCGGCGAGCAGCAGCGCCGCCAGGACCGCCAGCCGGCGTGCGGCCGGATCGGCGGCCGGCACCCGATCCGAGGCAAGCCCGGTCCGGATCAGCGGCGTGGCCGAGTCCCGTTCCAGGCTGTGGCGCAGCGTTTCCACGACCGTCAGCCGGCGATCCACCGCGTCTCCGACCTGCCGCAGGATCGGGAGCCGGTTCGGCCCATCCGGCATCTCCATATCCGACAACAGCACAAGGATCTCGGCTGCCGGCCGGCGCCAGTCGAAATCGTCGTGCGGCAGCGCGTGAAGACCGGGGTCGACCTCGTCGCGATCCAAGGCCGCCACCACCCGGGCAGCCAGGGCGTCCCGCAGACTCGTCAGGTCGCGCGCAACGGCATCGGGAAGGCTGTCCCCGACCGGTGCGCCTTCGATGGCCAGGGTAACCGCCGCCTCAGCCAGCAGCTCGACCGCTTCGGGGCAAATGTCTTCGGCATCGGCGCCCGCGGGGTCGTCCAACCCCGCCTGCACGAGCGTGGCAGCCGCCAGGCGCCGGGCGGCCGCGGTCCGCGCGCCGGCCGCCTGCCCGCCGTCCCGCAGGCCCGCCAGCACGTCCATGGCCAGCCGGCGATCGTGCCGCAGCACCTCCTCGAACAGGAGCGGGCGGAGACCGATCCGCATGGCGCGGCGGTGCCAGCCGACCAGCCAGGCGCGCCAGCGCGGCCGCCGGATGAGCGCCAGGGTGAGGCGCCGCTGCAGGACCCGGACCGGCGCCAGGCCCAACAGCCAGCCGGCCATGCCGATCCCGATAACCAGGAGCAGCACGGCCAGCCAGATTACCCCATAGGGATGGATCGCCGTCCAGGCATGGCCCCAGGCCGGCAGGGCAACATGGTCGTGCAGCCAGTACAGAAACCGGCCCGGCCCGTCCGGATCGAACTGCCGCGCCCGGACGGCCATGACGAGCCATCCGCCCGCCGCTGCGAGACCGAGAGCCGCGCCGCACCGCAGGCCCTGCCGCAGGACCCGGTCCCGGCGTCCTCCGGGAACCGCAATGGCAGCCAGGAAATGCGAGCGCGCACCCGTTTCCCGCACCCGCGCCGGATCAGGCTGCATAACCGGCTCCAGACAAAGGTCCCAAACCCGCCTCTTCGCTCTCCCGGACAAGAACGGCAACATTGGCGACCCGCCTTTGCCGCGCTTCAACCGGCCCCCTCTCCTCGGGCCCGCAATTTTTCATATCACCGGTCATGGGCGTCGAACACGTCGAGACAAGCCGCGCAGGCAAGGCATCGTCGGATCAGCCGGCAATCCAGGTCAGTCACCGAACAGCGCCTCCAACGCCGCATCCAGCCAGGCACCGACCAGCGCGGCCGCCAGAGTCCCGGTCCGTATCGCCGATGCATCGACGTCATCGCCGGCTTCGGGCATCACCTGCGCGCCGCAGCGCCGGCCGGCCGTCAGGCGCCATCCGGACAGATCCCGCAGCCCTTCCGGAATGCGCAACAGGCTCAGGCTCTGCCCCCGGTCCCGCGCGAGACCGAGCCGCTCGGCAAGCCGTGCCAGATCGGTGTCGCCGCTGCGCCGGTCATCCGCGGCCGGCAGAAAGGGCCAGCAGACAAAGCCGTGCACCAGCCGGTAGTCGGACAGCGCTGCGACCGGCCCCGGCTCCGCATCGGGCTCATGCGCGGAATGAGCCTCCGGCTGACCGGCCCGGCGCCCTGCCAACACCCGGTCAAGCGCATCGGCCATCCAGGCCCCGAAGGCGTCGAAGCGGTCCGGCGGGCCCTCGCCACTGCCCTCGCCACTGCCCTCGCCACTGCCCTCGCCCTCGCCACTGCCACTGTCCCTGCCGCTGCCGGCCTTCGTCGCGTCCGGCAGCATCGAGGCCGTGGCAAACGCCGTCTTCCGGTCGAGAAAACGAGGCATCCAGCCGCGCTCGATCAGCGCCTGCATGCGATGGGAGTGCGGCACCGCACCGATCCGTCCAAGCAAAGCCTGCCGTGCGCCGTCGCACGCCCCGTCGCCTGTGGCGTCGAGTGCCGCATCGTGGACACGGATGCCGCCGAGCCCGCCGGCCTCGATCCAGAGAGCGTCACTGCCCGCCAGCCCGGCCTCCTGCAGCACGAGGCCGAGACGTAGCACCAGCTCGAACCAGACGGCCTTCGCCAGCGCACAGCCGGAGCCGTGTGCAGGATCGGGCATCAGCCCGACGAGAAGGACGTCGCGCCGGCACCGACGCGGCGGCGGCCCATGGACCCCGGCCACCCCCTCCTCTTTCGAGCGGTCCGCTTCCCGGCGACGGGCCGGCCGCGCGGTCGGCGGGGTGTGGGCAGGGTCTCCTCCGGCCGCCCCGTCCGGCTCCGGCCGAAGGCGCCAGAGCAGCGCGAATGTGCTCCGGTCAAGGCTGGGCTGGCGGCGCGGATCGGCGCGCGGAGCGGGCAAGGCCGACCCGCGTGTCAGCCCGCCTGTCGGCCCCCGTGTCAGGGAGCCGGCGGCGAGGCCTTCCAGGTCCCAGAACAGCTCCGGCATTTCGTCGTCGGACGTTGCCAGATGGCGAAGCAGCTCGAGCTGCTCGAATTCGTAGAGCTTGAGCGCCCGGTCGGCGTTTCGGGGGGCGGCATGGCCGTGGCCGCCGAACAGATAAGCGCGGCCCAGCAGCCGGCAGGCGCGCGTCACCACCGGCATGGCGATCCGCACGACGCTCCAGGCCGGGATCAAATCCAGGCGTAGGTCGGCCACACGGCGCGGCCGGCTGAGCCGGGCGGCGTGACCGCCGGTTTCGTCCGGCGTGATCGCGGAGACCAGGCGGTCGACAAGAGTCGCCCAGGGCTCGCTTGCCGTGGGATCGGCGAAATCGGCGTCCTCCGGCCGTTGTCCGCCGGCCAGCAGGACCGCCAGACGCGCGGCCGGCAGCGGCGCGAGGCCGACATGGCGGTCATGCGCGAAACGCAGCAATGCCCGGGTGGCGGCCGGCGGCGCCTCCGGCGCCTTGTCGAGGGCGAGGGCCACGGCCGGGCGCCAGACCGACGGGCCCAGGATCGTGATGTCCATACCCGCCCTACTCCAGTTCGAAGGGCAGCTTCGCCATTCTGTCCGCGACCGCCCGAACGCTCAAATCAATCCGGCTTCCGCAACAGGAAGCGGTCGAAGACCGCCCGCAGTCCGGCTGTTCGCGGTCTCTTGCTGGTCGCAGCGAAGAGGCATCCCATGCGCACCGGGATCACGGCACCGCAGTGGTGAAACTCTTCATGATGATGCGAGGGCCTGTACGGCCTTGAGGATCCGCGCCGCTCATTCCGCCACGCTGTCGATCTCCGCCGACGCGACGTTCTTGGTGATCACCAAGCCGACACTGCCGCCAAAAACCTGCAGGAACTTGGTGGATTCGACCGGCATCGGGATGCGGTAGTCGATACAATACATGATCAAGGCGTTGGCCAGTTCGTCGCGTTCGACCGTATAGCGGACGGGGCCATCGCCCGTATCCGGCGCGATCCGCAGAACGGCGTGCAGATAGGGCTCCTTCTCCAACGAAAAATTGACGACGGACCCAGCGGGAAGAGGATCGCGGCGCCGCTTGCGATAGCCTTTGATCGCCGCCAGCAGTTCTTCCCGCGTGAAGATGATATGGCGAAACTCGGTCGGCACGCCGCTTCCCTCTCTATCGATGACAATCTAACTTTCTACCGTGCCGGCCTTTGAACGTCTATCGCGACGCGGACCAACCGGGGGAAATTGCGGTTCCGCGGAGGTAGCGGGTGGCGCGCGGGACGCGCCGCCCGCCACGACCATCAGGCGTCGAGTTTCGCCAGCATCGCCTCGGCGCTTGAAGCGCCCAGCCCCTTGTCGTCAACGCCGAGGGCCTTGACGACACCGTCCTCGACCAGCATGGCGAAACGCTTGGATCGCTGGCCGAGCGAGACGCCGCTCCCATCCATCTCCAGGCCCAAGGCCCGGGTGAACTCACCATTGCCGTCCGGCAGCATCATCACCTTGTCCGCCACGCCGGCATGCGTTCCCCAGGCCTTCATGACGAAGGGATCATTGACCGCCATGCAGACGACCCGGTCAATGCCTTTCGCCTTGAAGTCATCGGCATGGCTGAGAAAGCCGGGCAGGTGCTGATTGCTGCAGGTCGGCGTGAAAGCGCCGGGAACCGCGAACATGATCACCTTCTGACCCTTGAAGATGTCGTCGGTCGAGATCTCCTGCATGCCCTCGTCGGTCAGGTGCTTCAGCGTGACCGACGGGATCTTGTCGCCCTCTTGGATTGGCATCGTTCTGTTCTCCGTGCGCTCCGGTTGGTCGGCATTATGGGCTGCGGCGCAATGCCGCCCCGGACAGGACGTAAGGCCCCGGGGCCGTGCTGTCCAGGCAGGCGCGGTCAGGGGAGAGGCACCCGACACTCTTGCCGCAGCCGGGGCTCCAGGCTATGGCCGGGGTCAGCGGCGTGGCGTCGCTCGTTCCGATATCTTAATGGCATTTGCAGAGATCCGGTGCCAGAATAGTTTTTCAGTAGGTCGTGCCGGATGGTCGATGGTGCGGCAGTTCCCTTCGTCGAGCGACCGGACAGCGCGATGACAGCTCAGACTGACGAGACCCATTTCCTGACCGGGCAATTGCTGATCGCCATGCCCAATATGGCCGATCCGCGCTTCTCGAAAACAGTGATTTACATGTGCGCCCACAACGAAGACGGCGCGATGGGGCTGGTTATCAACAAGCCGATGCCCTCGCTGAGCTTTGCCGACCTGCTCGAACAGCTCGATATCCAGATTCCGGGTCCGCCGGAGGAGACGCAGGTGCTGCTCGGCGGGCCGGTGGAAGGCGGCCGCGGTTTCGTGCTGCATACCGCCGATTTTGTCCGGGACGGCACGATGCTGGTCGACCACAGCGTCGCCATGACGGCCACGATCGATATCCTGAAGGCGATCGCCTCCGGGGAGGGACCACGCGCGCACCTGCTGGCGCTCGGCTATGCCGGCTGGGGACCGGGACAGCTCGACAGCGAGATCCAGGCCAATGGCTGGCTCAGCGCCCCGGCCGACGAGCAATTGCTCTTCGACACCGATCTCTCGACCAAATGGGAGCGGGCGATCGCCAAGCTCGGCATTTCACCCCATATGCTTTCCGCCGACGCCGGCCACGCCTGACCGGCAGACCCGGCACCGCCGGCTCGGCGCGCTTACAATCCCCATTCCACGGTGCGGTCGTTCCGGGCCATCAGGCGGCGATAGCGGGCCAGCGCCCATAAAGGGAAGTATGCGGCATAGCCGTGGTACTTAAGGTAGAAAACCCGCGGGAAACCCACGGCAGTAAAGACGTCTTCGTGCCAGCGCGCCCCGTCGCGGGGCGCCGCGTGCAGATAGCGCACGCCCTCCCGCACGGCGTCGCCGTCCACTTCGCCCGCCGCCATCAGGCCGAGCAGTGCCCAGGCGGTCTGCGAGGGCGTGCTCGTCCTGCAGGCATCCCGGTGCTCGGGCCAGTAGCTGGCGCCGTCTTCGCCCCAGCCGCCATCGGCGCGCTGCCGGCTCTTCAGCCAGTCGACGGCTTGGCGGATATAGGGGGCGTTCATATCCTCCCCGGCCGCGTTGAGCGCGGAGAGGACCGACCAGGTGCCGTAGACGTAGTTCGTGCCCCATCGACCGAACCAGGAGCCGTCGGGCTCCTGCTCGCGACGGAGAAAATCGATGGCGCGGGCGACCACGGGGTCGTCCCGCCGGTAGCCGAGCTGCGCCAGCATGCCGACGCAGCGCGCGGTGACGTCGGCGGTCGGCGGGTCGAGCAGCGCCCCATGGTCGGCAAAAGGAATGTGGTTGAGATAGCGGCAGGTGTTGTCGGCGTCGAAGGCCCCCCAGCCGCCATCCTCGCTCTGCAGGCCGATGACCCACTCCAGGGCCCGGGCGATGGCCTCGCGGTGCTTTTCCGGATCGGCGCGGTGCAGCGCCATCACCACCATGGCCGTATCGTCGATATCCGGATAATGGTCGTTGCCGTACTGGAACGGCCAGCCGCCCGGCCGCAGCCCCGGCGTGCGTTCCCCCCAGTCGCCGACCGTGTCGAGCACCTGGCGGTCGGACAGCCAGCCCATGGCCCGGTCGATCGTCGGGCTGCCGGCCGGCATGCCGGCCTCCATCAGGGCGTGCGCGGCCAGCCCGGTATCCCAGACCGGCGAGAAGCAGGGCTGGCAATAGGCTTCCTCGCCACGGTCGGTCACCAGCTTCTCGATGGCGCCGCGCGCCGTCACCATGTCCGGATGGTCATCCGGATAGCCGAGCGTGCGGAAGGCCATGACCAGATTCGCCATGGCCGGATAAATGGCGCCAAGCCCGTCCTCGCCGTTCAGCCGCTTCGTCGCCCAGGCCATCGCCTTGTCGATGGCGAAGCGGCGCGGCGCCATGGGCAGGTGCGGCTCGACGATCTGCAACAGCCGGTCGATCCACAGGAACAGCTCGCCCAGCGTCGAGCCGGTCGGGTTGTTGTTGAAAGACCGTTCCTCCTCGGGCGGGGTGAGGAACAGCTCTTGAATATCGACGCCGCGCGGGTTTGCCGCCCGCGGTTTCAGGGTGCTGAGGACCAGCAACGGCACGATGACGGTCCGCGACCAGTAGCTCACCTTCGACAGGTGGAAGGGGAACCAGCGCGGCAGCAGCATGATCTCGATCGGCATCACCGGCACCGCGCGCCAGGGCACCTGCCCGAACAGCGCCAGGCTGAAGCGGGTGAAGACATTGCTGCAGGCAGCCCCGCCGCGGGCCAGCAGCGCCTCCCGCGCCCGGCGCATATGCGGTGCGTCGGGATCGTCGCCGATCAGCTTCAGGGCGTAATAGGCCTTGACGGTCGCACTGATATCCAGGTCGCCGCCATGGAACAGCGGCCAGCCGCCATGCGCGCCCTGCCGCGCGCGGAGGTAGCAGCCGATCTTGGGTTCTAAATCAACCCTCGGCTCGCCGAGAAAGTGTTGCAGCAGAACATATTCCGACGGAATAGTCGCATCGGCTTCCAGTTCGAACACCCAGTGGCCATCCGGCCTTTGCCACGCGGCGAGACGGGCCCTCGCCTCCTCGATCAAATCGTCGAGCGAAAGATCACCTTCGTGATCGGCCGCCTTCATGGTCAGCATTTGGATCCGACTCGTCAGTCCGTCAGGCATTGCAATTTTTCTGCTTGTTGGATGTTTGCCTCAAGAGACGCGCCAAGTCGACACGGAACCCGACCGAGACCGGATGGAAAAAACACAGTTGTTGCTGAACAAGCGCACAAGCCCCGGTTCCGGACACGGGTTTGACCGGCGCTCCGCAGCGGTGACGGGGTCGAGGGCAGATTGCGTTGTCGCACGGCGTGCGCCTGTTCTTCTAACGGGTCACGGCAAGGTCGGGAAAGGCTAAAGACGATATCAGCTGTTCAACATCACGTGCGAACCCTGGTTCCACGCCCCGCGGCTGCGGCGACTCGGGTCTGCCCATGGCCGGCCGCTGCCTGCCTAATAGAGGCCGCCGGTGCCGACCGGCGCGGCGACCGGGTCGTCCGCCGCGATATCCCCCTCCCGATCCTCCCGCACGGCATCGGCGGCGGTCGGCTCGGTCCCCGGCAGATAGGCTTCCCAGATCGCCGCCCCCCCCGGCGATGCGGGATCGCCGGTTCGCGGGTCGACCCGGACCATCCGCACCCCGGGCGGAATCCGGAAGGGCGGCACCTCGCGGCCGGCCATCGCCTCCTCCATGAAATTCCCGAAAATCGGCGCGGCGGCGGTGCTTCCCGCCTCGCCGCGACCGAGCGACCGGGGGTTGTCGAACCCGATGAACACGCCGACGACGAGATCCGGGGTGAACCCGAGAAACCAGGCATCGCGATAGTCGTTGGTGGTGCCGGTCTTGCCGGCCAGCGGCATGTCGAGCCGCCGCAGCCGGGTCGCCGTGCCGCGCTGGACGACGCCCTCCATCATGTTGACGAGTTGGAATGTGGTGGCCGGGTCGGAGACCGTCTCCCGGACATCCGGCGGTTCCGGTGCCGCCTGGCCCGACCAGGCGACGGTCGCGCAGTCCGGGCACGGCCGCCCGTCGTGCCGATAGATGGTCAGGCCGTTGCGGTTCTGGACCCGGTCGATGAAGGTGGGCACGATCCGGCGTCCGCCATTGGCCAGCATGGCATAGGCCGTGGTCAGTGCCAGCGGCGTTGTCTCGCCGGCGCCGAGCGCCATGGAATAGAGCAGCGGCATGTCTTCGTAGATGCCGAAATCATGGGCGATATCGCGGACCGGCTCCAGCCCGACATCCAGCAGCAGGCGCACGGTCATAACGTTGCGGGAGCGTTCGAGCCCGACCCGCAGCGGTGTCAGTCCAAGAAAGTCGTGCGAGTAGTTCGACGGCCGCCAATCCGGCATCCCCCGGCCGAGGTCGACGGTGAGAGGGGAATCGCGCACGAGGGTGCTCGGGGTATAACCATGCTGCAGCGCGCTCAGATAGACGAAAGGCTTGAAGGCCGAACCGGGCTGCCGCATCGCCTGGGTCGCCCGGTTGAACTCGCTCAAGGCGTAGCTGTAACCGCCGGTCATCGCCAGCACCCGCCCGGTGTGCGGGTCCATGGCGACGAGGGCGCCCTGCACCTCGGGGATCTGGCGGAGTGCGAAGGCATCGGCCGGCCCGGCCGGTGACGGCACCGGCGCCACGAGGATCACGTCGCCGACCGAGAGCACGTCCGCCGGGCGCTGCGGCGCCGCCCCGACCCGCTGGTTGGGGCGCGCCGGCCGTGCCCAGGCCATGTCCGCAAAGGCCAGACGGCCGCTCTCCGGGCCGATATCTTCCGCCGGCCCCGCAGCGTCTGCCGCCGGATCCACCAGACCGAGATCGGCGCCCTCGCCGTCGAGCGCGAGGACCACCGCCCGGCGCCAGGCGCCGCTCCCCGCCGGCCGCGGGACAGCGGCCAGGGCGGCCGGCCAGTCCGCCGCGACGCCCTCCAGCCTGGCGATCGGCCCGCGCCAGCCGTGCCGGCGATCATAGGCCATCAGCCCGGCCCGCAGGGCCCGGTCGGCAATCGCCTGGAACGCCGGATCGAGGCTGGTGCGCACCGCCAGCCCGTCGCGATACACATCCTCGTCCGGAAATTCCTCGACCAGCTCGCGCCTCACTTCCTCGGCGAAATACTCGGCCGTGAAGACCTCCGCGGCCGACCGATCCTCAACCGCAATCGGCTCGGCCCGGGCCGCGTCCGCCTCCGCGGCGGTGATCGCCCCGTCCTCGACCATCCGGTTGAGGACGTAGTCGCGCCGTGCCAGGGCCGCATCACTGCCCGGGGGATAGTTGTTCGGCGCCTTGGGCAGCCCGGCCAGATAGGCCGCCTGCGCCAGGGTCAGTTCCGGCAGTGAGCGGTTGAAGTAATTGAGTGCGGCCGCGGCGACGCCGTAGGAATTCCGGCCGAGATAAATCTCGTTCAGATACAGCTCGAGAATGTCGTCCTTCTCAAGCGTCTGCTCGATGCGCAATGCCAGCAGCGCCTCGCGGATCTTGCGGGTGAAGGACACCTCGTTCGACAGCAGGAAATTCTTGGCAACCTGCTGGGTGATGGTGGAGGCGCCGACCAGCCGCCGGTCGCTGCCGATATTGCGGAGATTGGTCACCGTGGCCCGGGCGATCCCGAGCACGTCGATCCCGGGATGGTCGTAGAAATGCCGGTCCTCGGCGGAAACGAAGGCCTGGACCACCCGATCGGGAATCGCCTCGATCGGCACGAACAGCCGGTTCTCGACGGCATATTCCTCAAGCAACTGGCCGTCCGCGGCGTAGAGCCGGGTCGTGACGGGCGGTTCGTACGCCGCCAGCCACTCATGGTCCGGAAGGTCCCGGCTGAAATGGATCACCGCGGCGATGCCGCCGGCAATGCCGAGCAGGCCGAGAAAAGCGAGGGAGGATAGCAGCCAGCCGATCAGGCGCATGGGACTCCAATACCGGTCGAAGACGTGTCCTTTAGATTGGCAGCCGGGACGGGGCCGTCACCCCGCGTCCGCGACAATTCACGCTCCGACGCAAATCCGGCACGGTTTTGGCGACCACCCCCTTCCCCTGCACGGCGCGCCGTCACAGCCCGCGACGTGCGGTCGCACGGCTGAAAAAGGCCGACACGGCCTCGGCGAGCGCTGCCGCCAGCTGTTCCTGGTAGTCCGCCGTCACCAGCAGCCTCTCGTCCTCGGCATTCGACAGATGGCCGAGTTCCACCAGGACCGACGGAACATCCGGCGCCGTCAGCACGGCAAAGCCGGCATGGCGGTGGGTGTTGTTGAGCAGGCTGACCCGTTCCCCGAGCCGGTCGACCAGCAGCTCCGCCATCAGGTTCGATTCCCCCCGGGTCCGCCGCTGGGCGAGATCGATGAGGATGCTGGCCATGACATCGTCTTCCGGGTCCATATGGACGCCGATCAGGGCATCAACCCGGTTCTCCCGCTGCGCCAGCTGCGCCGCCTCCCGGTCGGTGGCGTGGTCCGACAGCGTGTAGACCGACGCGCCGCTCAGGTTCGGATCGGGATTGCTGTCGGCATGCAGCGACAGGAACAGGTCGGCGCCGGCCCGCCGCGCCACCTCCACCCGCTCGCGCAGGCGCAGATATTCGTCACCGTCGCGCGTCAGCACAACGGCGAACCGGCCCGTCGCCGTCAGCCGGTCCCGCAGCCGCCGGGCCATCTGCAGCGTCACGGTCTTTTCCAGCACGCCGCTGGCGCCAATCGCCCCGGGATCGACGCCGCCATGCCCGGCATCGAGCACGATCAGGGGCCGTTCCGGCCCGGGCACCGGCCGCACCGGCACGGCAGGACGCCGCCCCGGCAGCGGCACCGCGGGCAATGGCAGCGCCGCCGACGCCGTCTCCACCGCCTCGCCCTCGTCGGCAGCGGCCACCGCCGGGCTGCCCCGATCCGGGACCCGCGCAGGCAGCGGCGCCGAGGCCGGCGTCGGCGCCGCGGGGGCCGGGCGCAGGTCAATGACGAAGCGGTAGGGGAGCCCTTCCGTGGCGGGAATAAAGAAGATGTCCTCGACCCGGACCGGGGCCCGCAAGTCCAGCACGACGCGGCTGTCCACATCCCCGGTCTCGTCGGTCCGGGCGAGATAGTAACCGGCGATCAGCCCGAGGCCGGCAACCGGCCCCGGGTCGATCGGCCAGCGTGTTTCCTGAAGATCGAGCACCAGGCGACGGGCATCGCTCTCCGCCGTCAGGTCGAAAGGCGGGGCGCCGGTCAGGTCGAGCACAAATCGGGTCCGGCTGCCATGCGTGCCGAGCCGGACGTCCAGCACCTCCGCGGGCTCTGCACGCGCAGGCCCGACGCCTATGCCGCCGACAGCCGCCACAAGCAACAGGGCGGCCGCCAGCAGAAGATGTCCGACACGGTGCGGACGGCCCATGGTCTTCTCGCCGCGGCTGTTTGGCGTTTGTCTCGCATATTGACTCAGGCATTTCAAGGCAAAACGTCCAGCGTGACATTAAGCACGTCTGACAAGCCGCTGACTCTCCAATCGAATACCGCCCGGCGCGGTCAGGTTCCGGGTCCCCGCCATCTATTCCAGGATCCGCAAGAGCTCTTCAATCGCTTCCAGATCGGATTCGGCAATGCGTCGCAGCTGGCGCGCTTCGGCGCCCGTTGCCAGCAGGCGGCGCCGGCAGGCATGGCGGTAAAGCGTGGCAATGAGTCGCGCCTTGATCCGCGGATCTCGCACTTTTAAATTGTTTTGTTTTACGAATATTTCCCCTGATTCAATTATCTCGATCAAGAGATCTTCATCATAGAAGAGATCGGATGTTGGCACCGGGGCGACCTGCCCGTCTTGCCGCGCCTTCGGGTGCATAGACCCCTCTCCGGTCGCGAGCCAGTCGAGCCGGACACCCGCCGCCAAAGCCAGGCGTGCCACGACTAAAAAAGGAGGAGAATTCCGTCCTTTAACATAAGCATTGAGCTGATCGACGGAGATTCCCGCCACGCTTGATGCCGATCTTCTGTTCGGAAAATGATCCAGCACAAGCTGCAGGCGATTCCCTAGTTCTTTCAGTGACATCTGATCCTGCCACTCGGGGTCAGCTGCGCCTGGGGTGGAAATTTCCGGGTTAACGCTATCGGAAACCATGCGCTATCCGAGGTTTGCATGAGCCCTTGGCGACGAGCAGTGGATGCCCGCTCCTTCCCGGACAAGTCCGTTGCCGGCGCCGCGAATCTCCAGTAGAAGAGACCCACAAAAATGCGCAGGACAGCCGACGGTCAACTCAATGATGCCTTACAAAACACGTTGAGTATATCCATCGATCGCCTTTTTATAGGCGTCATGGACACCACAAGAGGAGGGTTGCAAAGCCACACACAAAAATCCATGCAAAATAAGCGCAAGGCGCGAGGCGCTTCGCGGACTCCCGAGCTTATACGCCGGTTCCGCGAAAAATCAGCCGGAAATCCTTCACGTGCTTTGGCAGTGCTGCCTCATTGGCGGGATCACCGATGCGGAATCTCGCTGCGCGGCAGTGTCATTGCGGTGGGATCCTGCGTTACCGAGAAACCAACGCAAAGCGATTCGTCCCGGAACGCCGCGGCGAGGAAAGGTTTCGGACAATGATCGACCCGGAACCGTTGCCGATGGCCCTCCTGCCGCCCGTCCTGCAGCAGATCGCCGAGATCGCCGGCCCGGACGCCGCCGTCCGGGTGGCCCGGGAACTCGGAGGCCGGCGGATCTACGTCGCGCCCCGCCCCGGCCCGCGTAATCCCCTGACACGGCTTCTCGGCGGGCCGGTCGCGACAGCCATCTCGGAGAGGCTGGGCGCCGGAGACCTGGAGGTGCCGTCGGCCAGACCGCTCCTCAACTGGTACGCGGCGCGGCGCCTGCGACGAGCGGGATGGACGACCCGGATGATTGCCCAGCGCCTCAATCTGACGGAGCGTCGCATCCGGCAGCTGGTTGCCGGGATCGAGCCGGGCGTCCGTCCGGAAGCGACCATGGAGCCGGAGATGTCCGCCTGCCCGGTTTGCGGCCATGCCGGCCACGCCCGTCCAACGGAATCCGGTGACGGCCATCCGGAGACATCCTGCGGCGGCGGATTTCCCGCGGACCCGGTCTGATGCCGGCCGCTCCGGGCCAGGAGGGTCACGCGGCCATGGGTTGGTTGTCGACCAGCCTTTCGCCCTCGACGAGATCGACGGACACGAGCTGGGAGACGCCCCGCTCCGCCATGGTCACACCGAACAGGCGGTCGGCCCGGGCCATGGTCATGCGGTGGTGGGTGATGACAAGGAAACGGGTGCCGACATCCTGCGCGAGATCGTGGAGAAGAAGGCAGAAGCGCTCGACATTGGCGTCGTCGAGCGGCGCATCGGCCTCGTCGAGGACGCAGATCGGCGCCGGATTGGTCAGGAAGACTGCGAACAGCAGGGCCAGGGCGGTCAGCGCCTGCTCGCCGCCGGACAGGAGGGTCAGATGCTGCAGTTTCTTGCCCGGCGGACTGGCGAAGATTTCCAGGCCCGCCTCCAGCGGGTCCTCGGCCTTGCTCAGTTCCAGCCTTGCCCTGCCGCCGCCGAAGAGACGTTCGAACAGTGAGCGGAAATGTCCGTCGACACTGTCGAAGGAGGCGGTCAGACGCTCGCGCGCTTCCTTGTTGAGATTGCCGATGGCGCGCCGCAGCCGGTCGATCGCTTCCAGCAGATCGCTGCGTTCGCCGGCCAGACGGCCATGCTCGCTCTCCAGCTCCCGCATTTCGTCTTCGGCCCGCAGATTGACCGGACCCATCCCGTCCCGCTCGCGCTGCAGCTTGGCCAGCTGCTCTTCGCAGCTCTGGAGCGGCGGCAGCGCATCGGCCGGTTCGGCTTCCGTCAGGGCGGCCAGTTCGGCGGGCTGGCAGGCGAGCCGCTCCGCGATGCGCGCCCGCTCCGCCTCGACCCCCGTCTCCGCCGCCTCGCGCTCGGCATCGGCGCGTATCTGTGCTTCCCGCGCCGCGGCCAGCGCGGCTTCGGCACGGCGTTGCGCGGCATCCGCTTCCGCCTGGCGGTTCTCGGCGGCGGCCAGACGGTCCGCCGCCTGACGCTGGCGGCCTTCGGCCTCGCCGGCCTCCGACAGGCGCAGCTGGCGTTCCGCAGCCAAGGCCGCGGGACGTTCCGCCAGCGCGGCCAGACACGCCTCGGCCTCGCCGCGCCGGGCCTGGAGCTCGGCCAGGCGGTCGCGGCCGCCATCCGCGCGCTTCTGCCAGTCCGCCGTCTCGCGGCCGATCGCCTGCAGACGCTGCTGCCGCGCCTGCGAGGCGCGACGCAACTCGTCCCAGGCCTGACGGCGGGCGCCGGCGTCCGACCGCCGCTCGGCCAGGGTCTGCTTGAGCGCGGCGATCTCCTGCCGCTGCGCCGTCAGGTCCGGGAGTTCCGCAACCGCCCGGTCCACCGCACCGGCCTCCTCGGCCGTTTCCGCCCGGCTCGCCTGCTGCTGCGCGAGAGATTCGCGCACGGATGCCAGTCGCGCGTCCCGTGCCGCAGCCGCCCGCATCTGCTCGGCATGGCGGCGCCGCATCCGGTCCAACGCCGCAAAGGCCCGGTCGACCGCCTGCCGTGCCGCCGCATCCTCCGCCTTGGCCCGGTCGACCAGCGCGGCGGCCGCTCCGGCTGCCCGCCGGGCGCTCTCGACCCGCGCCGATGCCGCGTCGATGTCGCCGCCAAGGGCCTGCAGGCGATTGCGCTGGCGCAGCCGAACCGTGGCCGAATCGGGCGCGTCGGCACCGATGACAAGGCCGTCCCAGCGCCAGCAGGCGCCGTCGCGGGTGACAAGCTGCTGGCCCGGTCCCAGCCCTGCAGCCAGCGCCCGGCCGGTTTCCGGATCCGGGACAATGCCGATATGGGAGAGGCGGCGGGCGAGGACCGGCGGCGCGGAGATCCGCGCCGCCAGCGGCTCGACCCCGCCGGGCAACGGCGCGACGTCGCCGAAGGGCGGCAGGTCGGTCCAGTAGAGGGGGGCCTCGGGGTGGAGCGGCGCGGCAAGGTCATCGCCGAGCGCCGCGCCGAGGGCGGCTTCATAGCCTTCATGAACCCGGACCTGGTCGATCAGGGGCAGGCGCTGGGGGTCGTCGTCCCCGTCGGCATGCCCGTATTCATGACCGACAGCGTGGCCGTTGCCATTGGCATGGGCATGGGCATGGGCATGGGCATGCCCGTGACCATGGCCCGCACCGTTGCTCCGGCCGTTCGCCGGGGCACCGGCCTGCCGACCGGCCCCGTTTCCGGCGCCATTGTGACGGCCCTTGTCCTGGCCCCTGTCGTCGCCCCTGTCCTGGCCCCTGTCGTGCTTGCTGCTATGGCGATTATCGAGGGGCTGGCCCTGGCCATTGCCGTTGGCATGGCCGTTCTGCCGCTCGCTTTGCAGGACGGCGCGCAACGCTTCGGCCTCGGCTTCCAACCGGCTGAGCGCCGTTTCCGCCTCGGCGAGATTGCTGCGGGCCTGGGCTTGGCCGGATTCAGCATCCTGGCGGACGCCGGCCGCCCGCTCCGCTTCGGTCCGGGCTGTCGCCAGGGCCCGTTCCGCGTCGGCCAGGGCTGCCTGCTCCGCCGCCTCGTCCGGTGCGGCCGCCGCCGTCTCTGCCTCCAGCGCCGCCAGTTCCTGGGTCAGCACGGCGCCGCGCTGGTCGAGTGCCGTCAGACGCTTGTGCAGCGCCTCCTGCCGCTCCTTGAGGCTGCGGGAGTCCGCCTCCGTCGCCGCGGCATGTTCCGAGACGCGCGACAGCCGGGCGTCGAGGCTCTCGAGATCGGCCTTCACCGCGTCCAGGGCGGCGCGCGCCTCGGCCTCCCGCTGCGGCGCGCCGGCCTGCGCCTTTTGCAAGGACTGCCGCTCTTCGGCAAGCCGGGCCAGCGCCCGGGCGGCATCGCTGTCCAGCTCGCCTTCGCGGGCGATGTCCTTGTCCAGCTGCTCGGCTTGCGTTTTCGCGGTGCGGATGGCCTCGCCGACCCGCTTTTCTTCGGTTTCGAGATCGCGCACTGCCAGGCGCAGGCGCTGGACCACCGCCCCGGCTTCCGCTTCACCCTGGCGTCGTTCCGGGATTGCCGCGGCCGCCTCCGCCTGCTCGCGGCCGGTGCGCAAGGCCTCATCGTTCCTGGCCGCGACCGCCGCCGCCGCCGCCGTGGCCGCCGCGCCGGCCGTCTCCAGCCGCTGACCGGCGGCCTGCCAGCGCACCAGAAGCACCGTTGCTTCGGCCTTGCGGATGCGGGCGCTCAAGGAACGATAGCGGGCCGCCTGCCTGGCCTGGCGCCTGAGCCCCGCCAGCTGGCTCTCCATGCCACCGAGCCGGTCATCCAGACGCGTCAGGTTTTCTTCCGCCGCGCGCAGGCGGAGTTCCGCCTCGTGCCGGCGGCCGCGCAGGCCGACAATGCCCGCCGCCTCCTCCAGCAATTGCCGGCGTTCGCCGGGCCGGGCCTGGATCAGTCCATTGATCCGCCCCTGGCCGACCAGGCCGGGCGACCCGGCGCCGGATCCATGGTCCTGGAACAGCAGCGCCACGTCGCGCGCCCGCACCGACCGCCCATTGAGCTTGAAGTCGGATCCGTCGCCGCGCTCGAGCCGCCGGCTGACCTGCAGCACATCGGCATGATTGAAGGCGGCCGGCGCCGTGCGGGCTGTGTTGTCGAGCCAGACCGTGACCTCGGCGAGATTGCGGGCCGGCCGTTCGCTGGTGCCGTTGAAGAGGACATCGTCCATTTCCAGGCCGCGCATGCGCCGGGCCGAGTTCTCGCCCATCACCCAGCGCAGGGCCTCGACCAGATTGGACTTGCCGCAGCCATTCGGTCCGACGACCCCGGTGACCCCCGGGCGGATCTCGAGTTCCGTCGGGTCGACAAACGACTTGAATCCTGCGAGCCGAAGCTTTGTGAACTGCAAGAGTCCGGCGCTCCCAGCTGAATCGCTGCACGTCGTCATTAGATCGGTCGCGGCCGTCGCTGGCAAGGCCGACTCGCCATCGGGACGCGATTTTTTGCGGGTCGCGTCCGGAAGATCGCTAGATGTGGAAGCTCGACGAGATATGGCGCCGGTGATCAGGGCAGAATGCGTCCCGAATCTGAGACGTCGAGAGACAACGGCCGAATAGCCTTTGGCCTATGACGAAATCGCGCATGACCGTCCGGAAATAAAAAAGGGCCGGAAGCATCGAAGCCACCGGCCCTCTTCAAAATGTTCTTGCAGTCTCTTAATCGTCGGACTGCTCCGGCAGCTGGCCCTCGATCAGAGCGGCAAACTCCTCAAACGCGAGATGACCCGACACAACTTCGCCGCCGACGACGAAACTCGGCGTAGCCCGAATGTCGTAGCGCTCCTGCGCATCGAGGCGCAGTTCGATAATCCGGTTCGAGAGGTTCTCGTCGGCCATGCAGGCCTCAAACTCGGCCGGTCCGATCCCGGCCAGGCTTCCCAGCCGCTGCAGCGCCACCAGCGGTTCCTCGGCCTGAATCCATTGGGGCTGGGCGGAGAAGATGGCGTCGACCAGGCCGAAATACTGGTCGTCGCGGCCGCAACGAGCCAGCATGCCGGCGCGGAGTGCCAGGCCGTCAAGCGGAAAGTCCCGGAAAATGAAGCGGGCGAGGCCGGTATCGACATAGGCCTCCTTGAGCGCCGGCAGCGTATCGGTGTGAAAGTTGGCGCAGTGGCCGCAGGTGAAGGAGGCGTATTCGATAATGGTCACCGGCGCGTCCGGTGAACCCATGACATGGTCGAACGGCGTGATGTCCGCTTCCCAGGAAGCGAGTTGAACGGGTTGCTCGGCGACCGCCTCCGCGACCGCGCGTTCGACAGCCTCGCGATGCGCCTCTTCCGCCGGGGGCTGGGACATCAGCGCCAGAGAGACGAAACCGATCGCTCCGAGGCCAAGGATGCCGCTCGCCACCATGCCACGACTGGTCACCGCTCCCCTCCTCATGTTCTCGCCGCGTCGTACCGCACCGCATGATATTATGCGGATTGCTATTATACTAATGAAGATTCGTGGCGGTTCCATGACCCGGCCGGTCGCAATCGCGTGAGGAGGCCGGCCGCATGACGGCCCCCCGCCTCAGCGGCCGCTCTTTCGCTCCCGGTCCTGAATGGCTTGCCCGAGGGCGGCGAGGCTGGTGCGAAGCTCGGCGTCCTCGATGCCGGCCAGGGAAGCCCGCAGAGCCGGGCCGAGATCGCTCTTGCCGACATCGGGCGTCGGGGCCGGCGCCGGGCCGGGCCGCGGCCTTGCCGGCGGGGCGCGCTGGAGGAGCTTGATGCGCGACACGGCCTGATAGCCGTAATGCGCATTGATACGATCGCGCAAATGCGGCACGGCATATTCGATGGTCGGCGCGTCCGCCGGCGCCACCCGCAGCACCAGCACCCC
>JAAAOG010000170.1 GCA_009909005.1 Alphaproteobacteria bacterium | reverse complement strand
GACAGTTGGAACGACGCTTCGGCCCGGTGCCGGAGGGCATCCGGGAGACGGTCGAGGCGGCCGACCGGGAGACGCTCGACCGCTGGCTCGACCGCATCCTCGACGCCCCGACCCGCGACGCCCTGTTCGAGGACTAGGCCACTTGGGAGCCGCTGGCCATTCCCGACGATCTGAGAGAGATGAGGACGATGCTGGCGACTCTGGGCAAGACATGGCGGGAAGAATGGACAGCCAAAGGCAAGGCGGAAGGCATGGCCGAAGGCTTGACGAAAGGCTTGGCCGAAGGCAAGGCTGAAGGGACGCGCGAGGCCCAGGTCCACATCCTCTTGCGCCAGTTGGAACGGCGCTTCGGCCCGGTGCCGGAGGGCATCCGGGAGACGGTCGAGGCGGCCGATCGGGAGACGCTCGACCGCTGGCTCGACCGCATCCTCGACGCCCCGACCCGCGACGCCCTGTTCGAGGGTTAGTCAAAAGAGGATCGCTCGCGGCCGTCCGGACACAGTGCATGCCGCCGGTTCTCGCCATGCGCCCCCCACGCCTGCGAGGACACGCTTTGCGGGGATGACATGTGACGTCTCGCACTATTCCAGCGGGGCAGCGCCGCGGGCGGCGGCGAAGGCCTGGGTGAGGATCTCTTGGAGCTGGGCGTCGAGGTCGGCGTCGGGCCCGGCGAGGCCGGTCACCATCTCCCGGAACCGCACCCCCTCCACCTGCTCGACCCGGGTGCAGAGGTCGTCGAACGACCCGGGCAGGTGCCGCGCCGCTTCATCGGGGCCAAGCTTCGCCAGGTTGCGGACCAAAGCCTGCGCCGTGGATTGCAGGAGGCCTGACTGCGTTAACACACGCAGCAACAGAGCTGCCAGGCGGTGGGCCAGGGCGTCGGCGGCCGGGCCATGGCTCCCAAGGATGTAATTGGCGAGATTGAAATGGCTGTTCGCGGCGTCGTCCGGAGCGCCGTGAAGATAGGTGTACTTCAGCGCCGCCTGTTCGAAGCCGGTGGCCTGGGCCGGCCGGCCGGCCCGGGCCTCCAGATCGGCCTGGGCCGACAGAACCGCGCCCATCTCCTCAATTGCGTTCGCCGGCTCGAACACGGCGCGGCAGTCGCGCAGCAGGGCGGCGGCGTCGTCGAGCCGGCCGAGCGGCAGCAATGGGCCGTAACCGTTGAACCGGGTGCGCGCCTGCTCGAGGGCCGAGCCGCCGCGCGCTACGGTGCTCTTAAGACTCTCGGCGTTCAGCTCCAGCGCCTGCTGCCAGTCCTTTAGTGCCAGTGCGGCAGCATGGCCGATGTCGAACACCGTTTCCCGGACGTTCCATGGATCGACGCTTTCCTTGGCCTCTGCCCTTTCCGGCAAGCCTTGCATGCGGGTGCGCAGGTCGTCGACGCCGGCCAGGGCCTCTTCGTTGCGGCCCAGGGCCGCGAGCAGCTGCATGCGTCGGGCTTCATCGGCGATCTGCGTCCAGGGCCCGAGCCCGGCGCGCCGGGCCAGGTCAATCTTGCGGTCAACGATGGGCAACGACGCCGCCGCCCGGCCGGTCGCACGCAGAAGGTTGATCAGGTGTCCGGCTGACACCGACGCACTGCGGAACTGACCGGCCGCCTCGGCACTGTCGATGGTCTCGCGCAGCATGGCTTCGGCCTCGGCGATCCGGCCGGCCTTGCGCAGCAGACTGGCCAGTCTGCCGCGATCGATCATCCCGCGATCGGTATCGGCGGTGGCGGCAAAGATGCGCTGCATGAGCGGCAGGATGGCGCCGAGGGTCGCCGGCGATCGATCCCGAAAGCTGACCCGCTCCAGCAGCGTCGATGCGGTGGCCCAGTCGGACAGGCGCATCAGATAGGGCGCGGCGGCGAGGCCGGCGCGGACGATCAGCGGCCCGGCCGGCTTGCCCTGCTGCTCCCACTCCAGCGCCTGAAGGAAAACCGTCCGCCAGAACGCCGCGAGTTCGGTGTCGACTGCGGTCTGGGTCGCTTCGCCGGCGGCGGTGCGGCCGGCTTCGGCGACACCGGGATGCAGCGCGACCCGGAATCTCGGCACTTTGTCGTCGGCGAGCGCCGTGACGGCGATGAGCCCGACGCCGGAGAGGGCGTCAAGCGCGTCGGCCAGGGCCGGGACCGGGTCGAGCCGCGCCAGCCGGTGCCAGACATCGGCCCAATTGCCCTCGATGATCCAGCCTTCCCGGTCCCCTTCCTCCAGAGAGCAGAGCACCTGGAACAGGGTGCGCGGGCCGTCGGCCAGGGTGGCGACGATGCCGTCGGTCCAGCCCTCAAGGGACTTGAGAAAGGCCTCGGCGTCGCCGCGGCTCTCGCCCTCCGTGAAAAAGGCATCGAGGGCGCCGCCGCTCCATTGCCCCTCGGCCTGCGCGACCTGGGCGGTCAATTCCGCGGGGTCGGCGGCACGGCCGTCGGCCAGCTCGATCAGCTTGGGGTGGCCCTGTACGATTCGAAGCACCCGCCGCGCCAGCGCCCGCCCGTCCGCCGCTTTCATCTCCGCGGCGGTGCCGCGGATCAGCGCGCCGAGGTTCGGCATCGACCGGGCCAGCAGCAGCGCCTCGTCCAGCGGCAGGGCGTGAATGGGGATGACGGCAACGTTGTCCGGCAAACCGGCCGGGCGGATCCGGCTGGTCAGCACGACCCGGCTGAACCCGTTATGGCCGGCCAGCGCCGCCAGCATCGAGCCCCAGAAGGGGTCGCGCCAGTGCCCCTCCGCCGTCATCAGGCTTTCGAGATTGTCGAGCACGATCAGCGCCGCGGTTTTCTTCAGCGTCTCGCGGAAGCGCGGCAGCCATGCCGCCAGTTCCTCCGGCCGGTCGACCAGATGCACGAAACTGACGCCCGGTAGCTGGCGTTCCAGGGCCAGGGCGAAATCGCGGCGGGCCAGGGCGATATCCTTGCCTTCCTCCGGCGCCTGAAACCAGGCGAAGGCGCGGAAGCGGCCGGCTGTTTCGTGGTGGCGGGCCAGCTCCACCGCACAGGCGGTCTTGCCGCCGCCGGCCATGCCGTGGAACAGCACGCCGGCCTTGCCGCTTTGCGGCGCCAGGGCGGCGCTGGCGTCGGTCATCGCCTTGACCCGGCCGACAAAGCGCGGCGGCTCGGCCGGGAATTCGGCCAGGCCGGTCTCCGGCACCGTGAAATCGGTCGTGCCGAGCACCGGCGGCCGCAGCGACAGGCCGGCGGCGCGGCGGCCGAACAGCGCCGGGGTGGCGACCGACAGGGCGCCGCAATCGCCCTGCAGGCTCTCGGTCAGCGCCCGCTGGGCGGCCCGCGGCAGGTCGTGCGTCTTGGCGAACTGCTTCTCGTAGAGGCCGAGGCCCAGGCTGATGACGAAATCGTCCTCGACGGCGTAGCGCATGGCCAGCACGGCGGTGTCGAGCGCCGTCACCAGTTCCCGCGCGACGACCGGCGGCGGCGCTTCGGTCCCGGTCGCGGCGGTGGAGCCGTCGCGGCGCGGCCTGGCGTCGATACCAAGCCAGGCCAGGGTCTGCTCGATGGTGGCGGCGGCGGAATGGCAGGCCGACAGGGTGACCAGCTTCAGCCGCTTCCGGGTCAGCCGCAGCAGCTGGACCAGATCGGTCGCGGGGACGAGGTCGTGGCCGCCGGCCTCGTCCTCCAGCACCAGGGAGCCGGCGACCCCATGGCCGGAAAAGTGCACCACGTCCCAGCCCTCGCCGTCGTCCAGCGCCTCTCCCAGCAGGGCACGGGTTACGCCGTATTGCAGGACCTTGAGCTCGACGGCGAGGCCGGCGGTGCCGGTCAGCGCGGCGACCAGGCGTTTCAGGGCCTGGCGCTCCTCCCGCAGATTGAGGGCCCCGGTGGCCGGCGGCAGGCTGAACAGGGCGAGGATGCGCAGACGATCGGCGATCGGCGCGGAGCGCGGCGGCGGGGCGGCGTCCGGCAGTTCGTAGACCAGGCTGACATCCTGCAGGGCCAGGGGCCTGCCGTGGGCATGGGCGAGTTCGAACGGGCGGGTCAGCAGCGCCTCGGCCGTTTCCGGCACCGCGACGCGCACCACGACGGGGCTGTGCGCGACGATCTTCGCGGCGATCGGGCCGAAGACCTTTTCGCCGATCCAGGCGCCGAGGCCGTCGACCAGCTTGCGCTCCTGTTCGTCGCGCTTCTCGCGGTCGGCGGCATAATGCTTGAGATAATCGGGCAGGTCGATGAAGCCGCGGTAATGCGGGTCGGCGCGGTCGAGGGCGACCGGATGGTCGGCGAGAAACGCGCCGTCCTGCGATTTCAGAACGAACCGCCAATGGTCCGGGTCTTTGAAATCGACGATGTCGAGATGCAGAGTGTCCACGCCCCGCGCCCTCAAGCCTCAAGGGCTCCATTTTGGCGCGACTCCGCCTGCCCGGTCAATGCAGTGGGCGCCGGCGGCGTTGGGGTTCGCTTCCGCTCACCCGCAACCTACAGCCCGGCCGCGACCACATCACGGGGAGAAGGAACGGACGCAGTTGGGGACGGCTCGATAATCGGGTGAAGCCGATCCTCGATGGCATGTCCGGGTGCGTCTATGCCGACGACCAGCAGATCGAACGGCTCGTGGTACAAAAATTCGAGCCCGGCAGGGTGTATGCGTTCGCCAGTCCGAGCGCGTGTCTCGCTGCCGCTCTGGGGGCGGACGGGCCGGTCGTCTATATTCGGATTACCGATCAGCTGTTCGAGGAGCTGTCGTGATGCAGAGTGCCGCTTTTCTTGAGAGGGTCAATTGCCGCGGCGACGGGGAAGGGTTCGGTGTGTGGTGGCCGATCATTCTCGAACCGCCCATGGCCCGCCTTCTCGAAATCGACGATGTCGAGAGGACAGCCCGGCCGCCGCGGCGGCCCGGTCCCGGCACCTAATCCTCTTAATCATCCTCCTCCTCGGCCGGCCCGGGCTGGCCTTGGCGGCGGTGGGCGATCAGCACCTCGATCTGCTTGACCGCCAGCTCCAGGTCCTCGTCCGCCAGCACCGCCGCTGCCGCCTGCAGCCGCGCCAGCCAGTGGGCCCGCCCCGGCTCCGGCCCCGGAATATCCTCAAACCCGATCAGGTAGTTCGGCGTCGTATCCAGAACCGCTGATAGGCGGATAATGGCTTCGAAGTCCGGCAGGCGTTCGTCATTGGCGTAATTGCCGAAACGGTTTTCGGCCAGCCCGGCACGCCGGGCAATCTCAGCATGGCTGAGCCCAAGGTCCTTCGCCCGCTGGCGCAGCTTTCGGGCAATGACGCGCATCAACAAAGCTGTTCACTGCGCGCCCCAAAACGTCTATACACGATGCAAGGATTCGAAACCCCACAGTTCGTGGAGTCCTGGCAATGTCGACCGTATCCGATCGTCCGCCGAAGTTTTCAAGGTTGCGGCCCCGTGCCGCGCTGTTTGCGATACTCGCACTGTGCCTGAGCCTGGCGAGCCCTCCCGTCAGGGCTGAAGACGAGTTGGGCGTCATTGTCGCCTATCGCTGGAAAGGCGAGGCGGAACGGGCGGCCAATGACCAGGTCACCTATGCCCTGTGCGGCTGGGGGCGGATCGATCTGCGGCTGCCGCTGCTGCGCGCGGTCGCCGTCGAGCAGGACGATGTGGGTTATGTCTGGCAGGTGGCCGAACAATTCGACGCGATGCTGAGGGAACGCCGCCGGCTGGAGGCCCGGCTGGCCGCCGCCCCCGCCATGGCCCCGCCGGAGCGCCGCACCGGCCTGTTCGCCACCGCCGGCTGCCCCGACACCCTGCGCCGCAGCATCGAGGCCCACCACACCAATCTCACCACCCGCGCCACCCGTTAGCCCGGGTCGGTCGCCCGCGGGCAAATGCCGGCGAAGCCCGCCGGGCCGGGGCGGCATGGGCCATTGGCGGGTTGTGCGGTCTCATGCGATGATGGCGACGGCTTTTCCTTGCTAAACGGGCAAGCATGTCGCCTGAGGACTTTATCGAACGCTGGAGCCGCTGAAAGGGTCGGCCGGAAGCCGACCCTCCACACTCTCCCACGGAGCGGCGGCATCCTGCCGCCGCAAGGGCCGGCCGGAAGCCGACCCTCCACACTCTCCAACGGAGCGGCGGCATCCTGCCGCCGAAATGGTCGGCTGGAAGCCGACCCTCCTGGGTCCAACGGAGCGGCGGCATCTTTGCCGCCGGCCCCGCCCGCCTCGCGGTCACTCCCAATGCCGGATGCGGTCCTCGCCCCAAAGGCCGCGGCCATAGGCGCCGCCGACGCCCTCCAGACCCCGATAGCGCCGCGAGGCGTCCGCCGCGGTGGTCACATGCCCCCAGAGCAGCAGCGGCACCGCGAGGTCCAGCCCGTCCGCCGCGCACACCGCCTCGACGGTCGCGGCGTCGATCCGCGCAACCGTGCGGCAGGTGATCGTCCGGTGCTCCAACAGCGTGTTGAGGATACCTTTGCCGTCGGGGCAGCTGCGGTCCAGCCAGACCCATCCGCCCGGCAGGTCGAGCCCGTGCAGGCGAATCTCCGTCTCCCCGTCGGTCAGCGACAGCGGCCCGGCGGCGACGGCGTCGCCCGGCCAGGGGTCGTCCGCGGCCACCCGCTCCAGCGGCACGAGCAGCAGCATCAGCACAAGCAGGCGAGTCATGGTCGCGGCTCCGCGGTCGGTCGTCCATTGGCGGCCAGCATAGCCGAAATCGGGACAATTTGGAGTCAATATCTACGGAACGTCCATGGCGTCGGCGGGCGGCATGCGGCCTTTTGGGGCCATGGGCTGGTTCGGCGAGAGATTGGCGACGCGGCAGCGGATGCTGGGGCTGAGCGGTGCGGGCATCGCGCGGCGGCTGGGCGTCGACGCCAAGACCTATAGCCATCTGGTCAGCGGCCGGACCAAGCGGCTGCCCGACCCGGAGCTGTTCCTGCGGATCTGCGAGGCGCTGGAGATGACGCCGAACCAGGCCCTGGGCTGGGAGCCGCTGCCGGGCGAGACCGATGTCGACCGCTCCCGCGACATCCTCACCCGCCGCATCGCCGCCCTGACCGCCCAACTCGACGACCCCGACCTCGCCCTGCTCACCCGCCTCCTGGAAGTCACCCTCCAACACCACCAACTCGCCAAATCCGGCGATCCGGATTGAGCGGGCTGCCCGTGCTGACTGTGTGTCCTCGTTTGTCCACCTGCGGTGGCCTCTGCTTAGACACATTGGCCTGCAACGAGCAAAGCGTAACAGAACTCTCGGTCGATTAACAATCGTCCACAATTCAACTTTGCTAGATGCCCCTATGTCTCGATACAGCTCGCCGAGAGCATGGTCGTCGCTTTGTTCAGTTGTTATTCCTTATTACTTCCCCGGCAACTAAAAGACTCCCTACTTTAATTGGTCTCGCCAAAGCGTCGGCTTCGCCACCGCGCTCAAGACTTACTGCCAACGTCAAAAAGTCCGAGGCTCTACTTGCACCTAGGTAGCACCGAGAAACAAACCTGCGCCTCAATCCGATATTATCAGGATCTTGCATAATTTCCCTCTTATCGGCATGTATTAAATACACTATCTCGAACTGTAACCCAGATACATATTCGGGCATACTAAAAACGCAACGCTTTCCACAATTTCTAATAGCAGAAACCTCGTCTCGTGAGGAAACACTGACATATTGACCCTTTATTCGTCCAGCGTCTAAATATGCGACAAACATTTCTTCGCTTACACAAATGATCGCAACATTTTTTCCTCCTCTTTTTTTTGCCTCTTTCCCCGCCTGTTTAAAAATCTCGTCAATAAGCTCTTTGTTTGTTTTAAATATATACAATATAGGTGTGTCTCCATGTTTACGACTGGATGCGGCACTATATTTGGTCCATTCACCTGCGAGGTCAAGTGCTGGAAATGCGCCATCAAGATCTGACAAAAAGGCTGAAATTTGTGGTGTCGATCTGAAATTTCGTGTCAACTCCACAAGCTCACTAGCGCCGAGCCCGATCGCCCCAAAAAAGCTAGATCCTTGTTCGGTAGTAGTTAAACCAAGGAATCGGTCGTCTGTTCCTTGCTTCAAATCGTAAGCCATCATCAAAGGAAGACGTCTATCAATATCTTTTCTGAACAAATTGTGGAACACCATACGCTCGGCCCGATTGAAAAAATGAAGCTCATCGACAAAAATTAAGTCATAACCATGTGTCATTCGAAGTTGGCGCCACTCATGAGACAGGAGATACCTATTCAAATCAGCAATCATTTGATCAACGCTCAAAACAGCCTCTTTCTCGAGATTTTTGCAATATTTTTCATATATTTGCAAAAGAAGAATTCTATCTTGCTTGTTTGGCAAATCCATTTGCCACGTCTCTCTCCGAGAGCTTAAATACTTATCGCCTTTTTCTGTGCCAAATCTGATGTACTCCGCATCGATCACACAAGCAAATTCATTCATTATTTCTCTGACAAATCCCTCCTGTTTATCCGGTTCAAGAAACTTACTCTTTATATTTTCAGAACAATCCTCAACATCCTTTAATCTAATTTTTGTATTTTTCTTCATTTCTTCAAGCGCTTC
>JAAAOG010000042.1 GCA_009909005.1 Alphaproteobacteria bacterium | reverse complement strand
CACCTGCCGCGCTTTTCAGAAAGCGGATGAAACCTCTCGTCGAGCAGAATGGCGTTCCAACGTGCGTTCCACCTGCCGCGCTTTTCAGGAAGCGGATGAAACCCCCCGACGAAGCCGAGCATGCAGCCCAGCTGTTCCACCTGCCGCGCTTTTCAGGAAGCGGATGAAACTCAACGGCCTCGCCGATGGTCTTCGGCAGGGTTCCACCTGCCGCGCTTTTCAGGAAGCGGATGAAACTGGTGAGGTTGGCGACGGTGGTGTTGACGATGGCGTTCCACCTGCCGCGCTTTTCAGGGAGCGGATGAAACTCGGTGAGGGCGGCAGGGATGCCGCCCATCCAGCCTTGAGGCCGCGTTTTCGAGGGAGCGGTTGAAACCTGAAGAAGAAGCGCTCGATCAGGCTTTCAGAGTTTTTGACAGGGCTTCCCATTGGTTTGCGCGCGGGATCGCGCAAGCCGGCGCTTCTCTCGCTTGACGGAGCGGGCGGTACCTGCTTTCCTCCAGCGTGACTTTTTGCGCCGGAGTTCAACCGTGACGACCCCGCCTCCCCATGACCAAAGGCTGCTGGCCTTTGTAAAGATTTCGGCCTTCAATTTCGGTACGACCGTTTACGACACCGACGACCTGTCGACCGTGCGCGGCAGCAGCCTCACCCTTCTGCGCGCCCCGGGCATGCTGATCGATCATCTGCAGAACGATCTGCCACCGACGCTCTGCCTCGACCTTGTCTATGCCGCCGCCTCGGAATGTCTGTTCACCCTTTATCGTGGTGGCCAGCGCCCTCTCCGCCGGGCGGATACCGAACCACCGCGCGAAATGAAGAAACAGCAGTGGAAAAAGCTGCTCGAAAAAGTCAAGGCGCCGCTCAGGAATGGAGCAAAACAATCGGACCTGCTTGCCGGTGCTGAACAAATATTATCCGAACATGGTCCTTTGACAACGAAAAGCGGCAAACCCTTGTCCGCGGAAACGATCGCCAATCAGATTTACAATATCCTCGGCGGCAATTTCGAGCTGACGCCGGAGACGGGCGCCGCGGTCGACGCGGGCGAGGCCGGGGCGGTCATCGACCGGGCGCTTGCCTTTCTGCAAAGGGCTCAGCACGGCTGGCCGTTCGATCTGTTCACGTTCATCGGCGCCTGGTACATCCCGGAAAGCGCGAAACAGCCGGTTCCCGAGATTCTGGCCGCGCTCGACACCCGGCTGCGGACCCGGCAGCTGCGGGGCCTGGCACTGCCGGTTCCCTCACCGGCGACGCAGCAGCTGCCGCCGGCCCATGAGGCCGTCTGCCGACTCACCGGTGTTCTGGCGGTGGATCCAAAGACGAAGCGACGGCAAGTCTCGTCAAGCGTAGATCGTCGGCGCCGCTCCGGCCGGAAGCAGAAGCAGGATTTCTACGGCCATCAACTGAAGATTGCCGCCGACCGCGCGAAAGCCCTGACAGCCGGCGAGCAGGACGGAAGGCTCGGGCCAGCGGCGGTTTCCACCCTGAGATCGCTTGGGACGATCATCGATCGGGCCCGCTCTTCCGTTCTGGATCAGGATGTCGCCTTTGCCGCCAGCTTCCTCGACATCGTCGGCTCGGCACCATCCGACCTGCCGGTTTCGGTCCGCGGCAAGCTCTGCGTCGTCTATCTGGACGGCAACGGCTTCGGTAAGGCGCGCGATCGGCAATGCGACAAGCACGGGCTTGCCGGGCTCTCGACCATGAGCAGCTACTGGGAGGCTCTGGGCGGCGGTTTGCTGGCAAAGCTGCTTTGCTGGATGGGCGAACGGCCCGACATCATGCTGAACAGCGGCCAATACGTCGCCACCCGTGATGAAAGCCCGGAGGCGGACCCGGAGGGCGCTCAGCGCTATCGCTTCGAAACGCTGCTGTGGGGCGGCGACGAGATGTGCTTCGTCGTGCCGGCCTGGGCCGGCTGGGCGTTCCTGGAAGAACTCACCAAAGCTCTCACCGCCTGGGTCGAGCCCGGTGCGAGCAGCCTCCAGGACCGTTTCCACTTCTCCATCGGCGCCGCCTTCGGCAGCGTCAAGACGCCGATCCGCGATCTCCGGGCCGTGGCCGAGTCGCTGGCGGATGCCGCCAAGGCGCATGATCGCGGACAATCGCTGGTCCAGGTTCTGGCGCTGGAGGGCATCGACCGGGCGGAATTCGACCTTGCGGCCTATCGCGCCCAGGCGCTGGCCCTTCCGCCCGGCGAGAGGGCCGACGGCAACTGGTTCTCCCTGCCGGCGGAGCAATTGGGCGAGGTGCGGAAAGCGGCCGCCCGCCTGATCGGCCGCGACGGCATCGGCCGCTCTCAGCTGCACCGCTGGCTCTACAAGGCCTCGTCCCAAGGGCTGCTGGCAGCGCCGGAAGAAGACGCCGGCGCTGGGAAGCTGCTGGCGGAGATGGATCGGGATTTCCGGAGACTGGCGGTCCGACCCGAGGTCGAAGAGGCGCTCACCGGCGATCGCTTCGCCGCCGCCGGAAAGGCGCGGCCGTTCCTCGGCCTTTATCAGCTGGGCTTCCTTTATGACTATCTGACGGCCCTCGACAGTCTGGAGACGACCGGGTCGGCGGCGAAGGGCGAGGACGCAGCCGCATGACACGCCTCGCCACGCTGCTACCCCTAGAAATCACGCTTGTTGCGCCCTTCGCCAGCCATGGGCTGCAGGCCGGACGGGTCGGCGTCGACGTCGCCTTGGCGCGGAACGCCGCCGGCGACCTTGTCCTGCCGGGCACCCTGTTGGCCGGCATCGTCCGTGCCGCCCTCATCGAAGTTGCGCAGGATGTGCCCGATGCCACGCTGACCCTGCCGGACGGACCGCTCGATGTCGGCGAGGCGTGCCGGGCCCTGTTCGGCCAGCCATCGGGCGACGATGCGGCGTCGGGGTCGGGGTCGGCAGAGCCCCTGGACGGCTGGCGCGTCGCCAACGAACCGAAGCGCGGCACCCTCACCATCGGCGATCTGGTCTGTCAGACGCCTGAACCGGACGCGGCGGAGACGGACAGGCAGATGGTTCGGGTGGAAATCGACCGGTTGCTGGGGGCGGCAAAGGAAGGTCATCTGGTCACCATCGAATGCCCCTTCCCCGCCGGCACCCCGGTGCACTTCGCCGGGACGGCGCACCATGTCGGCGAGTTGTCGGCCGGCCAGGTCGCGGCGCTGCTGCGGGCGGCGCTGTCGCGCGTTCCGGCCGTGGGGGCGATGAAGTCCGTCGGTTTCGGCCGCGTCGAGGGCTTTTCCGTGGGCGAGCCCGAGACGATCGCCCTGCGCCCGGCTGCGGCCGCCCCGAATGCCCCGGAGCAGCGAATCAAGATCGTCTATGCGCTCGACCGGCCGTTCTTGATCGATCTCGCCCGCCGCGGCTCCAACCTGCATATCGGCAGCGACATCATTCCGGGTGGGGCCATCAAGGGCACGCTGGCGGCGGCGGTCAAGCGGCTCAAGGGGGACGGGCCGGCGGTCAACGCCTTTCTGGAAGGCCTGACCGTCAGCCATGCGCGCCCGGCTCCCCTTGTCGACGGCGACCCCCCCGAGGTCCGGCCTGAGTTGCCGCTGTCCCTTGCCCTGTGCGGCGAGAGGCTCGTCGACCTGCTGCTGGCCGACCCGGATCCGGCCCGGTGGCCGCCTCTTGCCGACGGCAAGGCGGCCAAATTCCGGCCCGACTGGAAGGACGAGGACTTTGCGGCAGTCGACGATGCCCTTTATGGCGGCAGCACTCCCCCTCGGCCGAAACGCGAAGTGCGCACCCGCACCGCCATCGATCCCGTAATGGGGGCAGCCGCCTATGATGGGGATGACGAGGCCGGCATGCTGTTTTCCGACAGTGCGGTCCGCCCCGACGGGTTCGTCTGGGCGGGCACGATCACGCTGCAGGACAAGGGCGACACGCGGCTTTTCGCCGAGGCGCTGGACATTCTCGCCGCCGGTGCGCCCGGGCTCGGCAAGACGGGGGCGGTGATCACCGCCACATCCATCGCGGCGCCCGAGGCGGACTCCTGCGAGCCCCTGGGCGATGGCCTTTATGCGCTGACGCTGCAAACGCCGGCGCTGTTGAACGATCTCGACGCCTTGCGGCAGGGCAAGACCGTGGCGGAGGACTATCGGGACTATTTCGCCGGCACCGGCCTCGGCATGACGCTTGTCAATCATTTTGCCCGGCAACGGCTGGCCGGCGGCTATATCGCCTTGCGGTATCCGCCGCGGCCGGACCGCTATGAGCCCTATCTGCTGACCGAGCCCGGATCCGTCTTTCTCGTGCGGCCGGGCTCCGACCAGGCGCTGCAGCAAGTCCTGCGCTACGGCCTGCCGCCGCGCGTTTCCGGCTCGCCGACCTGGCGCACCTGTCCCTTCATGCGGGAAAACGGCTATGGCGCCGTGCGCGCCAATGTCGTCGACCATTCCCGGTTGTTTGACTTTCTCGCTGAGAGGGTCCGGCCATGATGTTCGGTCCGCGTTTGCGCCTCTCCTTCGCGCTTCGGCTGGACGGGTGTGTTCATCTCGGGACCGGACGGCGGCGGACCATCGGCCGGCAGAGCGGCGCGGAGCCACACGGGAATGGTGGCGAGGAGCGGGAGCTGGCCCTCGTCCACCGGGGTATCGACGGGCGCCCATTCATTCCGGGGCCGACGCTGAAGGGTATTCTGAATGCCGCCTGGACCGGGGCGGAAGAGGACAAGGCCGCGGCATTCGGGGAGGCGCTCAATGCCGCGCGCAAGACCGGGCGGGTGGGCCGGCTCTGGGTGCATCATGCGCTTGGACCGGACCCGAAGAAACAGCCGGTGGATGCAAGCGGGCTGCGCGGCAAGGACGTTCCGAAGGCCGACCAACCGGACGACGGGTTCGTCGCCACTCATGTGCGGATCGACGCCGCGTCCGGCGCAGCCGAAGCCAACAAGCTGTTTTCGCTCGAAATGGTCGGGCCCGGTGTGGTTTTCGAGACCGCGTGGGACTGGCTGCTGATGTCCGACGACCCCGAGAGCCCGTCCGGCCTCGCCGTGCTGGCCGACATACTGGCGCCGCTCGCCGCCGGTCTGCCGGTGGGCAAGGGGGCCGGGCATGGCGGCGGGCGGATCCGGCTGCAGAACGAGACCCTGGAGGTCAAGCGTCTTGAGACCGATCCGCAGACCGGCATCGCGGCGCTGCGGCAGGCGCCCGGCATTGCGGCCAGCCTGCGCCGGCTGCTGGCCGCCGCCAACCCCGTTTTCCCGGGGCGGCATATCCGCCTGCTGCTGAAAGGCGACGGGCCGTTCATCAGCATGCGCGGCGATGCCCCCGGCCGCGGCGAAGCCGGCGAGCGGCGGGAGGTCGAGCCCCTGGAACATGATGGCAAACCGGTTCTGTGGGGGCGCAGCGTGTCGGGCGCGCTGCGGGCGCGGGCGCGCTGGCTGCAGGAGGTCGAGCGGCACAAGGCGAAGGCGGCGGGGCATCCCGACCCCTATGCGCCGGGCCGCGCCTGGGAGGTGCGGGGCGACGACCGGGACCTTGAGCGCGTTCTTTCGGAAAGGAAGGCGGTCGCCTCGACAAACGATGTCGCGCGGCTGTCCTCGGTCGAACGGCTGTTCGGCGTGACCGGATGGCGCCGGCTGGTCGCGGTGGACCGCGTCGAGTGCCGCTCTGCCGGCGTGCCGGGCTGCAAATTGACCAGCGTCAGCATCGACCGGTTCACCGGGGGTGGCCGGGACGGCTTCCTGTTCACCGAGCGGACCTATCTCGACCCGGAATTCATCGTCGACCTGACGGTCGGGACGCGCGGCGCGTTGCCGGAGGATCAGGCGGCGGCGGATCGGGCGCTGTTCGATCTGCTGCTGGACGATCTGACCCGCAACGGGCTGGAGCTCGGCCACGGCGCCTCAAAGGGCTTCGGCTGGTTCCAGGTGCAAATTCTTGAGGATTCCGAACAGGCTGAGAGCGGGGAACGGGCCCATGCATGACTGGAACGGCTTTGTCGATGCCGCCAGCCGGCCGGAAAACGGTCATATCCCGCCTTTGCGCGCGCCCTACAACTTCGTCAGCCTGAACCGGGACGTCCTGCCGACGCCGCTTGGCTGCACGCCCGACCTGTCGATGCCCGTGCCCGATGCCATCAGCGGGACGCTGACGGTGGAGTGGGCGGCGGAAACCCCGCTGCTGGTGGGCGGCCAGCTGGAGGAGGCGCCGGGAACGGAGGACGACGGGCGGCAGTCCCGTGGCGGTCCTGCCGATCCCGCCCGCGGCCGCAAGATGAGCAAGCCCTTCACGCTGGGCGGATCCCTGGACTACGCCATTCCCGGCGCCAGCCTGCGCGGCATGATCCGCGCCGTCCTGGAAATTGCCGCCTATGGCCGGCTGAATTTCTTCGACGACTCCCTGTTCGGCGTCCGCAATTTCGACGATGTGACGTGGCAAGCCAAAGTCGCGCCCAAAAAGGATGAGTTTCCCTCCGGCGGATTCTTGAAGCGCGGCAAAGACAGAAGCGGAGAGCGGGCCGAGTTTCTGACCCCGTGTTCAGCTTTCAAGGTGGATATCAGCCACATTTGCTCGCTTCTTGGTGTTGGTTACGATGAATGGCACAGGATGCCGCTGGTTAAGCGGCGGCGAGAACTGCACCGGAAAACGGTGCGTGGACCCGACGGTCGACCGACGCCGCTGACTCAGCCCGTCGATGCCGGCGAGCTTCTCGGGGCCGGCTTTGAGGGCCGACCGGCCCTGCTTGTCGTCGCCGGTGCTGCCATTCGCGACGACAAACAGGGCACGAACAAGAAGTACGAAATGGTGTTCCTTCTCGATACTATGGGCGAGCCGGTCAGGCTGTTGCCGGCCACCGTTCAGCGTTTTCGGGACATTCAGGTAGCGGACGGGAACGAACACCGGGGCGATCCGGATGCGAGCTGGTCCTACTGGCGGCCGGTACTGGACCAGGAGAGCGGCGGGGGCCGGGATTGGCTGGCGTTCGAAACCCATGCACTTGAAAAGGGCATTCCGGTGTTCTGGCGGAACGAGCGGGGACAGGAACAGCGTGTTCCAACGGAGCAAAGTTTTCTGTCTCTCACCCGGTTCATGCGCGTGCCCTATGAACATTCTGTCCGCAAGGTCGCGAAGTGGACCCAGTCTGATTTGAACAAGGACGAGCCGCTGGACCTTGTCGAGGCTCTGTTCGGCTGGGCGCCGCCGGAGGCCGAAGAACCGGCCGAAGGCCGGCTGGCCCGCAAACGGGCCTGGCGCAGCCGGGTGAAGTTCGGCATTGCGACTTTGCCCGACGGCGTCCGCGCCGAAACCCTCGACCCGGTCACGGGCGTGACCATGAAGCCGCGCGCATCCTTCTTCCCCTTCTATCTCCGCCCTGATCCACAGGGAAAAGGCACAAAACATCCGGTCGACTATGACAACAGGAACGCCGTTCTTGCCGGGCGCAAGCGCTATCCGGCCCGCAACGGCTCGGCGGAACGACTGCCCCAGGCGGTCGACGCGACCCGGCAGGAGCAGCTTTCGGACCTGACCTTCCTGAAAGCCAGCCGCGAGCGTCCGTTGACATTCCGCTCGACCATCAAGGTCCACAATGTCACGCCCGTGGAGCTGGGCGCTCTGGTCTGGGCCCTCACCTTCGGCCAGCATGGCGGCGCGGACCGCGGCCGCCGGCATATGCTGGGCCGGGCCAAGGCCTATGGCTATGGCCAGGTCCGCGCCACCATCGCCGACCATAGTCTGACGGCGGTGCTGACACCCGATCGTGCCGTCGACCCGGCCGCCTGCATGGCCGCCTTCCAGACCTGGGTCACCGATAGCCTCCCGGCCGAGAAAGCGGCCGGGAGCCCGTACGAAGCGCTGCCCGAAATCCGGGAGCTCTGCGCCATGGCGCACGCGCCGACCGGGGAACAGCTGCGGAACCACCTTAAGTTCACGCGCCACCAGAGTGGCCGTAACGCGCCCGAAATGACCCTCAAAGCTTATCAACGGATCAAGCAGCTGGCGACCCAGCGTCACGCAAAAAATGGGGATAGACGTGAAGATACGGTTCCCGGGTTCGGCAAGGAATCGGTTGCAGATCATGGAAGAGAGGACGCTTTTCTCCGCCTGCCCTGCTATCCTTTCGACGAATGAGGGAGCGGGCGCCGGCTTCCTCTGGTCAAGCCCCTTGGAAAATCAGCAAGCCACTCAAGTCGTTTGGTAATCCGTCGCAGATCAACAATTGCAACGACCTTCGTAACAATTTTGTCATGTTTTGGCAGAGGCCCTTTGGAAAACGCGCTGAATTTTCATTGTTGCAAAGGGCATTGCGAAGGGGTAAGTTCCTAATGCCGCGCTTATCAGGAAGCGGATGAAACAGGGTGGGAAATGTCTTTTTCCACACACTGTAGGTTCCTAATGCCGCGCTTATCAGGAAGCGGATGAAACTCCTCGGTGCTGCCGAGGGCTTGCTGCTCGGTGTTCCTAATGCCGCGCTTATCAGGAAGCGGATGAAACGTTGCCGTCATGGTAACGGTGCTGTATGCAACGTTCCTAATGCCGCGCTT
>JAAAOG010000158.1 GCA_009909005.1 Alphaproteobacteria bacterium | reverse complement strand
GCCGAGATGGTGCGCCAGAGCCTGGGGATGGGCCATCGTGGCGGGCAGGCCCTGGGCCTCGGCCGCCTCGCGCGGCATGTCATAGGTGGCGCAGGCCCCGGCGTCGACGACGATGTCCTTCAGGGTCGGCATCAGATCGTGATTGCGGGCCGACAGCATGGTCAGGACGAAGTCCATGACGCAGATGTCGGTGCAGATGCCGACCACCAGGATCGCCTGCAGCCGGTTGTCGTTCACCCAGTCGACGACGAGGTTGCGGTTGCCCTGAATGCCGCCGACAAAGCCGTTAATGCAGTCCTTGCGCAGCAGCGTCGCCTGTTTCGACTCGTTTTCCAGCCATTTCAGCTCCGGCACCAGCTCTTCCTGGCCGGTGCCGCGCTGGCAATGGGCCGGATAGGGCGGCTCCGGCTTGCCCGGCTCGTGGGTGTCCAGGAACGCCATCATCGGCCAGCCTTCGGCCTCGAACCGCCGGGCCAGGGCATCGGTCTTCTGCACCATCCGGTCGACCTGGCCGTTCGGCGCCTGCGGGGCCAGCGGCCCGGCGCCGACGGTGCAGAAGCCATGCACCTCGTCGACGATCACCAGGCCGGTCGGCTGGGCGGCCGGGTCGAAATCGGCGAGTGCGACCGGCATTTCGTGCTCGATCGACTGCTGCAGCGTCACGCCAAGGGGTTGGTCGAGCATCGCGTGTCCTCCGCAGTGCGGGCGCTGTCGGGGCGCTGCCGGCTCCGGCCTCCGCGCCCGACGTCAATGACCGGCCGCGCCGAAATCGCTCATATCGAGTCCCGAGGCGGCAAGCTGGTCGTGGATCTGGTCCTTCAACCGCTTCAGCCCGTCGGCGGTTCCGCTCTCGGCCCGGGCGACCAGCACGTCCTGGGTGTTGGAGGCGCGCAGCAGCCACCAGCCGTCGGCGGTGGTGACCCGCACCCCGTCAATGCCGACCACGTCCGCGCCGGCGGCGGCGAGGCGGGCCCGCACTTCGTCGATGATGGCGAATTTCCGCGCCTCCTCGACGGTGAAGCGGATTTCCGGGGTGTTGAGCACCGCCGGCAGGGTGTCGCGCAGGGCCGAGAGCGGCCGGCCGCTGCGGCTGGCCAGGCCGATCAGCCGCACCGCGGCATAGAGCGCGTCGTCGAAGCCGTAATACTTGTCGGCGAAGAAGATATGGCCCGACATCTCGCCGGCCAGCGGCGCCCCGGTCTCGGCCATCTTGGCCTTGAGCAGCGAGTGGCCGGTCTTCCACATCAAGGGCTCGCCGCC
The DNA here is from genome assembly GCA_009909005.1 of Alphaproteobacteria bacterium. Lineage (GTDB taxonomy): Bacteria > Pseudomonadota > Alphaproteobacteria > DSM-16000 > Inquilinaceae > JAAAOG01. Next base: position 32,253 of record JAAAOG010000158.1, on the reverse strand, counting down.
CAGCCGGGCGATCTCGTCGAACAGGGTCTGGCTGGCCTTGACGTCGGCGATGACGGTGGCGCCGGGCCGGTCCTTCAGCACCTCCGTGGCGTAGATCGCCACCAGCTGGTCGCCCCAGATGATCCGGCCCTTTTCGTCAAGTGCACCGATGCGGTCGCCGTCGCCGTCAAAGGCGACGCCGAGATCGCAGCGCTGCTCGGCCACGGTGCGCTGCAGGTCGACCAGATTGGCCGGGATGGTCGGATCGGGATGGTGGTTCGGGAAGCGGCCGTCGATATCGTCGTAAAGGAGGAAATGCCGGCCGGGCAGCCGGTCGGTCAGCAGGCGCAGCAACTCGCCGGTGGCGCCGTTGCCGGCGTCCCAGGCGACGCTGAGCGGCCGATCGCCGTCGAAATCGGCGAGCAGCCGGTCGATGTAAGCCTCGATCATGGCGGTCTGGTGCACCGTACCGGCGCCGCTGCGCCAGGTACCGGCAGCGCCGACGCGGCCGATCTCCTGAATCTGGTCGCCATAGACCGGCCCCTTCGCCGTCAGCATCTTGATGCCGTTATATTCGGGCGGGTTGTGCGAGCCGGTGATCATCAGCCCGCCGGCGGCTTCCAGCTTCTTGACCGCGTAATAGAGCATCGGCGTCGGCCCCAGGCCGATGCGGTGGACGGTCAACCCGGTGGCGACGAGCCCGTCGACCAGCGCGGATTCGAGCGTCGGCGAGTGCAGCCGTCCGTCATAGGCGACGGCCACGGTGGTCCCATGGCGTTCGGCCAGAATGGTGCCGAAGGCGCGGCCGACCGCCCAGGCATCGCGCGAGGTCAGGGTCTTGCCGACCACGCCGCGCATATCGTATTCCCGGAGAATGGTCGGGTCGAACTGGTGGGAGTCGCTCATCGGCACCGCCTCGTTGGGTCCGGGCCGAACCTTAAGCCGCCCGAAGCGTGCGGTCCAGCCATTGCCGCCTGGCGATGCCTTGCCGAGTCACGTCCCGACGGCCGCGGCGAGGGGGGCCGGCGTCACCGCCTCGCCGGTGTCGAGGAGGTCGGTGACCAGGGCGCGGACATCGTCCGACAGCTCGTCGCGGGCCAGCGCATAGGCGACATTGGCGGCGACATATTCCGCCTTGATGCCGCAGTCGAAGCGCCGGCCTTCGAAACGCATGCCATGGACCGGCTGCTTGCCGACCAGCTTCGCCACCGCGTCGGTCAGCTGGATTTCGCCGCCGCGCCCCGCCTCCCAGCGGTCGAGCGCGTGCAGGACTTCCGGCTGCAGGACGTAGCGGCCGACGATCGACAGGGTCGAGGGCGATTCGGCCGGCGAGGGCTTTTCGACGAGACCGCGGATCGAGGCAATGGCACCGTCATCGCCGTTGGTGTCGACCATGCCGTAGCGGGCCGACATCTCCCGCGGCACTTCGCGTACGGCGATAAGGTTGCCGCCCAGGCGCTTATAGGCGTCGAGCATCTGTTTGAGCAGCGGCGTGCGGCACAGGAACAGCTCGTCCGGCAGCATCACCGCAAACGGCTCCTGGCCGATGATCATGCGGGCGCACCAGATGGCGTGGCCGAGACCGAGCGGTTCGGCCTGCCGCACCGAACAGAAGGTGCCGGTCGCCAGCTCCGCCGTGCGGGCGGCGGCCAGCTCGCCCGATTTCCCGCGCTTGCGCAGATTGTCGTAGAGCTCGCCGTGATAGTCGAAATGGTCTTCCAGCACGTTCTTGCCGCGGCTGGTCACGAAGATGAACTCCTCGATCCCGGCGGCCTGCGCCTCCTCGACGGCGAACTGAACGATGGGTTTATCAACCACGGTGAGCATTTCCTTCGGCATCACCTTGGTCGCGGGCAAAGAACGGGTGCCCAGCCCGGCGACGGGCAGGACGGCCTTGCGGACGGGTTTAATCATGAGCGGCTTCGCGCAGGTTACGGCGCCGGAATTCGCAGCCGGCTGAGGATGATCAGTCATGAGACAGTGCCATGTCGCCCGGGTCCTGACAAGCTAAGCGGGCGAATGTTGATAAAGCGATAAGAAACCATCATGCCGCACTTCGAGTCAGGAACCGAGAAGAATGTCCTTGGCCTCGTTGAGTTTGGCGGCGAAATAGTCGGAGCCGCCCTGATCCGGATGAAACTTTTTCATCAGCCGGCGATGCGCCTGCTTGATCGCTGCCGTATCGGCGCCGGGCTCCAGCCCCAGCACGCGATAGGCCTCTGCCTTGGTCATCCGACCGCCCGAAGGGCCGCCGGTCCCGCCGCCGGCGCCGGTACCGGCCCCCGGGCCGCCCTCGGCAGCCTCTTCGCCTGCCGCCTCGCGCCACTCGGCGCCGTGCGTGCGGTCGAGAAAGGCCTCGACGATGGCGACGGACTGCGGGTCGTCGGCGGCGCACTCGCCTCTGAGGCGGATCAGCTCCTCGACGGTCAGGTCGTCGAGGGTTCGGCCGGCGAAGCTGCCCTGACGCACCGCGCCGCCCATCCGGCCGGTGTCGTGGTCGAGCTCGACATGCAACCAGGCGGTATCCAGACCCGATTTCTGCCCCGGCGAGGGCCCGGCCATGCTCTTCAGCCGGTCGGCGACGCGCCGCAGGTTCAACAGGAAGGGCAGCAGGGCCCCCAGCGCGCCGACGAGCGCCGGCAGCCGGCCGGTGATGGTGAGGAACAGAATGACCCCGATGCCCAGCGCCATGCCGCCATATTTCGCCAGCCGGGCCATGGCCCGCGGATCGGCCTTGGCAAACCAGTTGAGCAGCAGAACGACCCCGACAAGCAGACAGATGCCGAGGATCAGCCCCTGGATCATCGCCGCGCCTTCTCCGGGCCCATCTGGTGGGTCAGTTGGCGAACCTCCTCGCCCCCGCGGGCCTTGCCGTAATCGCTCAGCGCCTTGTAGCCGCCGGCGGCATAGACCGCGACGGCGCCCAGCAGCTCCTTCAGCTGGCGGGCGCTGGCGGCATTGAACGGGCAATAGGCGCCGCGGGTCAGCCGGGCGATCTGCTGGAAGGCCTGGCGCGCCACCGGGTCCGGCCCCTCATGAAAAATGAAGGCCGGGACGCCGCGCAGCCCCAGCTCGCCGGCGGTGTGGCAGACCTCGTCGACATCCTCCTCGAAGCAGTCGCCGACGAAAACCAGGGCATTGACCCGCTGCTTCTCGTTCTCCTTCAGCACGTGCTTCAGCATGCGCCCGACCTGCGTCTTGCCGCCGAGGCAGCGCACCGCGGTCATGCGCTGCAGCAGGGCACGGCTGTCGGAGACCCAGGGGCTGGCCTTGCACTCCCGAAAGCCGCGGTAGAAGACCAGCTGCACGTCGAGCCCGCCCAGCGCCGTCGTCGCCTCGAACATTTCGCCCTGCAGGTGGCAGGCGCGGTCCCAGGTCGGCTCGCGGCTGGCGGTGGCATCCATGGCGAAGACCAGCCGGCCGCGGCGGCCATCGGTGCGCGGCGCCGGGGTGGCGGCGATCTTCTTCAGAAAAGCGTCGACGTCGGCTTGGCCGGCCGATGCCGTGGGGAGGGAATCCTTCTTGGACTGAGCCATGCCGGTCCTGTCGCCCTGTCAATGCGCGTGATCACAGCTACGCCGACTCACATAGGATCCGGGACGGCTTTAGCGAGAGCCATCGCCATGCGGATCGCCGCGGCCGGCCCGCAGCCGCTCCCAATACGCCAGCCTCTTGCCGATCTCGCGTTCGAAGCCGCGCGCGCTCGGGTGATAGAAGCGGGCGCGGTCCATGGCTTCGGGGAAATAGTTCTGGCCGGAAAAGCCCTCGGGGCTGTCATGGTCGTATTCATAGCCCCGCCCATAGCCCAGCTCTTTCATCAGCCGGGTCGGGGCATTGAGGATATGGGCCGGGGGCATCAGGCTGCCCGTTTCCTTGGCGGCGCGCTGCGCCGCGCCGAGGGCGACATAGGCGGCGTTCGATTTCGGCGCCGTGCCGAGATAGATGACCGCCTGGACGATGGCGAGTTCCCCTTCCGGCGAGCCGAGCCGCTCATAGGCGTCCCAGGCGGCCAGCGCCTGGGGCAGCGCCTGCGGGTCGGCCAGCCCGATATCCTCCACGGCGAAGCGCGCCAGACGGCGGGCGATGTAGCGCGGGTCCTCGCCGGCGACCAGCATGCGGGCCAGCCAGTAAAGGGCGGCATCGGTATCGGAGCCGCGCAGGCTCTTGTGCAGGGCGCTGATGAGGTTGTAATGGCCCTCCTGCGCCTTGTCGTAGACGGGCGCGCGCTTTTGCACGGTCGCCGTCAGCCCGGCCGCATCGAGCGGTGCCGCCCCGGCCGGTAGCGCGAACAACGCCTCGCAGAGATTGAGGAGGAAACGGCCGTCGCCGTCGGCCATCGCCTTCAGGGCCGTCCGCGCCTCATCGGTCAGCGGCAGGGTCCGGCTTTCTTCCGCCTCGGCCCGGGCGAGCAGCGCCTCCAGCGCGGCATCGTCGAGCCGGCGCAGGACGAAGACCTGGCAGCGCGAGAGCAGCGGCGCGTTCAGCTCGAAGGAGGGGTTCTCGGTGGTGGCGCCGACCAGCACCACCGTGCCGTCCTCGACCACGGGCAGGAAGCCGTCCTGCTGCGCCCGGTTGAAGCGGTGAATTTCGTCGACGAACAGCAGGGTGCCGCCGCCGGCCCGCCGGCGCTCGCGCGCCCGGTCGAAGACCTTGCGCAGATCGGCGACGCCGGAGAAGACGGCGGACAGCGGCTCGAACTCGAGGTCGCTCGCTTCGGCCAGCAGCCGCGCCACGGTGGTCTTGCCGCAGCCGGCCGGGCCCCAGAGGACCATCGAGGCGAGCCGGCGGGCCCGCACCATGCGGCCGATCGGGGCGTCGGAGGCGAGGAGGTGGTCCTGGCCGACGACGTCCTCGAGGCGGGCCGGGCGCAGCCGGTCGGCGAGCGGCCGGGCGGCCAGGGGCGTGAAGAGGCCGACTTCGTTCTCCGGTTGCCCGGTCTTGGGTGCCTTGCTGCGGGCCACTCAGCGGTTCACCGTCGCCTGCAGGGGGTCATTGCCGCGCATCACCTCGACCCGCCAGGGCGGGCGGCTCTGCGCCAGATAGCGTTCCAGCGCCTCGACCCCCTGCATGTCGCGGCCGTCGATGCGGGTGACGACGTCCAGCGGCTGCAGGCCGAGCCCGGCGGCGCGGGAGGGGCTGCGCACCTCCAGGACCACCACACCCCGGCGCGGGCGGCCGTCGAAATCGATCTCGGCGATCAGGGCGGGCGAGAGGTTGGCGACCACCGCGCCGGCCAGAGGGTGCCGGCCGTCGAGCAGCCTCACCCGACGCGGCGGGTCCTCCGGCGGCGGCCGGACGTCGAAGGGCACCTGCTGCCGCTCGCCGCGGCGCCAGATGCCGAGCCGCGCGGTGTCGCCGATGCTCAGGGTGGCGATGCGGAAACGCAGGGCCTGGCTGTCATTCACCGGCTGGTCATTGACCGCAAGGATGACGTCGCCATTGCCGAGCCCGGCCTCGTCGGCCGGGCTGTCCGGCTGGACGGCGGTCACCAGCACGCCGCCCGGCCGGTCGAGCTCCAGGCCCTCGGCGAGGTCCGACGTCACGTCCTGAAAGGCGACCCCGAGCCAGGGCCGGACCAGCGGCATGCCGCGCTCCAGCCCCTCGACCACCGAGCGCACCATATTGGCCGGGATGGCGAAGCCGATGCCCATGGAGCCGCCGGAGCGGCTGTAAATGGCGGTGTTGATGCCGACAAGGCGGCCGTCGATATCGACCAGAGCCCCGCCGGAATTGCCGGGATTGATCGCCGCGTCGGTCTGAATGAAGAAGCTGTAATCGGCGATGCCGACGGTCGTCCGTGCGAGCGCCGAGACGATGCCGCTGGTCACCGTCTGGCCGACGCCGAAGGGATTGCCGATCGCCAGCACCAGGTCGCCGACCTCCAGGCTGTCGCTGTCGGCGAGGTCGAGCTCGGGCAGCGCGTCCTCGACATCGACCAGCTTGAGCACCGCCAGGTCGGTCTCGTCGTCGGACACCAGCACATCGGCCTGGAATTCCCGCCGGTCCATCAGCACCACGGTGATGGCATCGGCGCCTTCGATGACATGGTGGTTGGTCACGACGAGGCCGTCACTGCGGATGATGACGCCGGAGCCGAGCGAGTTCTGCACCTCCTCCTGCACCGGCGCGCGCGGGGCGCCGTGGTCGAAGAAGCGGCGGTAGAACGGGTCGTTGTAGAGAGGCGAGCGGACGCGGCTGCGCACCAGCCGGCTGGTGTGAATATTGACGACGGCCGGCGCCGCCTCCCGCACCAGCGGTGCAAAGCTGAGGCGGACCTCTTCGCGGCTTTCCGGCACCAGCCGCTCCTGCGCCATAGCCGGCCTTGTCGGCCCGCCGAGCGCAGTCACGGTTAAACAAAGCGCCAGCATGCCGGCTGTCCGAAACCCATTTGAACGCACAGCCCGCCTCATCACTCGGACACCCCTGCGCCGACCCGAGGTCAACATAAGCCCGCTGCCCGCCCGCGCAAAGCGGCCTTATCCGCGCGCGGGCAGATGTGGGACTATGGCCGCTTGGGCAGGCACCGGCAGGCCGCAGAAATCGGCAGGCAAAAATCCGGACCGGAGCCCGGTCATGGCGATGTTGCGTCGAGCAGGGCTTCCGGGGAGGAGATCGTGAGGGCCCGCCTGACCAGCGGCCGCAGTGTCTCGGCCGAAAGCTCCGAGAGTCGGGCGTCAAGCATTGGATCCACCGTCCCAAACCGCATTGCCAGGATCTCGACAATGCTCTCGGCAAGACCATGGGCTTCCCCCATCGTTTTGCCCTGCTCAAGACCCTGTTCGCGGCCCTGTTCGCGGCCCTGTTCGCGGCCTTGCTCAAGGCCCTGCTCAAGGCCCTGCTCAAGGCCCTGCTCAAGGCCCCGCCTTAACCCTCTCTCCAGCCCTTCCTGGATCCATTCCTGTGCCGCAAGCGATACCATCTCGTCTCTCCTGTCGGGCCTCGCCTCGCTGACAATATCTACCAGGGTTTCCCGGTCCAATCGACTGAACGTGCGAAGCATATAGATGAGGCCTTGAATCTCCAGCTGCGAGCCTTCGGGTAATGAAGCGACGATCTCGGCCAGGATTTCGCGGGGCGCCTCCTTCGCCGCGGCATATTTCAGGGCCAGCAGCACCGCCCGCACGGTTGGCGTGCGGGACAATACCGCGTTGTCGATGCGGCCCAGATCGCGGACGATGTAGCGGAAATCGCGCAGCCGTTCCTTCCAGTGACCGGCCCCGGAGATGCAGTCGAACACCGAAAGCGGCACGCGCCACGGCACCTGCCCGTGATAGATCACGAGCGGAATGATTGCCGGAAGGGCGGCTTTCCGGCGAGGCCCGCCAGCGGTATAGCGCTGCCAGATTCGGACCATATAGCCGAGAAGCTGCAGCGGCGTATCGGAGTCCGGCGTGCTCTTATGCTCGAAGAGGACATAAAGCAGCGCCGGCGACCCGTCCCTCAACTCTACCTCGTAGAGCCTGTCGCCGCGGGTCTCCTTCAGGCTTGGATCGATGAAGGTCGCATCGGTGAGGATGGGCGGCCGATCGGACAGATCTGCGGCGATGTCCGGCGGCAGCTGCTCGCGGATCAACGCGCCGGCATCCTCCGGGTTGTCCAGAAGACAGCGGAACAGTGCATCGTGCGGGTTTTGCGGTGCAGGCATGACCGACCTTCCGGCGACTCATGCCATGGTACGCGATCCGCCGTGCTTGAGGAGATCTATCCGAGCAGCAGCAAATCAGGCGGCCGGCCTCTTGCTGCCGGTCGCGCGGAAAAGCGCGGGTATTTCCAAAGAAAGTTGGCGATGACTAATGTTAAACGATGGTAAAGGTCAAATACCCGTCCCATGAGGGCAATGTCGACCGAGCCCGTCGGTCTTAGGAAGCATAAGCAATGGCCCATATAGGCGCAGGCTTGTACTCGACCGTCAAGCATCCGATCGCTCAGGTGCGGTGGAGATGCAGGGTGCGGGGTGGCGTGGCGTCGGCTGCGAGCCGGGTATCGCGCGTCCGGATGCTCCAGCGGTCGTAACGGCGGCGATGCTCGGCAAACCATTCCTCGACATAGACCGGGAGGTCGGTCAGGCGTCCGTTCCGTTCGCCGTGCGAGAACTGGAACGCAATGTTCGACAGCGATGCGGTCAAGGACAGATGTTCGAGGACGTGCTCCCGCCCGTTCGGCACGTCCGCCGTGTCGATCAGTTCGTTTTCTGCCGCACAGACCGATCGCCAGGCCTCGATCACGTCGGAGAGGGCCTTGGCAATACAGTTGTCGTCGGCCTTCGGCGAGACCTCGCGCCGATACTGCGCGACTCTATCCATGAACAGCTGGTGAGCCGCCTCCACGGCCGGCTCCAGCCCGACCCGGTTCTTGGCTGTCGAGGAAGGGTTATTTTCCATTTCGAGACACAGGTACCCTGCCGGTTTCGCCGAAGTTTGCCACGCTGCCTATCATGCGCGAACCCCATTATCACAATCAAGATGAAACAAATTTAACAGAAATGTGGCGTTAGAGGCCTTTCTCATTGGTCATTTGCGGCCGGACAGGCCCCCGACAGTCGGTCGCCTCGCCCCATTGTCGCGATGCGGGTCGGTGCGGATGGGCCTCAGGAACGAGGTGACCGTCTACGAGGTTCTCGCTCTTGGGGAAGGCCGCTCCGGGTCTTCGGAATTGCCGGGTCGGAACACACCGGGCCGGTTGTGATCGGCGGGCGCCCTGCCGATCGAGATTTACCGCGGCCGGGAAAGCGCGGATGGTAGCGCGGTTGCCGGCGGCCGTTCCGCCATCGCTCGCTCCGGTCCTCTGCCCGTGCGCTATCTCAGCTTCGTCCTGTCGAACCGGCGCTTTCTCGCCTTCGGCTTTGCCATGGCGTTCTTCTCCGCCTTCGGCCAGACCTATTTCATCGCCCTGTTCAATGCCGATTTGCGGGCGCTGTTCGGTCTCGGCCATGGCGGGCTGGGGACGGTCTACGGCCTGGCGACGCTGAGCTCTGCCGGGCTGATGCTGGCCGTCGGACCGCTGATCGACCGGCTCGACCTGCGCCTCTATGCCGGCCTGGTGGCGGCCGGGGTCGCGGGCGCCTGTCTGTTCATGGCGGCGGTGCCGGTCGCTTCAGTGGTGTTTCTCTTCCTGGCCTTTCTGCTGCTGCGCTTTTTCGGCCAGGGGCTGATGAGCCATGTCTCGGCCACGGCCATGGCCCGCTATTTCAGAGAGGGGAGGGGGCGCGCCCTGTCGCTCGCTTCTCTGGGCTTTGCCGGATCGGAGGCGGTGATGCCGCCGATCGCGGTCGGGCTGATCGCGGCGCTCGGCTGGCGCCAGGCCTGGGGCACGATCGGGCTGGTTCTGGCGGTCGGGCTGGTGCCGCTGGTTCTCTGGCTGCTGCGCGGCCATGCGGCCCGCCATGCCGCCTATGTCGGCGGCGCTGCGACCCCGGAGGCGGGCGTGCGCCACTGGTCGCGGGCCGAGATGCTGCGCGACCCGGTGTTCTTTCTGCTGCTGCCGGCGATGCTGGCGCCGGCCTTCATCAACACCGGCGTGTTCTTCAACCAGACGACGCTGGTCGCGGCCAAGGGCTGGACGCTGCCGCTGTTCGCCGCCGGCTTCGCCGTCTATGCCCTCGCCACCATAGCCGGGGCGCTGGGCACCGGGGTGCTGGTCGACCGGACGGGCGCTTTGCGTCTGTTCGTGCTCGTGCTGCTGCCCCATGCGGTGGGCCTGGCACTGCTGAGCACGCTTGAGGCGCCGCCGGTCATCTTTGCCTACATGGCCCTGGCCGGCCTGACCATGGGCGCCTTCAACACAGGCCACGGAGCCTTGCTGGCGGAGGTCTACGGCACCGCGCATCTCGGCGCCATCCGCTCGCTGTTCCTGTCGCTGATGGTGGTGTCGACAGCCGCCGCCCCGGCGCTGATGGGCTGGCTGCTCGATGCCGGCACCGGGATCGAGACCATATTGCTGCTGTTCATCGTCTATATCGCCCTGGCTACGGCCCTGGTGCCGCCGGCGGTGCGCCGGGCCCGGGCGCGCCGGGTGGCTTGACAGGGCGTCCGCCGGCATTACGTTGAGGTTTCGTGACACGGGGTGCCCCATCCGGGGCTGAGATCATACCCGTCGAACCTGATCCGGGTCATGCCGGCGAAGGGAGCGGTCACGCGGCGCCGGCGGCCTTCCACGATCCCGCCACGGCGTCCCGGCTCTCCTCTCCGGAACGACCCGACGGAAAGGACGAGCCAATGGCGCACTCCTTGAGAGCGGACGCGGTGTGGGCGAGCCTGTCCCGGCTGCGCGACACGGCGCCGCTGGTCCACAACATCACCAACGCCGTCGTCACCAACAGCACCGCCAACATTTTGTTGGCGCTCGGTGCCTCGCCGGTCATGACCGATTCCACCGAGGAGGTGGAGGAGATGGTCGCAGCCGCCTCGGCGCTGGTCATCAATCTCGGCACCATCAACGGCGACAGTGCGGCGGCGATGCGGCTGGCTGCGGCCAAGGCGCAGGAGACCGGCCTGCCCTGGCTGCTCGATCCGGTGGCGGTCGGCGTGCTCGGCTATCGCACCCGCGTCGCCGGCGAGCTTCTCTGGCACCGCCCGACGGCGATCCGCGGCAATGCCTCGGAGATCATGAGCCTGGCCGGGACCGCCGGCGGCAAGGGCCGCGGCGTCGACAGCACGGCGGGCAGCCGCGATGCCCTGGCCGGCGCCCGCAGCCTCGCCGAGGCGACCGGGGCGGTGGTGGCTATCACCGGTGCGGTCGACCTGATCACCGATGGCGAGCGGATCGTCGAATGCCATAACGGCGATCCGATGATGACCCGGGTGACCGGCACTGGTTGTGCCGTCTCGGCCATTGCCGGCGCCTTCCTCGCGATCGAGCCGGATCCCCTGACCGCCGTCGCCCATGCCCTGGCGGTGTTCGGGATCGCCGGCGAAATCGCGGCCGAAGGCTGCAACGGCCCCGGCTCGTTCCAGTTGCGGTTGCTCGACCTGCTCTTCGATCTCGACGGGCAGCGGATTGCCGACCGGGTGCGCCTGAGATGAGCCGAGCCCGGCCCGCCTTCGACCTGTCGCTCTATCTGGTCACCGACGCGGCGCTGACCGGCGGCCGGCCGCTGGCCGACATCGTCGCCGCGGCCGTCCGGGGCGGCGTCACCCTGGTGCAGCTGCGCGACAAGACGGCGCCGACCCGTGCCCTGATCGAGCAGGCTCGCGCCCTGCAGGCGGTGCTGCAGCCGGCCGGGGTGCCGCTGCTGATCAACGACCGGGTCGACGTCGCCTGGGCCGCCGGCGCCGACGGGGTGCATGTCGGGTCCGAGGACATGCCGCCGTCCCTGGCGCGGCAGATGCTCGGGCCGGAGGCGGTTATCGGGCAGTCGGTCGGCTGCGAGGCGGAGCTGGCGGCGCTCGACCCGGCCATCGTCGACTATGCCGGGGTCGGAGCGGTGGCGGCGACGCCGACCAAGGCCGACGCCGAGGCCCTGTCGCCCGCGGCCTTTGCCGATCTCTGCCGCCGCCTCTCCGTGCCCGTGGTGGCGATCGGCGGGCTCAACCTGGACACCCTGGCCCGGCCGCTGGCCGCCGGCGCCGACGGCATCGCCGTGGTCTCGGCGATCTGCGCCGCGGCCGACCCCGAAGCCGCGGCCCGCGCGCTCCGGTCCGCCGTCGAGGCGGAAAAGGCTGCGCGCCCGCAGGAGAGACAGCCATGATCCCCAATGTTCTGACCATCGCCGGGTCCGACCCGTCGGGCGGCGCCGGCATCCAGGCCGACCTCAAGGCCTTCTCCGCCCTGGGCGCCTATGGCATGGCCGCCCTGACCGCCCTGACCGCCCAGAACACCCGGGCGGTCACCGGCATTCATCCGGTGCCGCCGGATTTCATCGCCGCCCAGATCGATGCGATCTTCGCCGATGTCCGGGTCGATGCGCTGAAGATCGGCATGGTCGGCGTGAGCGAAGCGGTCGCGGCGGTCGCCGAGCGGCTGGCGGCGCACCGGGCGAAGCGGGTGGTGCTCGACCCCGTCATGGTCGCCAAGAGCGGCGACCGGCTGCTCGACGAGAACGCCGTAATGGCGGTGCGCGAGCGCCTGGTGCCGCTGGCCGAACTCATCACGCCGAACCTGCCCGAGGCCGGGGTGCTGCTCGACCGGCCGGCGCCGGAGGCGCCCGAGGCGATGCGCGAGGCGGCGCGGGCGCTGCACGCCCTGGGGCCGCGCCTGGTGCTGCTGAAGGGCGGGCATCTGGCCGGCACCGAGAGTTTCGACCTGCTCTATGACGGCGACGACTATGTCGAGCTGCCGGCCCGCCGCATCGCCACCCGCAACACCCACGGCACCGGCTGCACCCTGTCGGCGGCCATCGCAGCACTGCTGCCGCGGCACGGCAACCCGGCCGTCGCGGTGGCCGAGGCCAAGACCTATGTCACCGCCGCCATCGCCGCCGCCGACCGGCTGAGCGTCGGCCATGGCCACGGGCCGGTGCACCATTTCCACGCGCTCTGGCCCGCTCCACCGGCCGCCTGATCAGCCAACCGCCCCCGACCCTTGTGAGGTTCGCCATGACCGCCTTCACCGAAGAGGCCTGGACCGCCGTCGCGCCGCTGCGCCGGGCCATCCACGATTTGCCGTTCAACCAGGAGCTCGCCGCCGGCACGCTGAACGAAGGGCGCTTCCAGGCCTATATGGTCCAGGACTCGCTCTATCTCGTCGCCTATGGCCGGGCCCTGGCGATCGCCGCGGCCAAGGCGCCCGACCCCGACGCGCTGATCGCCTTTGCCGGTGCGGCGCGGGAGGCGGTGGTCGTCGAGCGGGCGCTGCACGAGACGTTTTTCCGGAAATTCGGGCTGGACCCGGCCCAGGCGGCCCGGGCCGACCGCTCGCCCGCCTGCCAGGCCTATACCGACTTCCTTGTCGCCACCGCCCAGACCGAGCCCTATGAGGTGCTTGTTGCGGCGATCCTGCCCTGCTTCTGGGTCTATTGGGATGTCGGGATGGCGATCGCCAAATCGGCGGCGCCGGACAATCCCTACCAGGCGTGGATCGACACCTATACCGACCCGGCCTTCGGCGAGGCGGTCGAGGCGGTCAAGGCGATCGCCGACCGCGCCGCCGCCGGCACCACCGAGGCCGTCCGGGCGGCAATGCATCACGCCTTCCGCCGCTCCACCCAATATGAGTGGATGTTCTGGGACTCGGCCTACCGGCTGGAGGCCTGGCCGGTCTGAGCCGGCCTTTGCGCTCGCGCTCCCTCGCTGTCGCCTACACCGGCTCGCTCAGGGGTTCGGCAAGGGGATTGGGTCCCAGAAGCTCGATGCCGAACTCCGCACCGGCGGCGGCGAGGCCCGCCGCCACGTCCGTCAAGCCCGCCGTCCTCGCAAGCACCGCGGGGAAATAGCCTTCGAAGCCGCCGGGCACGCAGGTCACCAGCAGACGGGCAGGGGTGGCGCCATAATTGTACCAGGTATGCGGCACGCCGCGGGGCAGGAACACCTGCGTGCCGGGGGCGCCTCGCCAGAGCCTGCCTTCGCAGAAAAAGCCGACATCGCCGTCCTCGACGAAGAACAGCTCATCCTCGCGAGCATGGACATGAAGCGGCGGGCCCGATTGCGGCTCGGCGATGATTTGCATAATCGAGATGGCGCCATTGCTGTCGGCGGAGGAAATCAGCGTTCGTATTGTCGAGTCGAAAGCCTCCAGCGCCGGTACGGAGGCGGCATCGGTCACGACAGGAAGCAGCGCGGGCATAGTGGCCTGTTGTCCTTGTGTTGACGAGCAATCCCGAAGACGCGGCGCCGGTTCGACTGTCCCGAGGACTTCGCCAACCTTCCGCGCGGGATCGAGGAAGAGCTCATATGTCCCGCCGTGGAAAAAGACAAGGGCCATTTTTTGAGGCGGGCCTTGTAGTCATCCGCGACTCGGCCTGCCGGTTGGAGGCTTGGCCGGTGTAGCCGCAGTCGCGTTGGCCATCCATGCGCTGACGGGGAATGCTAGGGTTCGCTTACGTTCGCCCACACCCGGCGCACATGCCGTCCCGGTCACACGGTTCAACACCCGCAGGCTGGGAAGGCGGTCGTGATGCGCACTTCCCGGTCGAAATCGCCGATCGGCGGGCCGTGTGCCGCCTCGGCCGCCGGCGGCATTTCCTTTCGCAGGGCATCCAGCAACTCTTCCAGGGTCTCAGCCTCACAGGAGAAGCCCGGCACCTGGGGACTTTTCGCCGTCCACTGCTCGGCATCTTCGTCATACACGGCGTTGACGCGGTACTGGCCTTCGTGCATTTCCCGGTCCTGTCTTGGGTCTAAGCTCATCGCGATGTGAGGCGCAGACGGCGGCCTGTCAATCCATAAGCAGCTCTTCTCTCTCAGGCATCGGGCCGGCTTCAAGTTAGACGGGCAAATAAAGTGAATTTTACCAGCGACGCCGCGAGAAAAGCATAACCGAATATTAATCCATCCGGGGCAATGTTGACGTGTCGTCCGAACTATCCTGTTCACATATAGGATCCGGAAAGAGTGCAGGAAACTAGAGATTGTTATTCTCTATTTTCCGATGATGTCTTTGTCCCGATGATCCGGGGCGGGATGACGCCGAGGGCCAGCAATGCCAGACCAGCCGGATTGCGAAAGCGTCGAAGCAGAACGCCCGAGCGTGTCGAGAAAGGCCGTCTTCGGCCGCGTCTCGTCGATCTTCAGTTCCATGGCGGTTCGGCTGTTTCTGCTCATGCTTGCAGTCCTCTTGCCGCTCGTTTCCTATAGCACCTGGGAAATCGGCCATCGATTCGAGCAGCGGCGTCAGGATGCGGCCGCGGTCCTGGGGGAGTCGGCTGTGGCCATTGCCGACGAATTGCAGTCGCGTATCGATGCGGGTCGTCAGGTGCTGGCCTCGCTGGCAGTCATGGACGCCGTGCGCGGCGGCGACCATGCCGCGTGCTCAACAGCCATGGCCCGGGTTGCCGCCCTGCATTCGCACATCTCCGCCTTTTCGATGGTCGATCGGTCGGGGCACCTCGTCTGCAGCTCCGACCCGCTGCCGCAGCCGATCGATCTCAGCTGGTCGGTGGCGGTACAGCAGAGCTTTGATACCGAATCCTTCGTTCTCGGTCCGCTTTGTACCGGCGTGACAAGCGGCGAACCGATCATCACGCTGATGCAGCCGGTGCGCGATGACACGGGCTCCATGACCGGCATCCTCGGCAATGGCCTCAAGATGACCTGGCTGACCGCCTGGCTCGACACTCTGGTCCTGCCGGACGGTGCGGAGGTGCGGGTTTTCTCCGGCGAGGGCACCATTCTGGCGCTGCGGCCGGGCAATAGCACGGCGATCGGCCAGCCCCTGGCCAATCTCTCGCTGATCGCCGGTGCTCAGGCGTCCGAGGCGAAGCCCGGCACCATCGATCTAGAGAGCGCCGAACCCCTGATCGCCGGCTTCGCCCAGGTCCCGGATGTCCTCGGTGGCATGTTCATCGCCGTGACCCAGCCGCGGGCTGCGGCTCTGGCGGACTTGAATGCCGAAGTGGCGCGCCGTGTCATTCTGCTGGCTTTTCTTGTGGGCCTCTGCTCGCTGCTCGCCTGGAGCGGGGCGCACTGGCTGGTCAATCGCCGGATCGATGCGCTGGCCGACGCCGCCAGCCGGTTGGAGAAGGGAGACCTTGCAGCCCGGGCGCTGGCCGGCAACGACAAGGGCGAGTTCGGCAAACTCGCCGCCGTCTACAACCGCATGGCAGAGGCGGTGGAACGGCGCGACCATGCCGCACGCCTCGGCCTCCTCGATGCCAAAGAGGAGGCAGAACGCGCCAATCGCGCCAAATCGCAATTCCTGGCCCAGATGAGCCACGAACTGCGGACCCCCCTCAACGGCATTATCGGCCTTGCCGACATCATGCGCATGAAGCTCTTCGGGGCGATCGAGCACGACCGCTATGAAGGCTATGTCAACGATATCTACGGCAGCGCCTCGCACCTGCTGCGGACCATCAACATGGTGCTCGACCTGTCAAAGATCGAAGCCGGACGGTACGAACTGGTGACGGAGCCGGTCGCCCTGGAGCGGCTGGTTCTGGCTTCGCTGACGGTCGTGGCGCCCCTGGCCGAGGAGAAGGGGCTTGTCGTCGACTTCGAGCGGCCCGGAGAGCCGGTGACCCTGACGGCCGACGCCGACGCACTCAAGCGGGTGCTGCTGAACATTATCGGCAATGCCATCAAGTTCACCGATCCCGGCGGCCGCATCGACATCCGCATCCGGCCCGAAGGCGAGGAGCAGGTCCGGCTGACCGTCAGCGATACCGGTATCGGTATTCCCGAGGACAAGATTGCGCTGGTCTTCGAGCCCTTCGAACAGGTCCGTGACCCGTCGGACATGACGCGGGAGGGGACCGGCCTGGGCTTGCCCATCGCCCGCCATCTCGTCGGCTTGCATGGTGGCCGCCTGTCGATCGAGAGCCAGCCCGGCCGGGGCACCACCGTCACCATTATCCTGCCGGTCGACGCATGAGGCCATGCAGAACGCGCGGTGGTCAGCGTCCATCCTCTTTGTGAGACTGCGTCGATGGTCTCGGCGTCGAGGGCCCGGTCGGGCCAAAGGGCGAGCGTATCGCCATCGGCTGCATTCCCCCTTGACCGAACGTCATCGGTGACCGGCCCGAACGGCCGCGCCAAGAGATGGACAACCGTATTTGGCCACTCCTATCGGTACCCGCCAGCCTGTTCCTCGGCTCGGCTCGTGGCCGGACCGTTGTCTTTCCATTCCTCCTGCCAGATGCGCGCAGGACAAACAAATGTAAATAAATAAAAAATTAATAATCCATTGAAACGCAAGAATTTCGGGTTCATGAGGCTCAATCGTAAACTTCTTACCAGAAAATCACAAAATCATGGATTCGGGGAACAGTAAGGACGGCCGGGGCGATTGCCGAAAGGGCGAGACCCCGGCCGGTCCACAGGGTTTCACGCAGCCTTGGCAAGCTCCTCGGCGCTGATGTACTTCTGGGCGTTCTTGGCGCAGACGGCGCCGCAGGCCTTGCAACCGATGCATTTGCCCTTGTTGGCGATGACCATGATCATGCGCTCGGCGTCGTCGTCATCGTCGATCTCGACGAGTTCCCCCTCGTCATTGACGCCCATCATCTTCAAGACGTTATGGTAGCAGACCTTGTAGCAGCGCCCGCAGCCGATGCATTCCTCGGCGCTGATTTCCTCCAGATACATTGGCATCCAGGGGCTGCCGTCACGGGCCAGGGGCTGGACGAATTCGCTCATCTGTCGCTCTCCTTGGGTGATATGCGCGCTTTTGGAGCTGCACCGCCGGTCATCCGGACGCCGCGAGCTCCGGGTACCGGGTCACCATGTCGACCCCTTCCGCCACTAACGCCTCGCCGGCCTCGGCCAGCCCGGCCAGCGACGGGAAACCGAAGCGGTGGGCGTCGCGGATTGTGCGGCTCACTGCCACCAGCCGGCCGGCCACCAGCACGACCCGGCCGAAGCCTTCCCGGTGCAGCTGCATGACCGGAGCGACCTGGGTTCCTGTGCGGCCCTCGATCGCCATGCAGATGGCGGCGTAATAGACCTCCATCCGCCAGCGGGTCTCCGGCGTCGGGATGCCGTCGACCGGCAGCTGCTTGCGCTTCTCCTTGGTGAGGACGAAGCCGTCCAGCACCTTGGCGTCGTCATATTTGTCCCAGACGCCGAACTGGTCATGCGCCCGCATCAGCTTGGCCAGGGCGCGGCCGAAGGGGGTTTCGAGCGCCGCGGCGTCGGCCGGCGTGGTGGACGGCGCCGGCATATCAAGGCTTTCGACCGCGCTCATGCCACGCCCTCCTCGGCCGGGGTTGCCTCGAGGTCGCCGGCCGCCTCGCGGTGCAGCACCTTGCGCAGCCAGGGCGGCGGGGTGCCGCGCAGCATGGTCTGGACGCGATCGAGCAGCGCCGTGATCGGCTCCGGCTGCGGCACCTTGATCGGATGAATGCGGGCATTCACGACCTTGGCCGCGGCCGGTCCGCCGATCGCCTGGACGAAGAGCAGCGTGCAGCCCTTCAGTGCCTCGACCCGGTGGGTGATGCGATCCTCGCCCTCGGCGGCATGGACGCCGTCTTCCTTGCTGGCCGCATTGAACTGTACCGCTTCGACGAACCGCGCCTCCGCCTCGGAGACGTCGTAGATCGCGAAATTGCGGGCGCCGGCGAAATGGGCGTCCAGGGTCTTCAGGTCCTGTGTGGCAAAGGCGATCTTCATGTGTCCTCCTTCCGGGGCCGGGCTCGATCGGTCGCCGGGCCAGTCCTCGGCGGGCTTGTCGATCAGCCGCAGCCGGCGTGCCGGGCCGCTGGTCATGGCGGTCCTCCTTATGCGCCTTCGGCGTGGTGGTCGTGGTGCTCGGTTTCGGCGGCCATCAGGACATTGCCGATCTCGACGATGAGATCGCGGGTGCCGCGATAGCCGACCGAAACCCGGTCGGCGGCTCCCAGCCGGTCGAAGATCGGAAAGCCGATGCGGATATGCGGAATGCCCAGCCGCCCGGCCGCCTGGCGGCCATGGCTGTGGGTGAGCAGCAGGTCGCAGCCCGGCGCCGCCTGTTCGAGGTCGTCGAGATCGCCGACCAGCACCCGGTCGGCCGGGACCCGGGCGGCGGCTTGGGTCTTCGACGTCGTCACCGCAGCGCCGATCTCCGCACCCATATCCGTGACCAGACGGCCGAGGGCCAGGAGCGCATCGGGCTCGGCCGCGATCGCCACCCGCTTGTTTCCAAAAAAGAAATGCGCATCGAGCATGGCGTCGAGAAGCCGCGCCCGCTGGCGCCGCAGCGCCGCCGGCACCGGTCGGCCGCTGGCCTCGCTCAGCCGCTGCGTCAAGGCATCGACGGCGCGAAGGCCGGTGACGCTGTCCAGCACGGTGAAGGGGACATCGGCCTTGGCCGCCAGGGCCTCGGCGGGGCCGCGCATGTGCTCGCCCACCGCCAGGGCCAGGGCGGAGCGGCCGAGGGTGCGGATCGCCTCCACCGGCGTGCCGCCGAAGGAGGTCGGGATGTAGGCATCCGGCACATGGCCGTCGAGCGAGCCGGCCAGGTCCGGCAGCATCACCGGGGTCAGGCCGAAGGCCTCGATCGTTTCGCGCAATGCGTCGACATCGCCCGGCGTCAGATGGCTGCCGGCCAGTACCGCCACCTGGTCCGGGATGACCGGGCCGGGCTGCGGATCGGTCAGCGTCTCGATCATCGCCGTCACCGCGGCGGCCCAGCCCTCCGGCAGGCTGCCGGCATAGTCCGGGGTGGGGGCGAGGACCACTTCCGTGCCGGCCCAGTCTTCCGCCCGGCGCCGGCGCATCAGCGTCAGGTCGCCGTCCATGTCCTCGCCGCGCGTCTCGGTCAGCGCCGTGGTGCAAAGGCCGATCAACTGCGGCTTGGCGCGGCTGCGGATGTTCTCGATCGCCTGCTCGACCGACTCCGCGCCGCCGAGGATTGTCGAGACCTCGTTCATCGCCGTGGTCTGCAGCGGGATCGGCTCGCGGAAATGCCGGACCAGCAGCACCAGCGAAAAGGCGGTGCAGCCCTGGGCGCCGTGGAACAGCGGCAGCGTGCCGTCGACGCCGAGAAAGGCCAGAGCACCGCCGAGCGGCGCACTCGACTTCAGCGGATTGACCGCGCAGGCCTTCTTGACGATCTCGACCGGCGTTTCCGGCCGCTCGTCGACCGGCAGGGCAGTGAAACCGTCGTCCCCGGGCGCCGGGCCGCGGACCTGCGGCCAGATCGGGTTGGCAAGGGCAAGGTCGATGCGGCGCACCAGCTCGACCATGCCCTCATAGCCGGCGAAAGCGTGGTGGCGCTCCTGATTGATGTCGACCCAGGGCAGGCCGGCCTTCAGGGCGGTAAACTGGGTCCGCCCGCCCGACAGCAGGACATCGACCTCGCCCGCCCGGAACATGCGGTCCATCTCCCGCGCCGGGATCTGGCCGACCATATTGGCGTCCTCGCCCATCAGGGCGCGGACGCGATCCTTGTCCTCCTCGGTCGACTTGCGCACCGAGGTGCCGACCAGCGTCAGCCCGACCTCCTGCAGGGCCGAGACCACCGACCACGACTTGACGCCGCCGGTGTAGAGCAGCACCCGCTTGCCGGTGAGGCGTGTCTGATAGGGGGCGAGGGCGGTCCAGGCGTTACCCTCCTCCTCGGCGATCAGCGCCTCGGTCCGGTCGACGAGGTCGGCCGGGGCGCCCTGCTGCACCAGCAGCCGCGCCATGGTCCGCAATGCCTCCGAGGTGTCGGAGATGCCGTAGAAGGAGCCCTCGAAATAGGGGATGCCCCAGCGCTCCTCCATCTTGCGGGCCAGCGTGATCAGCGCCTGCGAGCAGACGACCATGTTGACCCGGGCGCGGTGCGCGCCGGCGATGGCGTTGTAGCGGCCGTCCCCGCTGATCGAGGCGCGCAGGCGGATGCCCAGCCGATCGAAGAGAGGTGTGATCTGCCAGAGTTCGCCGGCCAGATTGAAATCGCCGATGATGTTGATGTCGGTGGGGCCGGCATCCTCCGGCTCGACGGACCCGATGACGTGCTGCAGCAGCGTCTCGCCGGCCAGGCGGTTGCCGAAATTCTTGGAGCCGACGAAGCCCGGCGCCATCACCGGGACGACAGGCAGGCCGTAGCGCTGGCCGGCGACCTCGCACACCTTGTCGAGATCGTCGCCGATCAGCGCCGTGACGCAGGTGGCATAGACGAAAATGGCGGGTGGGGCATGGCGCTCGGCGATTTCGCCGATCGCCGCCAGCAGCTTTTTTTCGCCGCCCTGGATGATGTCCAGCTCGCTGAGGTCGGTGGTGAAGCCCGTGCGGTAAAGTGTGGGGCCGGAGCTCTCCGAATGGCGGCTGTCCCAGCTATTGCCCTCGCAGGCCAGCGGCCCGTGGACGAGATGGGCGGCGTCGGCGATCGGCTGCAGGGCGATCTTGGCGCCGTCGAAGGCGCAGCCGCCGGCCGCCGCACCGGGCGTCAGCTGAGCCGCACAGCCCTTGCGCCGCTCCTTGCCGGACTTGTCGCGGTTGGTGGCGCAGCCGGGCTCGTCGAAGAGGTGCTGGACTTTCTGCTGGATCATGCGGCCACCACTCGTGGGTGCTGTCATGCCCGCGGAAGCGGGCATCCAGGACCGGTCGGTTGCTGGATTCCCGCCCCCCGCATTCGCGGGGGCAAGCTTCGCGGGAATGACCACTTCCTCTTGCCTGGCCTTTTTTCGCAGCGGCAGGGCCGGAAACCGCCGGGTCGGGAGTGCAACTCCCGACCCGCACAGTCCGACTAGCGGGTGACGTCGTAGCTCATATCCGTCACGCCGAGCACGCCGGTCTCCTCGTCGACCTTGTCGAAGACCTTGTCGAGGATCCGGACCAGCACCTGCAGGCCGCCCTGATAGCCCCAGGTCGGGAAGCGGTGATGGTGGTGACGGTCAAAGATCGGGAAGGTAAGACGGATCAGCGGGATACCGCAGTCGCGCTCCAGGAACTTCCCGTGGCTGTTGCCGATGAGGAAATCGGCCGGCTCGGTAAACAGCAGCGAGCGCATGTGCCACAGGTCCTTGCCTTCCCAGACCTGGGCGCGGGCACCGAAGCGGGAGCCGGCGAGCAGCGCCTTCATCTGCTTGGCCCAGGCCTTGTTGCCGTTGGTCGACAGGACGTGGACCGGCTCGACGCCCAACTCCAGAAGGAACCCGACCATGCCGAGGCAGAAGTCCGGGTCGCCATAGACCGCCATGCGCTTGCCGTGCAGCCAGTGCATGCTGTCGATCATGGCATCGAGCAGCCGGCCGCGTTCCAGCCGCAGCTGCTCCGGGATCGGCTTGCCGGACAGTTCCGAGATCTTCATCAGGAACTGGTCGGTGCCCTTGACGCCGAGCGGATAGTTGAACGCCTCGACCGCCTGGCCCTTCTCCTTGCAGTACGCCAGAGTCTTTTTGGTGCAGCCCTGCTGCATGGAGATGGTGGCCTTGGCCTCCAGCGCCGCCTTGGCGCCGGCGAGCGTCGTGCCGCCATCGTACATGCGGAAGGAGCCGTCGGTCGGGGTGTCGTAGACGTCGGCGGTGTCGGACAGGATCGTGTAGTTGACGCACATCATGTCGAGGATGCGCTTCAACTCGCGGTTATTGCCGACGCAATAGCCGTCGAAGCCGGGGATGATGTTGATGCTGTCGTTCTCGGTCCGCTCGCGGTCCTCCCAGAAATGGTGGAGGATGCCCTGCATCATGGCGTCATAGCCATTGATGTGGCTGCCGGTGAAGGACGGCGTGTGGGCGTAGGGAACATCGAAGTCCTGCGGCACCGACCCCTTTTCCTTGGCATTGAGGATGAAGGAGTTGAGGTCGTCACCGATCACCTCGGCGATGCACGACGTGGACACCGCGATCATCTTCGGCTCGTAAAGCTTGTAGCAGTTGGCGAGCCCGTCGATCATGTTGTTGAGCCCGCCGAAGACCGCCGCGTCCTCGGTCATCGAGGAGCTGACCAGCGTGGACGGCTCCTTGAAGTGGCGGGTCAGGTGCGAGCGGAAATAGGCCGCACAGCCCTGGCTGCCGTGGACGAAGGCCATGGTGCCTTCGAACCCGGCGGCGGCGAACGTTGCACCGATCGGCTGGCAGGCCTTGGCCGGGTTGATGCAGGCCACTTCCCGCGAGAAGTTCTTTTCCCGGTAGTCCCAGGTCTTGGTCCATTCCAGGACCTCCTGGACCTTTTCGGGGTCGTGCCGATTTTCGAACAGCTCCCGCTTCTTGTTCAGCAGGTTCTGGTATTCCGGCTCCTGGAACAGGGAGATATGGTCCTTCACCGGGTCGAGGTTTTGTGGCATGGGGATCTCCTGTGGCTCGACGGTGCGGGATCAGGCGGCCTGCCAGGGGGCGGACAGCAGCTCCCAAGCCGGATTGTTGATGGCGGCGTCCATGTCGCGGGCGAACACGGCAAAGCCGTCATAGCCGTGATAGGGGCCGGAATAGTCCCAGGAGTGCATCTGGCGGAACGGCACGCCCATCTTCTGCGTCGGGTACTTCTCTTTAATGCCGGACCCGACGAGATCGGGGCGCATCTTCTCGATGAACTGGTCGAGTTCGTAGCCGGAGGCGTCGTCGAAGATCAGGGTGCCGTCCTTGACCTCCTTGGCCGTCCGCTCGTAGTCGTCCTTGTGGGCGAATTCGTAGCCGGTGCCGGTGACCTCCATGCCGAGGTCCTCATAGGCGCCGACGACGTGGCGGGGGCGCAGGCCGCCGACGAACAGCACCACCTTCTTGCCCTTAAGGCGCGGGCCGTACTTTTCGACGACCGCATCGGCGCCGGGTTGGTACCTGGCGATCATCTTCTCGCAATTTTCGCGGATGGTGTCGTCGAACTTGTCGGCGATCTCGCGCAGGCTGGCGGCGATCTTGGTCGGGCCGAAGAAGTTGTACTCCATCCAGGGCAGGCCGAAATTGTCCTCCATGTACCGGGCGATGTAGTTCATCGAGCGGTAGCAGTGGATGAGGATCAGATTGGCCTTCTGTGCCCGTTTCAGCTCCGCCATGGTGCCGTCGCCGGTCCACTGGGCGATGACCCTGAGGCCCATCTCTTCCAGCAGGATGCGCGAGGACCAGCCATCGCCGCCGATATTGTAGTCGCCGAGCACGGCGATGTCGTAGGGGGTCGGCTCGAAGCCCGGATCCGGGTCATCGCGCGGCAGGATCCAGTCGCGGATGGTGTCGTTGGCGATGTGGTGGCCGAGCGACTGCGAGACGCCGCGGAAGCCTTCGCACCGGACCGGCACCACCGGCTTGCCGGTGTCTTTCGCCTTGGCGCGGGCCACGCCTTCGATATCGTCGCCGATCAGGCCGACCGGGCACTCGGACTGGATGGACACGCCGTGGTTCAGCGGGAACAGCGTCTCCAGCTCGTCGATCATGATGGCGAGCTTCTTGTCGCCGCCGAAGACGATGTCGCGTTCCTGGAAGTCCGACGTGATCTGCATGGCAACGAAATTGTCGATGCCGGTATGGCCGGTGGCGTAGTTCCGGCGCTGGGCCCAGGAATAATGCCCGCAGCCGACGGGGCCGTGCGAAATGCCGACCTGGTCCTTGATCGGGCCCCAGACCACGCCCTTGGAGCCGGCATAGGCGCAGCCGCGCTGCGTCATGACGCCGGGCACGGACTTGACGTTGGAACGAACGCCGCAATCGGCTTTGGTCAGGTCGTTGACGGCGAGATGCTTGGCGCGCCGCTTGGCCGCCTTCTCGGGATAGGCTTCCAGCGTTTCGGCGATCAGGGCGCGGTGGAATTCGGCATCGACCGTGTAGTCGGAGCCTTCGACGGCGGCGCCGTCTTCGGCGGTCGCGGCGGCCTCAGGGCGGACCGGCGCGTTTTCCGCGGCCGCCTGGCTCTCCGTGGTCTTTGCGTTCATGTCGTCGAGGCTCATGACAGAGGTCCTCCTTGAGGTGACCCGGGGCCGTCACTGGCCGGGTTCCGGGCGGTCAACCCCGTTTCGGGGGCCATCGGGGCAGAGCGGGTCGCCCGGCCCCGCCCGGCGCTCCCGGCAGCCCTGCCCGAGGGGGGAATGGCAGGGGGCGGGAGGCCGGTGGGCCGGGCGGGCGCGCTTTACTCGGCCGGCTCCAGCTCCTTCTGCCGGGCGGCGGCCTCGTCGGCGGCCTTGAGGGCGGCCAGCTCCGCCGCCTCCTGCTCCTCGGTCTTGAGGATGCCGAACTCCATCAGCATTTCCTCAAGCTCGTCCATCGACGCCGGGGTCGGGATGACGCCCTGGCCTTGATTGGCCTCGATGTTCTTGGCGAGCTGGCGGTATTCGTCGGCCTGCGGATGGTCCGGCGCATATTCGCACACGGTCATCCGGCGCAGCTCGGCGTGCTGGACGACATTGTGGCGCGGCACGAAGTGGATCAGCTTGGTGCCCAGCTTCTTGGCCATGGCCTCGGCCAGCTCGTATTCGCAGTCGGTCTGGCGGGAATTGCATATCAGACCGCCCAGGCGGACGCCGCCGGAATGGGCGTATTTCAGGATGCCTTTGGAGATGTTGTTGCAGGCATAGAGCGCCATCATCTCGCCGGACATGACGATGTAGATTTCCTGGGCCTTGTTCTCGCGGATCGGCATGGCGAAGCCGCCGCAGACCACATCGCCGAGCACATCGTAGCAGATATAGTCCTTGTTCGCGTAGCCGCCGTTCTCCTCCAGGAAGTTGATGGCGGTGATGACGCCGCGGCCGGCGCAGCCGACGCCCGGCTCGGGGCCGCCGGACTCGACGCATTCGATGCCCCTGTAGCCCGTCTTGACGACGTCTTCGAGGTCCAGGTCTTCGACCGAGCCGGCCTTGGCGGCCGTTTCCAGCACGGTGGCCTGGGCCTTGGCATGGAGGATGAGACGGGTGGAATCGGCCTTGGGGTCGCAGCCGACGATCATGATGCGCTTGCCCTGTTCGGCCAGCGCGGCCAGCGTGTTCTGGGATGTGGTGGATTTGCCGATGCCGCCCTTGCCGTAGAAGGCGATCTGCCGCAGTTCGGTCATGCGAGGCTCTCCTTGCCCTTTCGAGGGCCCGTTCTGCCCCTCGCGGGGGGCCGGGGGTGGCCGTCGGACGGCGATGACGCCGCCGCTCGATACAGGCTGGAGCAACCGGTGTGCCAAATGCCGCGGGGCCGCCGAACGCCTCCGGATTCCAGCGGATTTTCAAATGGTTAACGGTTCTGTTGCGGGTGCGAAGACGCCCCCGGTGGGGCTGTTGGGAACGCGACAAAGCCCCGACACCCCTGTCACACAGGGGACAGGTCCCGAGGCGCGGGCGATCCGCCGGCAGGAGACAGGATGGCGGTGCTGATGGCCGCTACCCAGAACAACTCCATGGTTACAGGCACGACACGCACCGGAGGCGATATCCGACAAAACTTCCGACACCATACCCAGACAAGCATCGGGGAGATTTGACGTGTGCGTGAGGGGCCGGGCGGCAGGGCCGGAGGTGACGATTGGCGCACGGAACCCGGACGGTTAATGAGATTTTATCGGACGGAGACGACTGTTCGCATGCACACGAAAAGGGCCGGGGGGGAAGACGATGGCCGAACCGACTGCCAATGAACAGTTCATGCTGGAACTGATCAACGAAGCGCGCGCCGATCCCGAAGCGGAAGCGGTGCGCCTGGGCATCTCCCTGAACAAGGACCTGCCGCCCGGCACCATCTCTCCCGACCCGAAGCAGCCTCTGGCCTTCCACCCGGCGCTGATCGATGCCGGCCGGGAGCACAGCGCCTGGATGCTTGACACGGATATCTTCTCCCATACCGGCGCGGGCGGCAGCAGCGCCGGCGACCGCATGGCCGCGGCCGGCTATGCCATGCCGATGACTTTCAGCTGGGGAGAAAACATTTCCTGGCGCGGGAGCACGGGTTCGATCGACGCCACGGAATTCATTGCCTCGCAGCATGACAGCCTGTTCCGGTCGGAAGGCCATCGCGAGAACATCCTACTGGACTCGTTCAAGGAGATCGGCATCGGTCAGCAACTGGGTCTCTTCACGGATGACGGCCGGACATACAACGCCTCCATGGTGACCCAGAACTTCGCGACCCTCCCGGACTCCGACCCTTTCCTGACGGGTGTGGCCTATGAGGATACGGACGATAATGATTTTTACACGGTAGGCGAAGGGCTGGGCGGCCTGACGATCGAGGCCGTTCGCCAGCTCGACGGCATGGTCACGTCGACCCAGACCATGCAGGCCGGGGGCTACCGGATGGACCTGCCACTCGGCAGCTACACGGTGACGGTGACCGGCGGCGGCCTGACCTTCGACACCTATCAGGTGATGATCGGCGGCGAGAACGTGAAACTCGATCCGCAGCCGCTGGAAACGACGGCGCCGAAGCTGACCATCGCCGCGGTCGATGCCGCGCATGCGGAAGGCGATAGCGGCGCGACCGATTTCACCTTCACGGTCGGGCGGTCCGGCGACCTGTCCGGCACGGTGACGGTCGATTACATGGTGACCGGCGCCGATCCGGAGGATTTCGCCGGCGGCAGCCGTCCCTTCGGCACGGTGACCCTGGCGCCGGACGACACGGAGACGACGGTGACCATCGCGGTTGCCGGCGACACGGATGAGGAACCGGACGAGAGCTTCACCGTCACCCTCTCCAATCCTTCCGGTGGGGCCGTGATCACAACGGCGTCGGCGACCGGGACCATAGAGAACGACGACCAGCCTGCGCCGCTTTCGCCGAACCTTTTCGGCATTCTGGTCGCCGGGATTCCCGCCCAGACCGTCTCAAGCGGCACGGTCGCCCGGTTCATCGATGCGAGCGGCGATCAGGTGCTGATCGTCGAGCCGTCCGCATCGCTGGCGCTGCAGGGGACGGTCGGCGCCAATATCATCGTCCTGCCGGGCGATGTCGGGGATTTCACGATCTCGCGCGATTTCGCCGACGTTACCCTTGCCGGACCGAATGACGAGGGGGTGTCTTTCGTTGCGCGGACGACGGCGCAGACGCTCGTCTTCGACAATGGGGCCCTTGATGTCCGAATCGAGGGCGACGCGGTGATGGCCGGCGATCAGGCGGTTATCGATGTGCCGGTCGTCCTCGGTGCGTCGCCGGACGGCGCGCCAGGGTTGCCCGCCCAGCCGGCGAGCCCGCCCGGAACGCCGAACTTCTTTGGCATTGTCGTGGAAGAGACGCCGGCGCAGCTGATCACCGGCGGTACCTTCGCCCGCATAATCGATGCGCCCGGTGCGCAGACTTTCCATACGGGCGCGGGAGCCTCGCTTGCTCTCGAAGGCAGTTCCGGTGCCAATACCATCAGCCTGCAGGCGACCGCAGGTGACGTGGAAATCTCGCGGGATGTCGCAAGTGTGACCCTGTCCGGGCCGAATGGCGAGACTGTCACCTTTACCGCCAGAACGACGCCGCAGACGATCGTCTTTCAGGACGGGGCACAGGACGTGCGGATTGAAGGCGACCAGGTCCTCATCGGCGGCCAGCCGGTCACCGAAAACCCCGAGCCGGTCAGCCCGGTCTTCGAACTGTTGAGCGCGGGTGAACTGATCGACCCTTCCATTCCCGACAGCGGCGATCTTCTGCTGGTCTGATTGGCGAAGGGTGTCCGCCGCGTTCATTCGCGCGGCGGGACGCTGAGCGGCGGGTCGTAGCCCCGGAAGCCCTCCAGCAGCCAGACTTGCAGGGCGATCTCTGAATCGCTGTGGGTGGGCACGACGATGTCGGGCAGGCGTTCGGCCCGGTCGAAATGGTCCGGTACCTCGCGCGGGCCCCAGCGGGTGACAAAAAGAAAGTCGCGACCGACATGGTCGTTCAGGTCGTGGATCATTTCGTAATGGTCGTCGATGCGGCCATTGCGATCCCATTTGAACGCCTCGGCCAGCGGCACGCGCGCCTCGTAGATATAGTGGGCGAGATAGCGCCGTTCGTCGGACAGGAGCAGCGTGTCGGGATAACGGGCCCGCAGGCCGGCCAGGGGCGGACCGACCTGGTCCCAGCCGCGCACCCGCCGGGCCGGGTCGGTGGCGCGGTCGTCGGCCAGGCCGGTCAGCGGGCGCGCCGCCTCGAAGCCGTAGATCACCATCGCCGCCACCAGATGCAGCGCCAGCGAGGCGAGCACCAGCTTGTGCCGGCCGGACTGTTCAAGCCAGGCGACGACGGCCAGCGTCGCCGCGACATAGACCGGTGCCGCCCAATTGGCGTGGGCCCGCACCAACAGCGCCTGCACCGAAATCACCGCCAGCATGGGCACGACGAAGCTGAGGAGCAGGAACAGCGGCTCGCTGCGGACCAGGCGGCCGGCGCGCGCCAGCATCACCAGCAGGACCGCGAACAGGATCGGGCCGAAAACGCCGAACTGGGCGCCGAGGAAGTCGGCGAGATTGTCGGGGTGGAACAGCGGGCCGCCCAGCGCTGCATTTTCGCCGACATGGCCGATCGTCAGCCAGCCATGCGCGGCGTTCCAGGCGAGGTTGGGCGCCAGAAGCGCCAGCGCGATCGCAAGCGCCAGATAGGGTCCGGGCGTGGCGAGGGCCGGGCGGTGCCGGTCGGACAGCAGAAGGTAGAGGGCGGCCGAGCCGACAAAGGCGATCGCGGCATATTTGCTGAGAAAGGCGAGGCCCAGCGCCAGGCCGCACAGGCCCCACCAGCCGAGCCCGCCGCGCTGCAGCGCCTTGATGAAGGCGAACAGCGCGATCGACCAGAACATCAGCAGCGGCGCGTCGGTCGAGGCGATGATGGACGACAAGCTGACGGCAGGCAGGGTGGCATAGGTCAGGCCGGCCCACAGGCCGATACGCGCGTCGAACAAGGCCCGGCCGCTGAGGAACACCATGATGGCGGTGACGGCATGGACCAGTGGCGAGGCGAGCCGCACGCCGAATTCGCCGTCGCCGATCGTCGCCGTGGTCAGCCAGATCAGCCAGGCAAGCATCGGCGGCTTCGAGTAATAGCCGAAATCCGGGTCGAGCGCCCAGCTCCAGTACTGCGCCTCGTCGGCATGCAGCGGATAGACTTCCGCGTGCAGATAGACGAGGCGGACCAGCGTCAGGACCGCCACACCGCCGAGGAGAAGAGCGAAGTCAGCATAGGGTGCGACCGCGGCGCCGGGCGGTGCGGCGCTGGCTGCGGTCGGCCGATTGTCCGTCATGACGGCTGCCGACGAGGATCCGGATGGGCGGAACCGGTGGCTCAGCCCTCCGCGTCGCCGTCGGACCCGCCGGCGGTGTCCGTGGTGCCGTTGACGCTTGTCCGGCGCGGGCGCTGCACGCGGCGACGCGGTCGCGGCGCCTTCTGCGGCTCGCCGCCTTCGCCCCCTTCCGCGGCCTGGGCTCCGGCCCCCGCCTCGGGCGTGCCGGTCAGGTCGACAAGACGCTGCCGCGGCAAGGACCGCTCCTGCTCGCTCTCGTCACCCTCCGGTTCGTCGTCGCCGTGCCGCGGGTCTGCCCCGAAATCGAGCCCACGCGAATCCCGCGGGTCCTCGATATCCGGCTGGCCGCTGTCGCTGTTCCTGAAGCCATGGTCGCGCGCCTGGCCATTGCCCTTGGCCGCACCCTCGCGCTGACCGTTGTCGCGGCTGTCCCGGCCTTTGCCTTCCCGCCGGCCGGTCTCGCCGCTGCCGGCCTCCCGCTGGTCGCGGTGGCCGTTATCGCGTGGTCCGGTATCGGTAGGGTCGCCGTCGAAGGTGTTGCCGTCGAACAGGCCGCTCTCCCGGCTGCCGCCGTCGCCGCCTTTCCCGTCCCGGCCGCCATTGTCGCGCTGCCCCTGCTCGCGGGCGCTGGATTCGCGCGGCTGTTCGTAGGTCTGGCGTTCGGCTTCGCGATAGGCTTCGTTTATGGCATTGATGATGCGGTAATAGTGCTCGGCATGCTGCAAATAATTCTCACTCATGATCCGGTCGCCGGAAGCCGAGGCATCGCGCGCCAGGGTCAGATACTTTTCGTGCACCTGATAGGCGTTGCCACGGATCCGGACTTCCGGCCCGTTGCTGTCAAATGTCTGATTCCGGTTGGGAAGATTCGCGCGCCGATTGGTGCCGTTGCTCCGGCCGCGAGTACGTCGGGTATT
Source organism: Alphaproteobacteria bacterium (assembly GCA_009909005.1). Taxonomy (GTDB): domain Bacteria; phylum Pseudomonadota; class Alphaproteobacteria; order DSM-16000; family Inquilinaceae; genus JAAAOG01. The sequence continues at coordinate 1,760 of JAAAOG010000158.1, read as the reverse complement.
GGGAGCCTGTCTCATCAATGCCTGGCTTCGTCTCGTTCGCAAGAGCCGGGGTCGAAACCCACAGACCGGAGGTCGAACCCAAAGACCGAAGGTCGAAACCCACAGAGGAACGGTCGAATTCAATCGACCGGAGACTGAACGCAGGGGAACTTGCAGCCCTCGCTCAGGCGGGTTCGCCACCGCCACCAGCTTCCAACACACTGACGTCTTTGGGAAGGCCACGCCGGGTTCCGGGTAAAGCCCTCATCCCCGGCGTCATCATGCGGGGAAGCCTAGCGGCAAATCGGAAAGAATCCAACTTTTTTTTGTCAGGATCAGGGAACCTTTGTGGCAGAGCACAATGGCCCGATCCCGGCCCGACAGATCCTGGACAATGGCGAGGCAGGCCAAGCCGCAGCCTCGGGCCAGCCGCCCGACCGCCTCTGCCTGGGTGCAGTCGATTTCCAGCGCAGCGATCCCGTCTTTCGCCAGACAGTGCGGCAAAGCCGCAAGGATCGCCCGATAGGCCTCCAGCCCATCGATCCCGCCATCGAGCGCCGCGGCGGGGTCATAAAGCCTGACCTCCGGTTCGAGAGCGCGCCGCTCTCCATCCGCTATATAGGGCGGGTTGCCGACAACAACATCGAAATCGGCCGAGAGCGGCGCGGTCCAGTCTGCGACGGCGAAGCTTGCCCGGCCGCCGAGACCGAGCCGCGCGGCGTTGTCCCCGGCCACGTGCACCGCCGCCGCACTCCGGTCGATGCCGAGACCCCAGGCCGCCGGCAACTCCGACAGCAGGGCCAGCAGCAGGCAGCCGGTTCCGGTGCCGAGATCGAGCAGCCGCAGCGGCCGGCCGCGGTCGGGCATGCGGTCCAGAACGGCGGCGATTACCGTCTCGCTGTCCGGCCGGGGGTCGAGCGTCGCCGGCGTGACGGCAAAGTCGAGGCTCCAGAACTCACGTGTCCCGACGATTCGCGACACGGGTTCGCGCTGCAGCCGCCGGTCGATGGCGGCGGCGAAGGCGTCGCGCTCGGCCGGGCTCAGCGGACGATCGCGCTGCGTCAGCAACTGCCCACGGTCGAGGCCCAGGACATGACCGGCCAGCACGCGCGTGTCCGCCGCTGCGTCGGGGATGCCGGCGTCGGTCAGCCGGCGCGTCGCCCGGGTCATGGCCGCGCCCAGCGTGTCGCGGGTCCGGTTGTCACTCATCCATCGGCGATGGGCGGAGGCGCGGCCGGCATGCTCACCCCATTCAATTCCGGCCCTGGTCCTGGAAAACGTCGGCCAGCCTGTCCGCCGTCAAGGCCCGGTCGAAACAAGCTTCAAGATCCTCCAGAGACATCTGCTCCGCACGACCTACAACATCCGATGGCACGGCCCCGAAGCGTCGTTCAAGAAGTCGCAGAGTAGTCTGCAAGACCCCCGCCTTCTTTCCTTCCGCCCGCAATTGTTCGCCAACGGTCTGCATGAGACTTTCCCCTTCGCTGGACTTTGCGTGGAAAGCAGCGGCACGCAACTTTTCTGTATGCACAGCGTAGGCCTCCAAAAGGTATTCCAACACTTGGCGCAAAAAAAGCCCTTCGTCAGGGAGATCCCGAATGATCCTGGCAAGCGTCTCAACTTCGACATCGGCGACAAACACATATTTGAGCGCCGCCAGGCCGGCACGCGAGGCGCCGTCGGAGGACAGGCTATGATCGGCAATTTGCCGCAAGTCATGCAGCGTATAGCGGAAATCTCTCAATGTTTCCAAAAGGTCGCCATCGGCAACAATGCAGTCC
>JAAAOG010000193.1 GCA_009909005.1 Alphaproteobacteria bacterium | reverse complement strand
GCTGGCGGTCGCCCGGCCGGACGGCGCCGGGGGGGACCCGGCTGCGACCGGCCCCGCCCCGGCGTTTCAGGGCCGCTATGACGGCCCCCGGCATGGCGGTGCGCTGCCGCGCGGTCTGGCCGAGTCGGTGCGGCAGTTCCAGGCGCCGCTCGGGCCGCCTTCCGCCCGGGCCGAGCCGGCTGAGCCGGTGCGAGGCGATGATGCGGCCTCCGCCGACCCTCCGCCCGAATATCCGCTTGGCGCGGCGCGGGCGCAGCTGCACGCCACCTACATCGTCGCCGAGACGGCCGAGGGGCTGGTGATCGTCGACCAGCACGCCGCGCATGAGCGCCTGGTCTATGAAAGGATCAAGGCCGCGCTGCTCGACACCGGCGTGGCGAAGCAGGGCCTGCTGCTGCCCGAAGTGGTCGAGCTGGGCGAGGCCGATGCCGCCCGGCTGGCCGAGCGGGCCGGGGAGCTGGCCGAACTCGGCCTGGAGCTGGAGGCTTTCGGTCCCGGCGCGGTGGTGGTGCAGGCGGTGCCGGCGCTGCTCGGCGACACCGACGTCCAGGGGCTGGTGCGCGACCTCGCCGACCAGCTGGCCGAGCTCGACCGCGCCACCGCCCTGCAGGAGCGCCTCGCCGCCATCTGCTCGACCCTGGCCTGCCATGGCTCGGTGCGCGCCGGCCGGCGGCTCGGCATGGCGGAAATGAACGCCCTGTTGCGGGCAATGGAGGCCACACCCTTTTCCGGCCAGTGCAATCACGGCCGCCCCACCCACGTCACCCTCAGCCGCACCGACATCGAAAAGCTGTTCGGGCGGCGGTGATCCTTGCTTCCCGACTGCCCGCTTTGACAGGACTGCCATGCGAGACGAGACACCGGCCCTGCCGGACGGGATGATCACGCCGGGACTGGCGGCGCGGCTGCGGGAGAGGGTCGTGGCGCGGCTGTCGGAGGCGTTGGCCGGGTTCGGCCCGCCCTTCGACGGGGCCATGACGGCCCGCATCCCCGATCTCGTCGCCGGCTTCGATGCGCTGTACGCCCGCAGGCCGGTGCGCGAGACCAAGGGCGGCAGCGGCTACAACGACTCGCTGACCCTGTCCGTGCTGGCCGGCCTGCTGCAGCCGGCCCTGATCGTCGAAAGCGGCGTCTTTCGCGGCCACACGACCTGGCTGTTCCGCCAGGCCTGCCCGCACGCCGCGCTCTTCTGCTTCGACCCGGCGCCGGAATACCGGATCTGGAGCGCCGAAGGGGCGCGCTATTTCGGCGAGGACTGGTCGGCCGTGCCGGTGCCGCTGCCGGAGGGCGGCGCCGGACAGGCGCTGGCCTTTTTCGACGACCATGTCAGCCAGGCCAGGCGGGTGCGGGAGGCCTGGGAACGCGGCTTCCGGCTGCTGCTGTTCGACGACAATTTCCCCGCCGAGCATCTCTACGCCACCGGCGTGCCGCCGGTGCCCACTCTGGCGATGCTGCAGGACGGGTCGCTGACGGACGGCACGGAGATCGTCTGGCGCCGCAATGGCCGGGAGCGCCGCTACACGTACAGCGAGGCCGACACGGACGGCGCGGCGGCACTGCTCGACCGGGTGCTGGTACTCCCCGACCTGGCGCCCCTCACCCGCCACCCCCCGCAATCCAACCTCACCCTGGTCCGGCTGGTCGCGTAGACAGGCAGAGGCCTTGATGGCCGACCGCCGCTTTCTCAGGGCACATTTGCCGTAAGAGTGGCCTTGAGACGATCAAGGCCCCTGAGTGCGCGGGCGAGGCTGTCGCTGGCCTCTGCCGCCCTGCGCGGTGCCCAGGCATCGCGAACGAAGTCCTGCAGGACCCTGGCCGGCATAGACCGGCCCTGCCTCCAATCCGACTTCCGTCAACAGCCGGCGCATCACCTCGACATCGAGTTCGGCTTCGCCGGCGAGCGACACCTTTGGGAGCATTCAACACGCGCCCCGGCTATACCAGTTCAACCCGTTCCAGGGCCCCGGGGTCGGGCGGCTGAGTGCGGGGCAGCAGGGCGTCGGACAGAGGCATCCCGGCGGCCACCATGTCGCGGACCTCGTCGATTTCGGCGGCGGCGATGATGGCCGTGCCATTTCTTGCAGGCTCCAGAAGAAAGACCTCGTCAAGGCCGATGCCCTCGCCGGCCAGGAGGTCATAGGAATGGGTGGTGATGAATGTCTGGCGCTTGCTGCCCTTCGTCGCCCGGGCCATCAGCCGCGGCAGGCTGCGAATGACGGTGGGGTTCAGCGACAATTCGGGTTCTTCGAGCAGCAGCGGCCCCTCCTTTTCCTGCAGTGCCCAGATCAGGCCGAGCAGGCGCAATGTTCCGTCGGAAAACTGCTCCTCGCGCTGCCAGGCTCCCTGAGGCCGCCAGTGCTCGTATTTGGCCTTGAGATGCGGCGTGCCGCTCTTGTCGACCTCAAGGTGAAGCTCTTTCATCTGGGGTACGGCCACCGTCAGGGCTTCGCGCAGGCGATCCAGACGGTGTTCCCGTCTCTTTGGCGCCGTTTCGTTGATTCGGCGCAGCAGATCGCCGCCAAACGGATCCTCGCTGTGGTCGGCGGCGCGGGCGGGGTCGCGAATGATCTGCGGGACGACATGAAGATAGCGGAGCGTTCGGAGGAAGACCGCAATGTCGCGGAAACTGCGATTGGCGCTGGTCTGCTCCAGCGCGGTCTCGGTCAGCCGTTCGTCATCGCTCCGGTCGTCCTCGGTGGGCCGGGCAAGACGCGGTTCCGGCTCGTTGCCGACGGCGACATGTTCCTCCCTCACCCGGACCCTGGTGTCGCCTTTTTTCTGTGCTCCGCCGAAGACCAGTGTGTAGCGCCACTGCGTCCCTTCCTTGTCCTGAAAATCGATCTCAAAGCGGATGTCGGGCTGATGGCGGGCGGCAAGGCAGCGAATGGTGGACAGGCCGCCGCGCGCAGATACGGCAGCCTGAAGCCCGCCCCCTTCGGCCGCGCAGATGTCGCGCAGGAAGCGCAGCGCATCCAGCAGATTGGACTTGCCGGACGCATTCGGGCCGATGAAGAAAGCGCGCTGCGCGAACCGGCATTCGACGCTGCGGAAGTTCTTCCAGTTCTCGACCTTGAGCCGCCTGATCTGCATCAGGCACCTTTCCATCCGATGGCCTGAGCGGGAGCTGCAGGCACGGTAATCTCTGCGTTCCACTCTGTATTTTCAGCATCTGCGAAAATCAACGCCCGAACGCCGCGCGTCGCGCGTTGCTGCCCGCTTCGGCAAGCCCAAGGATCGCCGATGCCTACACCTGCCGTTCCAGCAGGCGGTCATCGAAGGGGTAGCGGGAGATGGGGCGGGAGCCGGTTTCGGTGATGACGACCTCTTCCTCCAGCTTGACGCCTTCCGGGCCGTCGACTTCGCCGATATAGCTCTCGACGCTGACGACCATGCCGGGCTCCAGCACGCCGTCGCCGGAGAAGCGGTCGAAATCGGCGGCATGGGCGACCAGGGGCGTCTCGCCATGCAGGCCGACGCCGTGGATGATCGACGGGTAGCGGCGATCGAAGAAGCGTTCGGGGATCGGCCAGGCCTGCTCGGACAGCGCGCGATAGGTCAGGCCGGGGCGGAGCAGCGCCATATTGTGCTGCACCTGCTCGTACGCCATGGCGTAAAGGCTTTTCTGATAGCCGGTCGGCCGGCCCGGCCCGCAGAAGAAAGTCCGGGAAAAATCGGAATAATAGCCGTGGCAGCCGATCGTGTCGGTGTCGAGCCCGACCAGGTCGCCGGGGCGCAGCACGCGGCTGCCGGCCTCGTTGAACCAGGGATTGGTGCGCGGGCCGGAGCTGAGCAGCCGGGTCTCGATGAACTCGCCGCCGCCGGCGATCACCTGCCCGTACAGGGTGGCGAACAGGTCGGTCTCGGTGACGCCCGGGCGGATCGCCGCTTCGGTCGCCGCCACCGCCGCCTCGGACGCCGCCATGCTGAGGGTCAGGCAGGCGATCTCCTCCGGCGTCTTGAGGCGCCTGGCGTGCAGCAGATCCTGTTGACAGTCGACGACCGTCAGGCCCTCGGCCTCCAGCGCCTGCGCCAGCAGCATCGGGCAGCGGTCGAGCCCCACCCGCCCGGCCTCGCCGGTGTTGCGGCGGATCAGGTCGGCGATCTCCTGCGCGAAGGGCCGGGCCGAGACCGTGTCGCGCTGGTTGACCGCCGACCAGACGACCTTGGAGGTGCGGGCCTCCTCGATCGTCTCCAGCCAGGTCGAGACATGGGCGCTGCCGGGGTACTCGAAGAGCACGACCGGCCCTGAAACCGGCACGTAGATGTAGCGGGTCGAGTTGCGCAGGAAATAGCCGAACATGTTGCGCGAGCCGGTGGCGTAGCGCTGGTTGTTCGGGTCGAACAGCACCGCGGCGGCCAGGCCGGTGTCGCGCAGCATTTGCCGGACGCGCGCCAGCCGCCCGGCACGCAGGGCCAGAGGATCGAAGGCGCCGGGCAGGCTGTCGGACAGCCCGCCCAGGCCGTCGGCATCATTGGGTTCGGGCCGGATGTCGAGCGGCGGCGGCGGAGTGCGGGTCTGGTCTCGGTCCATCGGGAATTCTCATCCAAGAGGCTCGTTTCCCCTCTCCGGCTTTCCGCGGCCGGCGCCCCGGAAAGCCACCTCTCCGCTTGCGAGAGAGGTCGACAGGGCAAAGCCCTGTCGGGTGGGGCCCTAGTCGGTGAGGGTGTCGGCGCGGACCAGGGCGGCGCGCTCCTCCGCCGCGTGCACCGGCGCGACGCGGCCGAAGAGCTGGCGGCTGCGTTCGGCCCGGCCGACGATCCCCGGCTTTTCGGCATAGCCGAAGATCACGGTGTGGCGGTCGCTCTTGCCTTCCACCCGCGTGACCCGGTGCAGCGAATAGCGGCCGAAGAAGATCTGCAAATCGCCGGGGCGCAGCACCAGCCGGCGCGGCCGGTCGCTCTCGCCGCGCAGGACGGCGCCGACCTCGGCGAAGTTCTCGTGCTCGGGCGAGCGGATGCCCGGGCAGTATTCGAAGACGCCGCCGCCCTCGGGCTCCCGGGTCAGCAGGCTGACGACGAAGGCCGTGGTGTCGAAATGCCAGGGGTGCTGGCAGCCGGGCCGCAGCACGTTGATCACCAGGTCGGCCAGCGGGTCGGCATAGCGGTGGATGGCCTCGGCCCCGACGCAGGCGGCGACGAAGCGGGTGAAGCCGTCATCCGTGTAGAGACGGCGCAGCGCCGTCTGCGGGCCGATGAGATCGCCGGCGACGAAGCCGTTGCTGCGATCCATGAACATGCGGCGGGGATCGCCCGCGTCGAGCGCCGGGTCGTCGGCGCAGTCATAGGGATTGGTCTGCGTGTGCCGGTGATGAGCCTGCGGCGCCAGGGTGCGCGCCTCGGCCGCGACGGCGTCCAGCCCGTCCGGCCGCAGGAAGTCGCGCAGGACCAGACAGCCGGTCTCGGCCAGGCGGGCGCGGCTTTCGGCGATCAGGGCCCGGGCGGCCGGGCTGTCGAGCTCGTCGACCGGATAGCGGGCGGTGTCGACAAGCGCGGCGAGGGCGTCAGGGGCGTCAGGGGCGGGCTGTTTCAGGGCGGCGGCACGGCTCACGGGTCTTTCCTCTCGCTGTTTTCGATCCCGGTTGCCGGGTTGCGGTGCCCGGCAACCGCGGCCGCTGGAGCGGCAATCCTATGGTGCAGGATGGGGGTTGCTGATCGATAATGAAAACAATAATATTTTATTGTATGTATAAGGGCCTGTTATGGATATCGATCTGCTCCGCGCCTTCGTCGCCGTCGCCGAGACCCACAGCTTCAGTGCCGCCGCCCGGCGGCTGAACTGTACCCAGGCGGCGGCCAGCCAGAAAATCCGCCGGCTGGAGGCGCAGCTCGGCGGCCCGCTCTTCGCGCGCACCAGCCGTTCGGTGGCGCTGACCGACAGCGGCCAGATGCTGCTGGCCTATGCCGGGCGCATGCTGCGGCTGCATGAGGAGGCGGCGGCAGCCGTCACCGCGGTGCGGCGCGGCCCGCGGCTGCGCTTCGGCATCTCGGAGGAGCAGGCGCTGCGCCATCTGCCGGCGGTGCTGCCGCGCTATCTCGTGGCGATGCCGGATGTGCAGCTGGAGGTGCATTGCGACGGCTCGACCGCCCTGGTGGAGCGGGTGCTGGAGGGGCAGCTCGACCTGGCGCTTGGCATCCGTCATGCCGGCATGCCCGGCGGCGAGGCGGTGGGGCGGGAGACGCTTTGCTGGGTGGCGGGCGGCGGCTTTGTCCCCGACCCGGTGCAGCCGCTGCCGCTGGCGGTCAATCCCGAGGGCTGCGTCTACCGCGCCTACGCCTTCGACGCCCTCAACCGCATGAACCGGCGCTGGCAGGTCGTCTATACCAGCCAGAGTCCGACCGGCATCAACATCGCCGTGCAGCTCGGCATGGCGGTAACGGTCAAGGCCGCGCGCTCGGTGCCGCCCGGCTGCCGGGTGCTGGGCGAGGCCGACGGCCTGCCGGGGCTGCCGCAGGCGGAGGTCGAGCTGCACCAGGCGACGCGGGTGCAGCTGCCGACCGCGGCGCGCATCTTCCGTGCCGTGCTGCTGGAGGTCCTGGCCGACGCCATGGACGATGCGCCATCCCCGGCCCTGCCGGCCCTGGGCCTGGGAGCGTAGGGCCGGCCGCCTCGACGGCAGAACAGGCATAGGAGGACACCGTCCCGCCATGATCCGGCGCCTGCCGGGTCTACCAATCGCGGACGATAGCGGCGAACCCGCATTTCTCACAGGACTGAAGCAGACTCGCCGTTCCGGAATCTGACGGATTGGCGGGGCAATCGGCAGGGGGCGATTTCATTCTTGAAGTCGCGAAAGATGGTCTTGCTTTGGACGCTGGCGACGGCGAGACCGATGGCCTGAGCGGATTCTATGTCGAAGAAGATCTGACGTTTGACATTATCGGCCTGGATGGCGACCGGGACGAGGTGGAGTTCCGGAATCTCGGGACGATCCGCGTGCTGCCGGCGGGTGGTGGCGGGCCCGGCGGTGCGCCGGGCTTCGAGGTCGAGGGGATCGACGTCCTCTTCGAGGGGTTTGAGCGCATTCTCGGCGATGCCTCGATCAATAACAGCTTCGACCTGCCGGCCATGGGGCTGGTGGTCGACGGGGTTGGGGGCGAGAACACGGCGCTCTACGAGCGGGCCGGCGGGCCTCTGCGCATCGACATCGTCGACGAAAGCCTCGACGGCGGCGACGGCACGGTGATCGCGCGGGTGGCGAAAGCCGATGGCACGTCCGACGACCTCCTCACGATGACCGAGATCGTCGCCGGCAATGCCGACGACGAGGCGTTCCTGAGCGAAGTCCATGACGGCATGGTGCTGGACGGCGGCCCACATCAGTCCGAGGGCGACCTGCTGTCGGCCGCCGATCTCGGCGAGGGGCTGACATTCGACCTTGCCGAAGGCACGCTGAACGGCGGCGGCACCATGGAGTTCCGCAATTTCGAGCGGACCTCGGGCTCCAGAAGAGTCATTTTACAGGAGCTTAAAGCGTAATAACTCTCTTTTAACGGCTTACGTGCTACGGATCACTGCAGGATGATGTTGTAGTAATTGCGTGTATTTCTTCAGCTTCGCTGCTTGGCTAGACCGCACTGTGAGACCATCGTATGTCGCCAGTGGTTGGGAAAGTAAAAGGAAAAGTAAGGTCTGTGGCAAAGCGGCCCGTGGCGAAGAGAAGATGGGACGGTCCTTTATGACCCAATACCTCATGATGTGAGACTTTCGTGATAATGCTGAATGGTATCATTCTGAGGTCTATCTCATGAAGAGCAAATTATTGCTGTCGATAATTGGGTTGGGCTTCGCCGGGGTTTTGTTTTGGCTCCTGAATAACTGGCTCTTCCCCTTTGAATTCGACGGGAATTTCTGTTCAAGATCTCTAAAACATATTGACGATATTCGTGCTGTTTTTCTCGAGGAGTTTCTCATCGGTGGGGATTTCAATCAGGCTCTGGAGGAATTGAACGAAGACGGATTTGTCATCGAGCGTCGTGATGTCAGGCCAAGGTCAGCTCAGTTCAATTTACGATGTACGCCACGTCTGGCGATCTCCTGGCGGGTCAGCCTTTATGGCCGTGATGGTGAGATCTATCATCGAAACATAACAGCGACGACAATACCCGAAGAGCTGCTTGCAGGAGAGGTCGATTTCACCTGGGGACTGATCACAAGCAACGAAGCGATAGAGCGCTATCTGTGGGCAAGATTAGGCAACGATAACACTGTCGCCGCTGTCGAATCCTTAATGGAAGAACTTGGCTATGATGAGCTCAGCCGCGAGGCGGACAAACTATACTACGACATCTATGCTTCGTCAGGAAAACTAGCGCCGAACACGTTTTGGTTCGGACTGGCGGGTTTAAGGCGATTGGAAGTCGCATGGACTATCGAGGCAAGCCACGTCGTGGATATGCACGTTATCGCTTTTCCACGTTGACAGAGCACGGAGGAAATCATGTCAACCAATGTGACCACAATTCTCCTGGAAGGCAGCCTGATCGAGCAAGCCTCCTGGGATCTTCTGCAACCGGACGACTATCCATGGCCACGCTATCTTGACCCGCACCCGGAATTCAATAGAGAGGGTTTCGGGCACCTCACGCTCGTCGGGGTTGGGGCAGGACAATGGATGATCGATGGTCAACCCGCCGAACGAACGATTCTGGGGATCTC
>JAAAOG010000222.1 GCA_009909005.1 Alphaproteobacteria bacterium | reverse complement strand
ATGGTGTCGCCCGGCAGCTTCCCCGGCTTGCGCACCATGACGAAGCCGCAGCCGAGCTCCAGCGCCAGGGGTGCCGCCGTCAGGAAACCGCGCGATTCGATGCCGACCAGCATGGTCGGCGCGAAAGGGCGCACCGCCTCGGCCAGCCGGTCGACCGTCACCCGCCAGGCTTTCGGATGCGCGAGCAGTGTCGAGATGTCGTAGAACAGGATGCCCGGTTTCGGGAAATCGGGAATGGTGCGGATATGGTCGCGGATATCCATGTCTCGGTCTCTCCCCCAGGGCATGCGGCTGTGCCGGCATCCTAACCATTCCCGGCCCGATCGCAATCGCCGCGGCCCGCCGCCGCTCCGAACCCCGCCATGCCGTCTGAGACCATGGACCACGCCACCACCCTGTTCCGCCGCGAGGCCGAAGGCGGCTGGATCACCGCGGACGAAAGCGGCGAGACCCTGGCGCTGACGCTCGGCGGGCGCTGGGATATCCCGGCGATCGTCGCCCTGGAGGCGGAGCTGGGGGCGCTGGAGCCCGCGCCGGCGCTGCGCCGGGCGACCATCGATCTGGGCGGGCTGGAGCGTCTGGACACCGCCGGCGCCTGGCTGATCGTGCGCACCGCCCGGCGCCTTGAACAGCACGGGCTCGAGGTGCGGACCGTCAATGCCAGTCCCTCGCACGGGCCGCTGCTCGACACGGTCGGCAAGGACCGGCCGCAAATGGCGATCGAGGAGGAGGCGCCCAACAAGCTGGTCGCCATCGCCCATCAGGCCGGGGTGGCGACGGTCGACTTCTGCCGGGCGGCCGTTTCGCTCCTGTCCTTTTTCGGCATGCTGGTCAGCCGGATCGCCCGCACGGCCGCGCAGCCGAAGCGCCTGCGCTTCACGTCGTTCGTCTATCACATGGAGATGACCGGGCTGAACTCGATCCCGATCGTCTGCCTGCTGGCCTTTCTGATCGGCGTGGTGCTGGCCTATCAGGGCGCGGAGCAGCTGCAGCGCTTCGGCGCCGAACTGTTTACGGTCAATTTGCTCGGCGTGTCGATCCTGCGCGAGATCGGTGTGCTGATCACCGCGATCATCGTTGCCGGCCGCTCGGGCTCGGCCTTTACGGCGCAGATCGGTACGATGAAGGTGAACCAGGAAATCGACGCCATGGAGACGCTGGGGCTCGACCCGGCCGAGGTGCTGGTGGTTCCGCGCGTCCTGGCGCTGACCGTGACTCTGCCGGCCCTGGCCTTCCTGGCCAATATCGTTGCGCTCACCGGCGGCGCCATCATGTGCTATTTCGTCCTCGATATCGGTTTCGGCACCTTCATCCGCCAGCTGGAACAAGCCGTCACGCCGAGCCTTCTCCTGGTCGGGCTGGTCAAGGCGCCGGTCTTCGCGGTCGTCATCGCCATGGTCGGCTGCTATGAAGGGCTGAAGGTGTCGAGCAGCGCCCAGAGCGTCGGCGCGCACACGACGAAATCGGTGGTCGAATCGATTTTCCTTGTGATCGTCCTCGATGCCATATTTTCGATCCTGTTCTCGATTTTGGGTTTATGAGCGATGAGCCAACCGGCCGATGACATCGCCATCCGGGTGCGCGGCCTGCGCACCCAGTTCGGCCCCCAGGTGGTGCATGAGAACCTGAACCTGGATGTTCGCCGCGGCGAGGTGCTGGGCGTGGTCGGCGGCTCGGGCACCGGCAAATCGGTGCTGCTGAAAGAGATCATCGGTCTGATCAAGCCGGCCGGCGGCACCATCGAGGTGCTGGGGCAGCGGACCGACCAGCTGGGCGAGGCCGAGCGCCGGGCGCTGACCGGCCGCTGGGGAGTCCTGTTCCAGGACGGCGCCTTGTTCTCGGCCCTGACGGTGGGACAGAATATCGAAGTGCCGCTGCGGGAGTTTACGGCACTGCCGGGCTGGATGATGGACGAACTGGCGCGGGTCAAGGTCGCCATGGTCGGCCTGCCGGCCTATGCCTGCTGCAAGGTGCCGTCGGAGCTGTCGGGCGGCATGCGCAAGCGCGCCGGCCTCGCCCGGGCCCTGGCGCTCGACCCGGAAATCCTGTTCCTCGACGAGCCGACGGCGGGGCTCGACCCGATCGGCGCCGCGGCCTTCGACCAGCTGATCCTCGACCTGCAGAAAAGCCTCAATCTGACGGTCTTCATGGTGACGCACGACCTGGACAGCCTGGCGGCGATCACCGACCGGATCGCCGTGCTGGTCGACCGCCAGGTGATCGTCGATACCATGGATAATCTGATGACCATGCCGCATCCCTGGATTCGGGAGTATTTCCACGGGCCGCGCGGCCGCGCGGCCCGCCAGGCGGCGGCGGTCGCCTGACACCCCGCGGACACGGACGAGCGTCCTCATGGAAACACGGGCCAGCTATATCGCCGTCGGCGCCTTCGTCCTCCTGGTGGCGCTGGGCCTTGCGGTCTTCCTCGTCTGGCTGGGTGCCGGCAGCCTGCAGCAGGAGCGGGACCTGTACCGCATCTTCTTCAGCGGCTCGGTCACCGGTCTCCAGGAAGGCAGCGCCGTGCGCTATCGCGGCGTGCCGGTCGGTGCGGTGGAGAGCATCCGCATCAACCCGGAGAACCTGGAGGAGATCGAGGTGCGGGTGGCGCTGGAGCCCGGCACGCCGATCGTCACCGACAATGTCGCCCGGCTCGACCTGCAGGGCCTGGCCGGCGGCGCCTATATCCTGATCAGCGGCGGCTCCGAGAGCGCGCCGCCCCTGGTGCGGGCGCCCGGGGAGCCGCCGCCCGTGATCGAATCGGTGCCGGCGCCGCTGGAACGCCTGTATACCAGCGTGCCCGACCTGATCGACCAGGCGAACCGGGTGCTGAACCGGGCTGAGAACTTCCTGTCGGAGGAGAACGCCCGCGCGCTGACCGAGACGGCGGCCGAAATCCGGGAGCTTACCCAGGTGCTCGGCAACGACCGGACCGGGCTGCCCGCCGTGCTGGCGCGGGTCGAAGGGCTGGCGGTCAGTCTCGAAGGGCTCACGACGGAGGCGCGGGTGGACGTCGCCCGCCTCAGCGACCGGCTCGACACCAGCCTGGAAACGGCCACCGACCAGCTCGTGACGCTCAGCGGTGACGTTCAGGTCATTGCGACGGACTTGCAGCAACTGGCGGCGACCTATAGGACGGTCGGCACTCAGGTGAGTGCGCTGCTCAGCCAGTCGCGGCCGGGGATTGCGGAATTCACCCAGACCGGCCTTTATGAATTCACGCTGATGACCAGCGAGCTTCGGGGCTTGGCCGAGAGCCTGACGCGCCTGGTCAATCGATTCGAGCGGGATCCCGCGCAGTTTCTCCTTGGCGATACGTCTTCCGGCGTGGAATTGGACTAGCAACGAGCATGGCGACACCGACGCGACGACAGCTGATCCGGGCCGGGACGGCCCTCTCGCCGCTGCTGCTGGCCGGGGGCTGCGGCTCCCTGGCCTCGGCCGTCTTTTCCGGCCCGCCGCAAACCTATGTGCTGACGCCGAAGAGCACCTTTCCCGCCGACCTGCCGCGGGTCGACTGGCAGCTGCTGGTCGAGGAGCCGGTGGCCTCCGCCGGGCTCGACACCGCCCGCATCGCCCTGCTGCGGGCGCCGACCGAACTCGACTATTACGCCGATGTCGTCTGGTCGACCCGGGCGCCGGAGATGGTGCAGACCCTGCTGGTCGAAAGCTTCGAGAACGCCGACAGGATCGTCTCGATCGGCCGGGAATCGATCGGCCTGCGGGCCGACTATGTCCTGAAGACCGAGCTGCGCGAGTTCCAGGCGGTCTATGCCGAGGGCTATACCGAGGACGACACAAGGGCGCCCACCGTCTTCGTGCGGGTCAACGCCAAGCTGGTGCAGACGCCGCAGCGGGTGATCATCGCCGGCCGCAATTTCGAGGATCGCCGCGCGGTCGCCTCCAACACGATCGCGCCGATCATCCAGGCCTTCGACGAGGCGCTGGGCGAGGTGATGAAGAACCTGGTCGCCTGGACCCTGCGGCAGGGCCAGGAGAACTGGGTGCAGCGCCCCGATGCCCGTTTTCGGGGGGGCGGTCGTGAGTAAGTCGCCCGCCCGGCTGGTTCTTGCCCTGGCCGTTCTGTGGGGCCTCGCGACGCTCGGCGCCGGGCCGGCGGCGGCGCAGGAGCCGGAGCCGGCGGGCGCGGCCGCGGCCGGGCTGCAGCCCTGGGACCCGCCCGAAACGCCGGTGATCATCGGCGCCGGCGGCGTCTCCGGGCTCTACTTCCCGGTGGCCGGGGCGATTGCCCGCATCGCCGAGGATCATGGAGGCGCGCTGCTGTCGCCGGCGCTGGTGGAGAGCACCGGCGGGTCGATGGAAAACCTGGTGCGCCTCAGCATGGGGGATCTCACCTTCGGCATTGCCCGCTCCGACCGGCAGCATAATGCGTGGCACGGCCTGGGAGAATTCGCCGGCATGGGGCCGCACGACGCCTTGCGGACCGTCCTGGCGCTGCATTCCGAGCCGCTGACCCTGATTGCCCGCGCCGATGCCGGTATCGAGGCTTTTGGCGATTTGCCGGGTCACCGCATCAATCTCGGACCGGAGGGGACGGACACCCGGCTGCTTCTCGAACTGGTTCTGCATGCCGAAGGCTGGACGATCGACGAAGCGTTCACGCAGGTCCTGGCCATCCCTTTCGGCGAGCAGATGACGGCCCTGTGCGGCGACCGCGTCGATCTTGTCGCCTTCGTCGCCGGCCATCCCAGCGGCACCATCCATCGGGCGCTGGAGGCCTGTCCGACCGTGCTGGTGCCGATCGCCGGGCCGGCTATCGAGGCGTTGCTGACCGGCAACCCGGTCCTCATCCCGACGACCATCCCGGGGGATTTCTACCCGGCCGTGCCGGAACCGGTGGCCACCATCGGGCCCGTCGCCGTCCTTACCACCACCCGCGCGGTTGACGAGGCCCTGGTCGCGGCGTTGGTGGACGTTATCCTCGACAATCCCGACGCCTTCCGTGGCCAGCACCCGGCGCTGCGCGACCTGACCGCCGCGCATATGGCGCGGGACGGTCTGACCGCGCCGTTCCACACAGGCGCCCGCCGGGCTTTCGAAGCCCGCGGCCTCCGGCCCTGATGAGGCCGAAAGGCACGACCCGCCCCGGCGGGTTGCCGGCCCGGCGCTATTCCCCCGCGCCCGCCTGCAGGGCGGGTTGGCCGGTGCCGCTGCCGGCCGTCTCCGCCTTGGGCTGGAGCAGGGCGAAGAAGGCCGGCAGGCACATCAGATAGCAGGCGGCGGCGATCAGCAGGACCGTGGAGAGGCCGAAGACGACGCCGACGATCGGCACCAGCACCGCGCCGACCACCGAGAACGAGCCGTTGATTCCCCAGGCCCAAAGGAAGAAATGCTCCTTGCCCAGCCGGGACAGCATGGCCATGCCGGTGGCGAAGGGGAAGCCCATCAGGAAGGCCGGCGGCAGCAGCAGCAACAGACAGGCGACGATCCGGAGCGCGTACGGCCAGGCGCCGATCATCTCCAGGACCGGGTCCAGCGCCAGGGCGTACACAACGATCAGGGTGGCGATGGCGACGAAGATCCGCGGCATGAAGCGGCGGCAATCGTCGAGAAAGCGCCCGGAGAAGAAGCTGCCGACGCCGGAGAACACCAGCATGCCGGTGATCAGTACCGAGGCGGAGATCGTCGGGTTGGCCAGGGCGATCATGAACTTGCTGATCAGGCCGATCTCGACGACGATGTAACCCAGCCCCAGCCCCAGGAAGTACAGGATGATGCCGGGCTTGCCGGGCTGGCGGGCGAAGATCGTGCGCCAGCCGAAGACCATGGGTATGGTCAGCAGCACCAGGCCGAAAACCGAGGCGAGCCCGAGCGTCGCCCAGAGCAGCAGATAACCCCATTGGTCCGACACGGCGTCGAGCATGCCGGAAAAAGCCGGCAGGTCGGCCACCTTGATGTATCCGGCGAAGTACGGGTGGTCGTTGGTCAGGGGCCGGACGTCGAAGACGTACTGATCGCGCACCGTCTCCAGCTCGCCGCGGATCATGTGGTCGAGCATCAACCGGTACAGATTGCCGGCCGACATGTCGACATCATGGCCCTCCGCCGTCACCCGCGCCGGCGCGAAGAACAGGTCGCGAAAGGCGGCGAACACCGCCTCGCCGCTGTCGCCCTCATAGGTCATGCCCGGGCGGTACAGCACGTCGAAGGCCATGCCGCGCGACAGCCGGTCGAGCTGCGCCACCTCTTCCGCCGTGAAGCCGGCACGCGCGTACAGCACCGTCACCGTCGACAGATAGGTGTGGTGGATGAAGAAATGGTCTTCGATGCCGTCCGGGTGCAGGCCGCGCGCCGCCTCGATCATCGTGGCGAACAGCTTCGGCACGGCGCGGGGCGGGTTCTCGCGGTTCCAGATGGTGACCGAGAGGATGCCGTCCGCGGCCAGCGCCGTCATGTACGCCTGCATCGCCTCGCGGGCATAGGCGTACTGCTCGAAGATCTGGCTGCCGCCGGGGCTCGACAGGCCGGTGGAATCGGGCAGGCTGAAATCGATGATGTCGTACGTCCCGGCCGCCTGTGCCGCGTACAGCCGGCCGTCATAGGGAATGACGGCCAGGCGCGGGTCGTTCAGCAGGTCGCCGGTCCAGTCGCGCAAGGCCGGATCGTCGCCCAGCGCTTCCAGCACCATGGGGTTGCTCTCGGCGACCGTGACCCGCCCGGCACCCTGGGCCAGGGCGACCATGGTCGAGATGCCGCCGCCCAGCTGCACGACGAAGACATTCGGGTTTTCGCGCAAGGCATAGGGCATGGCCATCGGCAGGAAACGGAAATAGCCGGTCTGGCTTTCCGGCAGCTCCCGCATGATGCCGACCGGGCCGCTGCCGTCGAAATACATGCCGAGATAGGCCTCGGTGGGCATATCGGTCAGGTTCAGCGCCGCCATATCGCTAAGGCCGGGCGCGAAATGGAAATAGCTGCTCTGATAGACCTCGACGAGGCCGAGCGGCCCGGCCTCGTGATACACCCGCTCCGAATCCGGGAAGGCGCGGGCATAGCTGACGCCCTTGAAGGGCGAGATGTTGATCTGGGTGAAGGCGAGATTGCAGGCGACCGCCAGCACCGCCGCACCCAGCAGCCAGGAAAAGCGCAGCCGGCTGGCGCCGCCGGCCGCCCACAAGGCCGCGCCGGCGAACCACATGGCCAGCGGCACCAGCAGCAGGCGGTCCGGCAGCACCACATACATGGCCAGCAGAAAGACCAGCCCGCCCAGGCCGGAGCCCGACATATTGGCGAAATAGACCTTGCCGAAGACGTCGCGGCCGCGCAGGAAGACCAGCCCCAGGAACAGCGCCCCCGGCAGGAACGGCAGGAAGTAAATGACGAAGAGGCTGAGCAGCCACCATTTCTGGGCCGGGTCGGACGTCAGGAAGATCGGGTTGAACGGCACCATCTGGGCCAGGCTGTTGGCCAGCGCCATCAGCGGCCCGAAGGCCAGCAGTGAGACCGTCACCCAGAACGACCAGCGGCGCTCGAAATGCGCCTTGCCGATGGTCATCACGGCGCTGACCACGCCGAAGCCGAACATGGCGATGCTGACCACCAGCGAGCCGAAATGCGCCCAGCTGGCGATCGAAAACACCCGCATGGTGGCGATCTGGAACGCAATGATGGCGCCCGAGACGAGCGCCACCGCGATGAAGAAGCTGGGGGGGACGGCAGCCTGACCGCCCCGGGCCGTGTCAGTCGTCAAATCCGTCCGTCCCAATTACACCGGTGGGTGACCCGCCCTCATTGCACCGGCCGGTAACCCGCATTGTCATATGGGTCTTCAGGGCCGGCTCCACACGCCGCCGCCTTCGCGCGTGAAGGGCACGAAGCTGACCGTCCGGCGGCCCTGGTAGACGTCCTCGCGGCTGATGGTCACCAGGCCGTCCGCGTCCTCTTCCTTGGATACCCGCAGCAGCGTCTGCGCGCCGAGCGGCCCGACCGGGATCACCATGCGGCCGCCAAGCGCCATCTGCTGCAGCAGCGGCGGCGGGATGTGATCGATGGCGGCGGTGACGATGATGCCGTCATAGGGCGCGTGCTCCGGCCAGCCGTGATAGCCGTCGGCCGCCATGGTGCGGATATTGCCGTATTCGGGATAGCCGTTGGCCGCCAGCTCGGCATAGGTGCCGGCCGTCCGCTCGGCCAGCGGCTCGATGATCTCGATCGAATAGACCTCGTCGGTCAGATAGGACAGGATGGCCGCCTGATAGCCGGAGCCGGTGCCGATCTCCAGTACCCGGTCGCCCGGCTGCAGGTCGAGCGCCGAGGTCATGCGCCCGACGATATGCGGGCCGGAAATCGTCACGCCCCAGCCAATGTCGAGATAGGCGTGGTCATAGGCCCGCGAGCGATTGCGATCGAGCGCGAAAATTTCCCGCGGCGTCAGCAGGAAGGCGGCGATTTCCTTTTCCCGCCAGAGATCGCCATTGCCGACCAGGCGCTGCATGCGGTCGAAGCGCCAGCCCAGCATGTCGGCGGATTCGTTGCGCCGTGCGCTCATGGCGGCAATGAAATCCGCGCGGGAGGCGAGAGGCGGCGGTTCGATGGCGGTGATGTCGAAGCCGCCGCCGGCGTCCGCCTCCTGGGCCCGGACCGGCGCGCCGGCCGCGAACAGGACCGCGATGGCAACCAGCAGAATGGCCAGGTGCGGCAAAGTCAGCCGCGC
>JAAAOG010000223.1 GCA_009909005.1 Alphaproteobacteria bacterium | reverse complement strand
GCGCAGAATGTCGTACACATTGGCGCCCTGCTGCGGCAGCACATGCACGCCCGGCAGGTTGCGGGTCGCCAGGGTGAAATTGCCGTCGAGCGTTTCGCCGTCGATGATCAGCGCCGAGCCCAGGCCGAGGCCTTCCAGCTGGCCGCGCACCGCCGCCGTCTTGTGCGTCTCGGTCCGCGCCTCGTCGAGAATGATCAGCTTGCCGTCGGCCATCTTGCTGGACAGCGCGTGCTTCAGCGCCAGCTTGCGCACCTTTTTCGGCAGGTCGAAGCCATGGTCGCGCACGACGGGGCCGAAGACGACCGCCCCGCCCCGGAACTGCGGCGCGCGTTGCGAGCCCTGGCGGGCCCGGCCGGTCCCCTTCTGTTTGAAGGGCTTCTTGCCGGTGCCGCTCACCTCGCTGATGCTCTTCGTCTTGTGGTTGCCGCTGCGCCGCTTGGCGAGCTGCCACTGCACCGTCCGATGCAGGAGGTCGCTGCGGGGGTCGAGGCCGAACACCGTATCGGCCAGCTCGATCTCCCCGGCATCCTCATTGCCCAGCGTCTTCACCGTCACTTTCATGGCCTCAGCCCTGTCCTTCGCTCTGGCCGGTCTCGCCGGACGATGCCGGCGTGCTCTCGCCGCCGCTCTCGGGCGCGGGCCCGGCATCCTCGCTCGCGGGAGCCGCCGACGCCTCATCGGGCGCTGCAGAGCCCGTTTCAGCGCCGGGCGTCGCCGCCGGTTTGCGCACACCGCCCGGACGCGGCGCGCCATCCGGCAATTTTTTCTTCACCGCGTCCCGCAGCATCACCCAGGTGCCGTTGGCGCCGGGGACGGCGCCGCGGACGAGGATCAGCCCGCGTTCGACATCGGTCGAGACGATCGACAGGTTCTGGATGGTCACCCGCTCATTGCCGAGCTGGCCGGCCATCTTCTTGCCCTTCCAGACCTTGCCCGGGTCCTGGTTCTGACCGGTGGAGCCATGCGCCCGGTGGCTGATCGAAATGCCATGGCTGGCCCGCAGCCCGGCGAAATTGTGGCGCTTCATCGCGCCGGCGAAGCCCTTGCCCTTCGACGTGCCGACCACGTCGACCCGCTGCCCGGCGACGAAATGCTCGGCCGTCAGCTCGTCGCCGACCTCCAGCAGCCCGTCGTCGTCGACGCGGAATTCGTGCAGGACCGCCTTCGGTTCGACCCGCGCGGCGGCATAATGGCCGCGCAGGGGGCGCGTCACATTCTTGGTCTTGGTCCGGCCGGCCCCCAGCTGCAGCGCCACATAGCCGTCGCGCTCCAGCGTCCGCTGGGCCACGACCTGGCAGCCGTCGAGCTGCAGGACAGTCACCGGCACATGGCCGCCCTGCTCATCGAACAGGCGGGTCATGCCGACCTTGCGGGCGATCACACCGGCACGCATGGCTTCGTGTTCCTTATGAGTACGGACGCGACTACAGCTTGATCTCGACATCGACACCGGCGGCCAGGTCGAGCTTCATCAGCGCATCCACGGTCTGCGGCGTCGGGTCGACGATGTCGAGCAGCCGCTTGTGCGTCCGGATCTCGAACTGGTCGCGCGATTTCTTGTCGATATGCGGCGAGCGGAGAACCGTGTACCGCTCTGTCCGGGTCGGCAGGGGGATCGGTCCGCGCACCTGCGCGCCGGTCCGCTTCGCCGTATTCACGATTTCGCTTGTCGACTGGTCGAGAACCCGATGGTCGAATGCCTTCAAGCGAATGCGGATGTTGCGGTTATCCATGGTTCTTTCTTGTCTTCTTTCTATCTGTCCGGGCTCTCACCCGCTACAGGCAGCCCCATTACAGGCCGCCCGGTCATAGGCTGCGGAGTATCGCCCCCGGAAAGGAGGGCGACAGCCGCTTCCCGTCCAGATGCGGGACGGCTTCTGCCGGCCGCCCCGATCCCCGGTCCTTCTCCTCACCAGCGGGCCCGCACGGGCGGGCCGTTACTCGATGATCTGCGCCACCACGCCGGCACCGACGGTGCGGCCGCCTTCGCGAATGGCGAAGCGCAGACCCTCGTCCATGGCGATCGGCGCGATCAGCTCGACGGTCATCGTCGCATTGTCGCCCGGCATCACCATTTCCGTGCCTTCCGGCAAGTGCACGACACCGGTTACGTCGGTGGTGCGGAAATAGAACTGCGGACGATAGTTCGTGAAGAACGGCGTGTGCCGGCCGCCCTCCTCCTTGGTCAGAATATAGGCCTCGGCCGTGAACTTGGTGTGCGGGGTGATGCTCTTCGGCTTGGCGAGCACCTGACCCCGCTCCACGTCGTCCCGCTTCGTGCCGCGAAGCAGTGCGCCGATATTGTCGCCGGCTTCCCCCTGGTCGAGCAGCTTCCGGAACATCTCCACGCCGGTGCAGACCGTCTTGACGGTCGGCTTGATCCCGACGATCTCCACTTCGTCGCCCACCTTGATGATGCCACGCTCGACACGGCCGGTGACCACGGTGCCGCGACCGGAGATCGAGAACACGTCCTCGATCGGCATCAGGAACGCCAGGTCCTTCGGCCGGTCCGGCTGCGGGATGTAATCGTCGACCGCCTGCATCAGTTCCAGGATGGTCTCGCGGCCCATTTTCGGGTCGCCGTCCTCCAGCGCCACCAGGGCCGACCCCTTGATGATCGGGATATCGTCGCCGGGGAAGTCGTACGAGGCCAGCAGCTCGCGCAGTTCCAGCTCGACGAGTTCAAGCAACTCCTCGTCGTCGACCTGGTCGACCTTGTTCATATAGACGACAATCGCCGGAACGCCGACCTGACGGGCGAGCAGAATGTGCTCACGGGTCTGCGGCATCGGGCCGTCGGCCGCCGAGACCACCAGGATGGCGCCATCCATCTGCGCCGCGCCGGTGATCATGTTCTTCACATAGTCGGCGTGGCCGGGGCAATCGACATGGGCATAGTGGCGGTTGGCGGTCTCATACTCGACGTGCGCGGTCGAAATCGTGATGCCGCGCGCCTTTTCCTCGGGTGCCTTGTCGATCTGGTCGTACGCCGTAAACGTGGCTCCGCCCGCTTCGGCCAGCACCTTGGTGATGGCGGCCGTCAGGGTGGTCTTGCCATGGTCGACGTGCCCGACCGTGCCGATATTGCAGTGCGGTTTGGTGCGATCGAACTTTGCCTTAGCCATTTCTTTCTTGCCCCGTTCCTGGACCCCAAGCCACGCTCAGAAGACGTTATCCTTGCCGCTTACGCAAGGCTGGCCCGAACCTCTTCTGCAATCGCCTGCGGAACCTGCTCGTAATGATCGAAGAACATGGTGTACTGGGCCCGACCCTGCGACATTGACCGCAGATTGTTGACATAGCCGAACATATTCGCAAGCGGCACCATTGCCGACACCACATTCGCATTGCCGCGGGAGTCCATTCCGGTCACCTGACCGCGGCGGCTGTTCAGGTCGCCGATCACGTCACCCATGAACTCTTCCGGCGTGACAACCTCGACCCGCATAATCGGTTCCAGAAGAACCGGCTTACATTTCGGAACACCCTCGCGATAGGCGGCCCGCGCTGCGATCTCGAACGCCATGACCGAGGAGTCGACGTCGTGATAGGCGCCGTCGATCAGCGTCGCCTTCATATCGATCATCGGGAAGCCGGCAATGACCCCGGACTCGCAGGAGTCCCGCAGGCCCTTTTCGACGCCCGGGATGTATTCCTTCGGCACATTGCCGCCGACGATCTTGCTTTCGAAGGCAAAGCCGGCACCCGGTTCCTGCGGTTCGAACGTCACCTTGATGCGCGCGAACTGACCGGACCCGCCGGTCTGCTTCTTGTGGGTGTAGTCGATCTCGCTGCGCTGCGTGATGGTCTCGCGATAGGCCACCTGCGGCGCGCCGACATTGGCGTCGACCTTGAACTCCCGCTTCATCCGGTCGACGATGATCTCCAGGTGCAATTCGCCCATGCCCTTGATCACCGTCTGGCCGCTTTCCTGGTCGACACTGACCCGGAAGGACGGATCCTCCTGCGCCAGGCGCTGCAGCGCGGTCGACATCTTCTCCTGGTCGGCCTTCGACTTCGGCTCGACGGCCACCTCAATCACCGGATCGGGGAACTCCATGCGCTCCAGCACGATCGGTTTTTGCGGGTCGCACAGCGTGTCGCCGGTGGTCGTGCCCTTCAGCCCGACCAGGGCGACAATGTCGCCGGCGCAGGCTTCCTTGATCTCCTCGCGGGTATTCGCATGCATCAGCAGCATGCGGCCGATCCGCTCGCGCTGCTTTTTCACCGAGTTCATCACATAGCTGCCGCTCAGGATCGTGCCCGAATAGATCCGCACGAAGGACAGCGAGCCGACAAAGGGGTCGCTCATGATTTTGAACGCAAGCGCGGAAAAGGCGGCCTCGTCATCGGTCGGCCGGCTATCCGGCTCGTCCGTGTCGACCTTGACGCCCTTGACGCTGGCCACGTCCTTCGGCGAAGGCATATAGTCGATCACCGCGTCGAGCAGCGGCTGCACGCCCTTGTTCTTGAAGGCCGAACCGCTGAGAACCGGAACGAAGGCCAGCCCGACCGTGCCCTTGCGGATGCAGCGGCGCAGAACCTCCGGCGAGGGCTCCTCCCCCTCCAGATAGGCCTCCATGGCCTCGTCGTCCTGCTCGACCGCCGTCTCGATCAGCTTGTGCCGCAGCTCGGCCGCCTTGTCGGCCAGATCGTCCGGTATATCGGCGTAATAGAACTCGGCGCCGAGCTTTTCGTCCTTCCACAGGATCGCCCGGTTCTCCACCAGATCGACCACGCCCGCGAAATCGCTCTCCGCCCCGATCGGCATGTTGACCACCAGCGGCGTCGCACCCAGCCGGTCGATCATCATCTGCACGCATCGATCGAAGTTCGCGCCCATCCGGTCCATCTTGTTGACGAAGCACAGGCGCGGCACGTGGTACTTGTCGGCCTGGCGCCAGACCGTCTCCGATTGCGGCTCGACACCCGCGACGCTGTCGAACACCGCCACGGCGCCGTCGAGCACCCGCAGGCTGCGCTCCACCTCGATGGTGAAGTCGACATGGCCCGGCGTGTCGATAATGTTCACCCGGTGGTCGCGCCAGAAGCAGGTCGTCGCGGCCGAGGTGATGGTAATGCCGCGCTCCTGTTCCTGCTCCATCCAGTCCATCACGGCGGCGCCGTCATGCACCTCGCCGATCTTGTAGGACCGCCCGGTGTAAAACAGAACGCGCTCGGTCGTCGTCGTCTTGCCGGCATCGATGTGCGCCATGATGCCGATATTGCGATAGCGTTCGACGGGGGTAATGCGGGCCATAGCGTCTGAGCCTTCGAGATCCTGCGGTCCGTGCCGTTACCAGCGATAATGCGAAAATGCCTTGTTGGCCTCGGCCATGCGATGCGTGTCTTCCCGCTTCTTGACGGCGGCGCCACGCTGATTGGCAGCGTCCAGGAGTTCGTTCGACAGCCGGTCGACCATGGTATTCTCCGAGCGCTTCCGCGCCGCCGTGATCAGCCAGCGAATCGCCAGCGCCTGCGACCGCTCCGCCCGCACTTCCATCGGCACCTGATAGGTCGCCCCGCCAACCCGGCGAGACCGCACCTCGACCTGCGGACGGACATTCGTCAAGGCTTCGTGGAACATCATCACCGGGTCGGCCTTCGCCCGCGCCTGCATCCGGTCGAATGCCCCGTAGACGATGTTTTCGGCCACCGATTTCTTGCCGTCATACATCAGATTGTTCACGAACTTGCTGATCACGGTGTCGCCGAACTTCGGATCGGGGAGCACCTCGCGCTTTTCCGCGCGCCGCCGCCGAGACATGCCGCGCCCCCCTTATTTCGGCCGCTTGGCGCCGTACTTCGAGCGCCGCTGCTTTCGGTTCTTGACCCCCTGGGTATCGAGAGAGCCGCGAATGATGTGGTAGCGCACGCCGGGCAGGTCCTTCACGCGGCCGCCGCGAATCATCACCACCGAGTGTTCCTGCAGGTTATGACCCTCACCCGGGATGTAGCTCGTCACTTCGAAGCCGTTGGTCAGCCGCACGCGCGCCACCTTGCGCAGCGCCGAGTTCGGCTTTTTCGGCGTGGTGGTGTAGACCCGGGTGCACACACCGCGCTTCTGCGGGCACCCTTCCATCGCCGGCACCTTGTTGCGCGACGGGACCGGCGTCCGGCCCTTGCGCACGAGTTGATTGATCGTCGGCATTGTGACTTCTGCTTCCCACCCACTTCGTCCGGCCACAGGCGGCCTGCCGCAAAAAAACACTGTCCCCGACGGACCACCCGATCAGGGCGTCCACCCGGGGTTGCCCGAGCGCATCGATCTCGATCCGAGCAAGGATGACCTGGAACCAAGCAAAACGCCACCGGCGATCCCCAAAAAGGGCCGGCGGGGCGTTTCGTGGACCGGCCCCTGGATAAGCGGAGCCGTCTGACAAGTCAACCTGTCTGCGAGACGTGCGTCTAGGCGGCGGCGCCTACAGCCAACCCCCGAAAACAGTTCGCGGAATATAGGGACCGCCTCAAGGCCGGTCAAGCGCCTTGCCATGACGAATGCAGCTCGCGTAAAGCCGCTGGCCACATGACCTGCTCCCGCACCCTGCCACCGGCCAGAAGGAACGCCCGGACCGTGCCCCGCGACCCGTCACCCCGCGTCACCGAAGCCCTGGCCCGACTGCAGGCGCTGCACCCGAAGCGCATCGACCTGTCGCTCGGGAGAATCCGCCGGCTGCTGCAGGCCCTTGGCCATCCGGAACGGCGCCTGCCGCCGGTCGTCCATGTCGCCGGCACCAATGGCAAGGGCTCGACCCTCGCCTTTCTGCGGGCGATGCTGGAGGCGGCCGGCTATCGGGTGCACGTCTATACGTCGCCGCACCTGCTGCGCTTCAACGAGCGCATCCGCCTGGCGGGCCGGCTGATCGCCGACGACCACCTGGCCGACATCCTCGACCGGACCGAGTCGGCCAATCAGGGCGCGCCCATCACCTATTTCGAGGTGACGACGGCCGCCGCCTTCCTCGCCTTCGCCGAGATGCCGGCCGACATCCTGCTGCTGGAGACCGGCCTGGGCGGGCGGCTGGATGCGACCAACGTCGTCGATCGGCCGGCGGCGACGGCGATCACCCGCATTTCCTATGACCATATGCAGTTCCTGGGCGAGACGCTGGCCGAAATCGCCGGCGAGAAGGCCGGGATCCTGAAACCCGGCGTGCCCTGCGTGCTGGCACCGCAGCGCGACGAGACCGTCCGGGCGGTGATCGCGGCGCGGGCGCGCGATGTCGGCGCGACCCTGCGGCCGGTCGATCCGGCCGCCTGCGCCGCACTGCCGGCGGTGCCGGGCCTGGCCGGCGCCCATCAGGCGGAGAACGCCGCGACCGCCCGGATGCTCGCCGCGGTGCTGCAGGCACAGGGGTTCCGGATCGCCCAGGACCACGTCGCGACCGGCATCGCCCGCCCCGATTGGCCCGGCCGCCTGCAGGCCATAACGGAGGGGCCGCTGGCCGGTCTGCTGCCGCCCGGCGCGACGCTGTGGTTCGACGGCGGGCACAATGACAGCGCCGGAGCGGCACTGGCCGCCTGGGCAGCCTCCCGCCACGCGGCGGGGCCACTGCACCTGATTGTCGGCATGTCGGCGGGGAAGAGCGTGGCGGACTTTATGGGGCCGCTGGCCCCGCTGGCAGCGAGCTGCCGGACGGTGCCGCTCGGCGGCGAGAGTGCCTTCTATCCGCCTGCGGAGCTGGCGACCCTGGCGCGCGCCGCCGGCCTCGGCGACGTCAGGATCGCGGACGATGTTGCGGCGGCCCTGCATGACCTCGCGGCCCTGCCGCCGCCCTCGACCGTGCTGATCTGCGGGTCCCTCTATCTGGCCGGTGCGGTTCTCGCCGATCCGCCTACAGGACCGATTCGACCCACTGCTTGAGCTGGCCCTTGGGCAGTGCCCCGATCTTCGTGGCGGCGACCTGGCCGCCCTTGAAGAGCAGCAGCGTCGGGATGCCGCGCACGCCGTACTTCGACGGAGTCAGCGGGTTCTCGTCGATATTGACCTTCGCGATGGTCACCTTGTCGCCCATCTCGCTGGACAGGTCCTCCAGTGCCGGCGCGATCATCTTGCAGGGGCCGCACCATTCGGCCCAGAAATCGACGAGAACCGGACCCGACGCGTTCAGCACGTCGGACTCGAAACTGCTGTCCGATACGGACTTGATGCTCATGAGCGTCTCCCTTTCCGGCGCACGCTGGAATAGCGCATTCCGAAAGCTGTAGCGCTAGATAAGGGGCGGGACAAGGGGCGGCACAAGGGGGAGGCATCGCGCACCCCGAGGGGCCGGGTCAGGGTGCCGCCCGGTCCAGCAGGGCGGGCGGCAGCGGCATCAGCGCCGGGCCCTCGGTCCAGAGCAGCGCGCAGCCGATTTCGCGGTCGGGGTAGATCGCCTGCAGCAGCGCGCGATAGGCGGCCATCTGCCGGAGATAGAGGTCGGGCACCGTCTCGACCGTGTCCGGGGCGGGTCGGTTGGTCTTGAAATCGACCACCAGCACCTCGCGCGTCCCGACGACAAGCCGGTCGACGCTGCCGGAAATGACGCGGTCGCCGATCCGCCCGGCCAGCGGCACCTCCGCCCGGCTGCCCGGCCCGAAGACCGCCGCGAAGCCCGGATGGTCGAGAACCGCCGCCACTTCCGCCAGGAGGTCGGCGCGGGCCGCCGGATCGGCAATGCCGCCCCGGGACAGCACGCGCTCGGCGAGCGCCGGACGGTCTGCCGGCGCCGCCTCCGGCAGCCGGCGCAGCAGGTCGTGCACCAGGGCGCCGCGCGCGAAACGGCGGCGGCCGTC
>JAAAOG010000007.1 GCA_009909005.1 Alphaproteobacteria bacterium | reverse complement strand
GCCGCCGCTCCGGGGTGACGAGCCTCGGGGGCGTTACGGCGGCGGGACGCCGCCGCTCCGGGGTGACGAGCCTCGGGGGCGTTACGGCGGCGGGACGCCGCCGCTCCGGGGTGACGCGCCTTTGGAGCGTCGGCGTCCCGCCGACGAAACCTTGGAGCGTCGGCGTCCCGCCGACGAACCCTTGGAGCGTCGGCGTCTCGCCGACGAAACGCGACACCGCGCCCGGCCGCATCGTGGCTGGTACCAACCGCGCGACCTGCCGCATTTCGACTCGCCGGAGCGCGTCCAGGCCGTGACCTTCCGCCTCGCCGACTCCTTGCCGCAATCCGTGCTGGATCGGCTGGCCGGAAGCCCGGCAACGGAGATGCGGCGGCGCATCGCCGCCTGCCTGGATGCCGGTTACGGGTCTTGCCTGCTGGCCGAGCCGGCCCATGCCGAGACCGTCGCAACCGCTCTGACGCATTTCGACAGGGTCCGTTATCGCCTGTTCGCCTGGGTTGTGATGCCGAACCATGTCCATGCCCTCGTCCAGCCATTTGGCGGTTTCCCGATCGCCGAAATCATCGGCGGCTGGAAATCCTGGTCGGCCAAGCGTATCAACCGGGCCCGCGGCCGCGGCGGAACCGTCTGGCAGAAGGATTATTTCGACCGGTTCATCCGCAACGAGCGGCACTTCTTTGCTGCGCTCAATTATATCGAGGAGAACCCGGTGGCGGCGGGGCTCGTGACACGGGCGGAAGACTGGCGCTTCGGGAGCGCGGGGTTTCGGGAGGCGGTAGGGGAAGGGGAGCGGGACGGCGGGGGGTAAAAAAAACGGCGGCGGGGACGCCGCCGCTCCCTAAAAAAACGGCGGCGAGGACGCCGCCGCTCCCGGCGGGACGGCGCTTATGGAGCGTCGGCGTCTCGCCGACGGGGTGATGGCGCTTATGGAGCGTCGGCGTCTCGCCGACGGGATGAAAGACCATGCAGTTCCGCATCGCCAATACCTTTACGGACAGCCTGGCCAGATTGACGGGGCAGGAGCAGAAGGCCGTCAAGACGACGGCCTTTGATCTGCAGCTCGATCCGGCCGGCCCCGGGATGCAGTTCCACAGGCTGGATCGGGCGAAGGATGCCAATTTCTGGTCGGTGCGGGTCAGCCGGGATATCCGCATCATCGTGCATCGGACCGCTGCCAGCCTGATGCTCTGCTATGTCGATCATCACGACGATGCCTATCGCTGGGCGGAGCGGCGCCGGATCGACACGCACCCGAAGACCGGGGCGGCACAGCTGATCGAGGTGCGCGAGCGGGTCGAGGCGCTTCCGGTCGCCGCCGACGTTCCTCAGGAAGCCTTTCTGCCGCCCTTGTTCCTGTCACTGACCGATGCCGAACTGCTGGATGTCGGCGTGCCGCCGGACTGGCTGCCGGCAGTCCGCAAGGCGTCGGCCGATACGGTGCTCGACGTCGCCGAGCATCTGCCGGAGGAGGCCGCCGAGGCGCTGCTCGACTACGCCGTCAACGGGCAGCTGCAAAGGCCGGCCGCCGCCTCCGCGCCGCCGGCCGCCGATCCGTTCGCCCATCCGGATGCGCAGCGGCGTTTTCGCGTCCTCACCAATGTCGAGGAGCTGGAACGGGCCCTGGACTATCCGTGGGAGAAATGGACCGTCTTCCTGCATCCGGCCCAGCGGGCCCATGTCGAGCGGGACTATGGCGGCCCGGCCCGCATCTCCGGTTCGGCCGGGACCGGCAAGACGATCGTGGCGCTCCACCGGGCCGTGCATCTGGCGCGCCGGCATGCGGATGCACGCATTCTGCTGACGACGTTTTCGGCCACGCTGGCCAACGCGCTGAAGACCAAACTGTCCCGGCTGGCCGGCAATGAGCCCGGCGTGATGGAGCGGATTGCCGTGTCTCCGGTCCTGGGTCTGGGTCAGAGCATGTACACCGAGCGTTACGGTCCGCCGAAGATCGCCTCGCCGGAGGTCATCCGCACGCTGCTGGACGAGGCCGCGGCGGCGACCGTCGGGCACCGCTTCTCGGCAGCCTTCCTGTTCAGCGAGTGGAGCGACATCGTCGATGCCTGGCAGATCAGGAGCTGGGAGGCCTATCGCGACGTGCCGCGACTGGGCCGCAAGACGCGCATCGGCGGCAGGCAGCGGGAGCTGCTGTGGTCGATCTTTGCGCAGGTGCGGGCCGGGCTCGATGAAGCCGGGCTTCTGACCTGGGCCGATATTCTTGCCCGTTTGACGGCCGATCTGGAACAGGGCGGCGCGCGCCCGTTCGATTTTGCCGTGGTCGACGAGGCGCAGGATATGGGCGTTGCCGTCATGCGCTTTCTCGGCGCTCTCGGGTCGCATCGCCCGGACGGGCTGTTCTTCGCCGGCGACCTCGGGCAGCGCATCTTCCAGACGCCGTTTTCGTGGAAAGCGCTGGGGATCGATATTCGGGGCCGTTCCCACACCCTGCGGATCAACTACCGCACCTCGCATCAGATCAGGACCGAGGCCGACCGTCTCCTGCCCTTCTCGCTGGCCGATGTCGACGGCATCGAGGAAAGCCGCAAGGGCACCGTTTCCGTGTTCAACGGACCGCCGCCGGTGGTTTTGCTCTGCGACCATGCCGGCGCGGAGCAAGCGGCGGTCAGGGACTGGATCGCCGGGTTGCTCGGCGAGGGGTTCCTGCCGCACGAAATCGGCGTCTTCGTGCGCTCCGAAGCGGAGCTGGAGCGGGCACGGAATGCGGCAGAGGGAAGCGGGGCGCCGTATCTGGTTCTGGGCGGGGACGTCGAGACGACGCCGGGCAGCGTTTCCGTCAGCACCATGCATCTGGCCAAGGGCCTGGAATTCCGCGCCGTTGCCGTCATGGCCTGCGACGAGGAGGTGCTACCGCTGGAAGAGAGGATCGAGTCGATCTCGGATGAATCCGACCTTGAGGATGTGTACAATACGGAACGGCATCTGCTCTATGTCGCCTGCACCCGCGCCCGCGACCGGCTACTGGTGACCGGCGTAGACCCGGGATCGGAGTTTCTGGGTGATTTGGAGATTGTTTCCTGAATGTTGGATGCCGCCGGCGTTCCGCCGCTGGATCACAGGCCCATGGGCATGGCCGACGTCCCGGCCGCACGGAGCGGCGATGGGGATCGCCCTCTGTCAGGGCAGGGGTCTTGCCCCGGCGGCGTGGGCGCGGGCCGCGTCGCCGAGGGCGCCACGCCCAGCGCCAGGGCCACGGCGTCGATGACGTGCACCGCCTCGACCGCCAGGCGGCTGGCCGGCCGGTCGATCCCCTGGCCGTGCAGCGAGTTGACGATGATCTCGGTCATGCCGAACAGCCGGGCCAGCCGGCCGCCCTCGATCAGCCGCACCGGATGGGCGGAGCCGTATTGCTCGCCGACGCTCTTGTCCTTGTCGGAGCGGTGGTCGGCGCGGCCCGGCGCCGTCACCATCAAGGGCCACAACGCCTATGGCTGGCTGAAGGCCGAATCGGGGGTGCACCGGCTGGTGCGGAGTGCCGACGTAGGCGCTTGTCGGCGTTCCCGGCCGGTCTAGGTTTTCCGCGGGAAGGCCCCTGGTCGTATCGAGGGACGGGTTCGTCATCTTTACGATCGGCGAAGGGACCGTTCAGATTTCTTTCTTAGGCGAACGTCTCCATTCATGATCGGCTAAATCGGAATCGGCAGGGCTTGGGTGCGAACGGACCCCGAGCCAAGAAGGGAGTGCTGTGGCATGTGTGGCGGCATACGGACAGCGTTTATTCTTTTGGCTTTTCTGGTCCTTCCGGCGTTTCTTTCGCCAGGGGTTTCAGCGCAGTCTGCAGAGGTTCCAATTTCAGAGCCGCAGGACTTTCCGCTTCGCCCGCCTGATACGTCGAGCCCGCGCGATACGCTGCAGACTTTTCTTTCGGCGGCCGACGCTGCCATCGCCGGGCTGCTCCGTGGTGAACCCGATCAGCAGGCCATCCTGCGCGCGACCGCGGTCATGGATTTCAGCACGACCGTCGACGGCAACACCTGGGGGACCCGCGTGCGCAGGGTGGTGCTGCTGAGGGAAATCTTGAGTCGTATCGACCTGCCGAACGCGGGCGAAATCCCCGGCGACAGGGAGGTGGCGGAGTCCGATCTTACCCGATGGCGGATACCGGATACTGCGATCACACTATCCCGTGTCGAGCGAAGCCCCGGCTTCGGCGAATTTTTGGTATCCGCTTATAGCGTCGAAAATCTGTATAGATTCTACCGTCAGGTGCGGCAGCTGCCGGCAATGGGTGACGCCCCTGCCGGCGCCTACGAGACGATGTTTGGCGACGGCAGGCCAGACCAGATCAGGCCGACGAT
This sequence comes from Alphaproteobacteria bacterium, assembly GCA_009909005.1. Lineage (GTDB taxonomy): Bacteria > Pseudomonadota > Alphaproteobacteria > DSM-16000 > Inquilinaceae > JAAAOG01. Next base: position 4,528 of record JAAAOG010000007.1, on the reverse strand, counting down.
TCAAGAGCGCCTTCGGCCCGTGGACACCTCGACGCCCCTTGCGACATTCGAAGGGTTTCTCGAAAGCGTCAATCGCGCCCACGCTCTGATTATCTTTTCTCGATCCGCAACCGACCTCTCCGCGGATGACCGTCTTGCAATGGAACAAACGGTGGACAGCCTGTTGCAGCGGGCAGCGCTGACGCTCGACTTGCGGGAGGTGCCGGTGGCTTTGCGCGGCAATGTCGGCATCGAGGCGGCGCTCCAACTGAAGGAGATTTTCGATCGCCTGTCGCTGCCCCCGCTCGACTCGATCCCGGATGCTCAGGTGGTGGAAGCCGCTCGGCAGGGAGAGGCGCTGTCGTTGTGGAACGGCAATGATCCGTTGCGCTGGCGATACCCGAATACGGCAATTGAAATAGTCGAAATAACGGGCGATGACCGTCAGGGACAATTCCTGTTCAGTGCGCCAACCATTCGCAATCTGGCCGATTATTATGAGGAGGCGGCGGCTTTTCCTTATCGTCTGGTGCAATCGGGGACAATTGAGCTTCAATACCGGTCTCCAGAGATATCGCCCGGCTTCTACGATTATTATATCGCGGAACGGGAGCGACTGGAAGATATCCTCGACTACCCGCCGAAAGGCTCTCCCCATTATCAGGAAAGAACGTAAAGGGAACGATAACCAGCTGGAGGCCGGACCGGGCAATGGCAGCCATGGCGACGCCACCGGCCTCGATTTCCGGGAGCGGGTGCAGGTCCACCGCAGCCGCGCCCCCGGCCCCCGAACCGTCAGGGCACAAATCGCCGGCCTCGCGTTATCCCCGCGGTCCGTCCGGTAACTCCGGGCGCATCAGCCGCGAACACACCAGCCCCGCCGCCAGCAGGCCGGCCATGACCAGCAAGGTCACGTTGTAGGCCTGGATCGGCGGCACCCCGCGGGCCAGCTGGATCTCGCGCAGGGAGCTCACCAGCACCGGCCCCAGCACGCCGGCAACCGACCAGGCGGTGAGCACCCGCCCGTAGATGGCGCCCAGATTGGTCATCCCGAACACGTCCTTCACATAGGCCGGCATGGTGGCGAAGCCGCCGCCATACATCGACAGAATGACCACCAGACAGATCATGGTCAGCCACAGGCTTCCCGCCCCCAAGGTCGGGATCGCCAGGTACATGCCGATCCCCAGCGCGAAGAAGGTGGTGAAGGTGGCGCGCCGGCCGAGCCGGTCCGACACCGCCGACCACCCGAACCGCCCGATCATGTTCGCGACGCTGAGCACCCCGATCAACGTCGCCGCCACGCCGGGCGTGACGCCGGCCGGAAACATCTCCTGGAGCATCGGCGCGGCCTGGCTGATGACGCCGATGCCGGCGGTGACGTTCAGACACAGCATGGCCCACAGAAGGTAGAAGGCGCGCGTCCGCATCGCCTGCCCGGCGGTGAGGGTGCCGGCCGCGCCTGCGGTTGCCGCGGCCCCGGTCGCAGGTTCCCGCAGGAGGACCGCTCCCAGCGCCATCACGCCCAGATACAGCGTCCCCATGGTGAGGAAGGCCGGCAGCACGCCGGTGCTGGTGGCGCTGGCGAAGGCGTCCATCAGCGCCACCGCCAGCGGCGCGCCGATGATCGCGCCGCCGCCGAACCCCATGATCGCCAGGCCCGCGGCCAGCCCGGGCCGGTCGGGAAACCAGCGCATCAGCGTCCCCACCGGGGTGATATAGCCGAGCCCCAGCCCGACGCCGCCGAGCACGCCATAGCCGAGAATGGTCAGCGGCAGGCTGTGCAGCCAGATCCCCAGCCCGGAAACCCAGAAGCCGCCGCCGAAGCACAAGGCGGCAAGCAGCACCGTCCGCCGCGGCCCCAGCACCGCGAGCCAGCGCCCGGCAAAGGCGGCGGTAAGCCCCAGCACCGCGATGGCGACGCTGAAGATCCAGCTCACCGCGGCCAGCGACCAGTCCGCCGCCGCGGGCGCGGACACCCCGACCAGCCGGGTCAGCGGCAGGTTGAAAACCGAGAACGCATAAACCTGCCCGATGGACAGATGCACGCACAGCGCCGCCAGCGCCACATACCAGCGGCTGTACCCGGCGGGGGCGGTCGAGCAGGCAAGCAGCCTCATGCAGCGCCTGCCCGCACGAGGCCGGGACGCGCCTGCAGGGCCCCTTCCGGCAGCCTTCTGCGAAGTCCGCCCGATCCAGCCGCCAGGTCAATGGCGCGACCTGTCGGCGCCGCGCACCGCCCCGCGCTGCCGCCGACAACCATCGGCGCCATCAGGCCGATGCCCCCGCCCCCGTCCGCCACCGCAATGCCCGGTTTCCCGTCCGCTTTTTCCTCGCCCATAAAACGAACGATATCATGCACTTAAACGCAGCTCAAGTAACAGGGGCAAAATCCCGGGCAGGTGGGTGAGTCCAGCGGGTTACTGGTGTTGTGCGCGATGACAGCGGGTGCAGGAGCCTAGTGCGAGCCCCGCTTGTTGTCGAAGAGTTGGCGCGGCGTTTCAGCACGTAGGGCATGCAGCTTGCTGCATGCCGGTATTCTCGACAAGTACCCGGACCGGCATGCACATGTGCATGCCGGTCCTACGGCCACTTCACGTCCACCGCAAATGCCGCCGCGACCCCGGCCCGGGTTTCCTTCCGCGAGGCCAGCAGGTCCCGGGCAAGGGCGATGTGGTGCTCTGTAAGCGCTCTGGGTCGTCCTACATGCGCCCCGCCGCCGGTGAAACGTGCTTGTCGGAACCTTGCGGAAAATAGTTGCAGATAACGGGAGTTCAATTCAAAAAGCTCTGTCATTTCTATAGATGGTATGGGCGTGGCAAACCGTAGGATCCGGGTCTGGGCGAAAGCCGGCGCCGCCGGCATAACGCTCGGCATTGTTGCCGGCGCCGGTGTCGTCGCGTTCGCGAACCAGATGGAACCGGCGCACATAGAGTCCCTCCGCATCTGGCTTGCTTGGCCATTGCCGTTGATTGAAAATCTGTTCGGAGCCAATCCCGAAGATAATGGACTCGGGTCACCGCTCGTGCTGGCCGCATTTGGGGCGGCAACATTCGCCATTCAGGTCACACTCCTCCTCGCTGGCGGGGACGTGATCGGGCGCCGACCGATTATCGACTATGTCTGGCCGGAGCCGCCCGACATTCTCGATCTGAAACTGTTCCGTAAGGATGTTGATCCCGATGACCCGCAATTTGAAGGCCGACATTTCCATGGCCGGCAGGACGAGCTGTCAACGCTCCGGCGGTTCGCAGGCTTGGCATCCGGCGATGGGCCGATATGGACGACGCTCGAGGGGCCGCATGGTGTCGGCAAGACCCGGCTGGCGCTGGAATGGCTCAACCAGTTGCGGACCAATGGGTGGGATGTCGGCTGGCTTGACCCGGCCGCCGATCTGCGTTCGGTAAGAAACACGCATTTTCGGCGCAAGACGGCGGTTCTGATCGATGAGGCGGCGCGCCAAATTGCGATGGGCTTGTGGCCCAAAATCGACTTGCTTCTCCAACGCCGGTGCTACCTTCGCATCTTACTTATTGATCAGACGCCGCTCACGCGGCCCGGCGATCTGGACAAAGCAGTACGGGACCGGATCGATGCCGCGAAATCCGAGGGCGTGCGCCTTGAGGAACTGAACAAGGCGGCTTTGCGCGAGATCGCGCCGGATGCAACCGACGAAGCTGTTGATCGTGCCGACGGCCGTCCGCTCTACGTCTTGCTGGGTCCGGATCCCGCAGCCACTATCGCGAGGCGGGTCGAGCGATGGTGGGACAAGGCGCAGACCGATTTGGAACGGAGGCTGGTGGCGTTCGCCGCCCTCGCCGGCCCGGTACCCAACACGGAATGGAAGCGACTGCTGACGCACGTCGATGTCGCGCTTCCGCGCCGGTCGGCCATTTTTGGCGGCGAGCGACGGCATGTTCTTGATGAAGTCCTTCCGCAGCCTCGCCCGGAGCCTTTAGCCAATGCCTTGCTGCTGCGCTGGGCCGCCGATCAGGATCGCCACGACCGGGAAGCGCTTTTCCAAACTGCCCTGACCGTGCATCCTGAGGCGGTCGAGGCGCGCCTGCACAGTCTCTGGATGGATCACGTGCTTGATGAGATGCAAGCCAGGCTGCGGTGGTGCTTCCAGAAGCAATTTGATTCCTTGGCACCAGAGCGTGTTGCCACACTTCTGAGGAAAGCACGCGAGAGCCTTGACGCCACCATTGGCAATCAGTGGGAAGTCGCCCTCACGCATCTCAGGTCTCTCGCCGAAAGACGACCCTTCGATCGCGAGATCCGGCTTCGGGCGGCCATGGGCGCGGTCAACGCGATCCACCGCTACGGCGAGCACGGCCGTTTCGAGGACCTTGAGCGCTGGGGCGGGCGGCTGATCGCGACTGCCGAAGCCTTCCCCGCCGATCGCGAGCTCCGGGTTGAGGAGGCCGTGGGCGCGGTGAACGCGATCAGCCGCTGCGGCGAGCACGGCCGTTTCGAGGACCTTGAGCGCTGGGGCGGGCGGCTGATCGCGACTGCCGAAGCCTTCCCCGCCGATCGCGAGATCCGGCTT
>JAAAOG010000147.1 GCA_009909005.1 Alphaproteobacteria bacterium | reverse complement strand
GTCGCCCGCTCGGGACAGGAGGCCCGGAACGTCAAGGCCACCGCCGACGACCTGACCAGGAATGTCCAGAACCTCCAGCAGTCACTGACCCGGATCGTGCGCACCGCCACCGACGATTCCGACCGACGGGCGCATCCGCGCCATGACTGCACCATCGCGACCGTCGTCCGGGCCAAGGGCGGCGGCACCTTCGAAACACAGATCGCCGATGTCTCGCGGGGCGGCCTGCGCCTGGCCGACGCCGACGGCTTAGCGGCCGGGGACATGGTCACGGTCGGCATCCCGGCGCTGCACTGGTCGCGGACCGCCGAGGTGCGTGGGGTGTCGGCCAAAGGGGCTCACCTCGCCTTCGCCGAGGGAGAAATCCCTGAAGCCGAGCTCGATTCGCTGCTTGCCGATCCGGCGGCCCGCGCCGCCTGAATGCGGCCGTCCGTTTCCGTCAGGACGACCCGCCGCCCGGCTTCGGGCGGCCGGGTGCGGCCTTGTCGCCGGTCGGGACCTCGGTGGTGCCCAGCGCGTCGGCCAGCCGGCCGCGGGCGCTGCCCGGACGCAACGGCTTGGGCTGGGTCTCGTGCGGCGCCCAGCCGAGCATCGAGATCACCTGGAAAGTCGCCGGGATGCGCCCGTCCGGGCCGGCAAAGCGCTCTTGATACCGCCGCGCCACCTCCGGCCAGAAGGCACGCGGCGGCACCGCCGGGTTGCGGTTGATGCCGGCATTCGTCTCGCCCATGCCGCGCAAATCGGCCAGCAGTCCGAAGGCATTGTCATAGGTGACCGTGATGGTGTCGGCATCGGCCACCGGCAGGGCGAAGCCGGCGCGCTGCAGGAGGCCCGCCGCCTCGCGCAGGTCGGCGACCGGCGACAGGCGCGGGCTGGCACCGCCGGTCACCTCGAGCTCTGCCTCCATCACCACCTGGCGCAGCTCCCACAAAGTGTCGCCGCCGAGCAGGCCGGCGAGGAAGGCGCCGTCGGGCTTCAGCGCCGCGCAAACCTGCCAGAGCGCCCCCGGCAGGTCGTTCACCCAGTGCAGCGAGAGATTGCTGAGGATGAGGTCGAAACTGCCGGCGGCGAAGGGCAGCAGTTCCTCGTCCGCCGCCACGCCCGGCCGGCCGGTCTCCGCGGCGGCACGGCGGGCGAGGCCCGGCGCCATATCGGCCTGGACCAGCCGGCCGATACGGCCGGCTGCCTCCGGCGCCTCGTCCAGCGCCCTGGCAATCTCGCCGCCATGGCAGCCCAGATCGAGCGCCGCCGGGAACTCCCGCTGAATGTCGCAGAGCCGGTCGACCAGGGCTTCGGCCGTCGCCCGGAAGAGGAAGTCGACCGGCGCCGTCCGGCGGGCCGCCCGCTCCCGGTGCAGCCGCACCAGGCGACGGTCGAAGACGATCATGCTATCCCGTGCGTCCGTCATAGCCTGTGACTATAGGAGACGCGTCCCGATGAGCAATGGGGGGCTCCCCGTCCGTGGTCCTGGCCGCGGTCCCGGCCGCGGAGGCGGAGGCGGAGGCAGCGCCACGCGGCTGGCCCGGCAGGCGGCGCGCGGCCTGCTCGACCTGCTGCTGCCGCCGCAATGCCTGGCCTGCCGCGAGCGGACGGAAGCCGCCGGGGCGCTCTGCGCCGAATGCTGGCTGCGGCTGCATTTCATCGGCCCGCCCTTGTGCACGCGTTGCGGCCTGCCCTTCGACTACGAACAGCCGGGCGAGGCAGTCTGCGGGCAGTGCCATCGCGACCCGCCCTTCTACAGCCGCGCCCGGGCGGCGCTGGTCTATGACGACGCCAGCCGGCCTCTGCTCCTCGGCTTCAAGCATGCCGACAAGACCTATGCCGCGCCGGCCCTGGCTCGCTGGCTGCATCAGGCCGGCGCCGGCCTGCTGGCCGAGGCGGATCTGATCGTCCCCGTCCCGCTCTACTGGCTGCGGCTCTGGCGCCGCCGCTACAATCAGGCCGCCCTGCTCGCCCACGCGCTGGGACGGATTGGCGGTGTCCCCGTCGCCGCCGACCTGCTGGTGCGCCGCCGGCCGACCCGGTCGCAGGGCGGCCTGTCGCGCGCCGCCCGCTTCCGCAATATCCGCGGCGCCGTCGCCGTCCGCCCGGGCGGAGCGGAGCGCCTCGCCGAGCGCACGGTGCTGGTCGTCGACGACGTCATGACCACCGGCGCCACCCTGAACGAATGCGCCCGCATCCTTCTCAATGCCGGCGCCGCATCGGTCGACGTGCTGACCGTCGCCCGCGCGCTGCGCCCGATGCCCTGAGCCCGCCGGGGTGGTAATCTCCCCGCCGCCATCCCAAATCGCCTTGCCAGACAGACGCGACACCCGCCAGCGCCGGAGAGCCGCCCGATGCCGCCGATCACCGTCTATATGAAGCCCACCTGCCCGTTCTGCGCCATGACCCGGTCGCTGCTGCAGAAAAAGGAGGTGCCGTTCGAGGAGATCGACATCGCCAGGCACCCCGAACGGCGCGACGAGATGATCGAGCGGGCGGGCGGCCGCAGCACCGTCCCGCAGGTCTTCATCGGCAAGACCCATGTCGGCGGCAATGACGACCTCCAGGCCCTGGAGCAGCAGGGCCGGCTCGACGCCCTGATCACCGCCGAATCGTGACGCCCGCCATGACCGCGCCCTTCAAGGTCGCCTGCCTTCAGGTCAATGCCGGGCCGGAGATCGCGCCGAATCTGGAGAAAGCCGCCGCGCTGGTACGCCGCGCCCGCGACGACGGCGCCGATCTGATCGCCCTGCCGGAAAACGTCGCCATGGTGGTGCAGGGCCGGCGCAAGGTCCTGGCCCGCGCTCTTCCGGAAGATGAGCACCCGGCCCTGCCCCTCTTCGCCGATCTGGCGCGCGAGACCGGCGCCACGATCCTGGCGGGCACTCTCGCCATCCGTCTGGCCGAGGAGGCGGTGGCCAACCGGCTCTACCTCTTCGCCGCGTCGGGCGAGATCGCCGCCCGCTATGACAAGATTCACATGTTCGACGTCGACCTGCCGAGCGGCGAGAGCTATCGCGAAAGCGCCATCTTCCGGCCCGGCGAGCGGGCGGTGCTCGGCCCGACGCCCTGGGGGAAGCTGGGCCTGTCGATCTGCTACGATCTGCGCTTTCCCTATCTCTACCGCGCCCTGGCCCAGGCCGGCGCCGGGGTGCTGGCCGTCCCCTCCGCCTTCACCCGCCAGACCGGCCGGGCCCACTGGCATGTGCTGCTGCGGGCGCGGGCGATCGAGACCGGCTGCTATGTCATCGCCCCGGCCCAGACCGGCACCCATGACGAGGGCCGGCAGACCTATGGCCATGCCCTGATCGTCGACCCCTGGGGCGAGGTTCTGGCCGACGCCGGGGAGGAGGTCGGCTTCGTCACCGCCGAGATCGACCCGGAGCGGGTGGCCAAGGCCCGCCGTGCCATTCCGTCGCTCGGCAATGACCGGCCCTTCGCACCGCCGGAGACGGGCTGATGTCCCTGCCCGGCTTATTGACGTTTACCGAAGCGTCACATACAAAGCGCCGCAGTGACGCGCGGGACATTCGGCTCGATAATGGTGTTTGCATGCCGTAACCGGGCGGCGCCGCGCCGCCTGCCGACCAGACGTAAGAGGGTTTGCCCATGAAGGTCCTGGTGCCCGTCAAGCGGGTGGTCGACTACAATGTCAAAGTCCGGGTCAAGCAGGACGGGTCGGGCGTCGACCTTGCCAATGTCAAGATGTCGATGAACCCGTTCGACGAAATCGCTGTCGAGGAAGCCGTTCGCCTGAAGGAAGGCGGCAAGGCGAGCGAGATCATCGCCGTGTCGCTCGGCGCGCAGCCGTGCCAGGAGACGATCCGGACCGCGCTTGCCATGGGCGCCGACCGCGGCGTGCATGTGCTGACCGATATCGAGCTGGAGCCGCTGGGCGTGGCCAAGCTGCTGAAGGCGATCGCCGAGCGCGAGAGCCCCGACCTCATCATCCTCGGCAAGCAGGCGATCGACGATGACGCCAACCAGACCGGCCAGATGCTGGCGGCGCTGCTCAACTGGCCGCAGGGCACCTTCGCCTCGAAAGTGGCGCTGGAGGACGGCGAGGCGCTGGTCACCCGCGAGATCGACGGCGGGCTGGAGACCGTCGGGCTGAAACTGCCGGCCGTGGTCACGACCGATCTCCGCCTGAACGAGCCGCGCTATGCCAGCCTGCCGAACATCATGAAGGCGAAGAAGAAGAAGATCGAACAGCTGAGCCCCGGCGATCTCGGCGTCGATCCGGCGCCACGCCTGACCCTGGTCAGCGTCGCCGAGCCGCCGAAGCGTCAGGCCGGCGTCAAGGTCGGCTCGGTCGCCGAACTGGTCGACAAGCTGAAGAACGAAGCGAAGGTGATCTGACGCGCGTCCCCGCGCGATCGGGACCGGAGCCGAAGGAGCGGATGAATGAGCGTCCTCGTCATTGCCGAACACGACAACAGCAGCCTGCGCGCCTCGACCCTCTGCACCGTCACCGCGGCGGCGCAGCTGGGCGACGACATCCACGTGCTGGTCGCCGGATCGGACTGTCAGGCGGTCGCCGAGGAGGCGGCCAAGGTCGCCGGCGTGACGACGGTCTTCCACTGCGACGCCCCGGCCCTCTTGCACCCGCTGGCCGAGAACCTGGCGCCGCTGGTGGTGGAGCTGGCGCCGAAATACAGCCATGTGCTGGCCCCGGCCTCGACCTTCGGCAAGAACCTCATGCCGCGGGCCGCCGCCCTGCTCGACACCCAGCAGATTTCCGACATTTCGGGCGTCGAATCGGCCGATACCTTCGTCCGGCCGATCTTTGCCGGCAACGCCATGGCGACCGTCAAATCGTCCGACGCGATCAAGCTGATCACCGTCCGCACCACCGCCTTCGAGGTCGCGGCCAAGGAGGGCGGCAGTGCGACCATCGAATCGATGGCGCCGCCTGCCGATACCGGCCTGTCGCGCTTCGTCAGCCAGGAGCTGAGCCAGAGCGCCCGGCCGGAGCTGACCTCGGCCGGCGTCGTGGTGTCGGGCGGCCGGGCCCTGGGGAGCGCCGAGAACTTCGCCATTCTCGACCCGATCGCCGACAAGCTCGGGGCCGCCATCGGCGCCAGCCGGGCCGCGGTCGACTCGGGCTATATGCCGAACGACTATCAGGTCGGTCAGACCGGCAAGGTGGTCGCCCCGCAGCTCTACATCGCCATCGGCATTTCCGGCGCCATCCAGCATCTGGCCGGCATGAAGGATTCCAAGGTCATCGTCGCCATCAACAAGGACGAAGAGGCGCCGATCTTCCAGGTCGCCGATTACGGCCTGGTCGCCGACCTGTTCAAGGCCGTCCCCGAACTGGACGAGGAACTCGGCAAGGTCCTGAAGTGAGCCCCTGCCCGCCGGGCGTGAAGTCTCTCTACCCCATCTTGTAGTGCTTGCGGACCGGCTCGCTGATCTCCCAGGTGCAGTCCATGCCGGCCGGGCAGGTGACGAGGTCGCCGGGTCCGCAGGTGACCCGCTCGCCGCCCGGCGTCGAAATCGTCACCCGGCCTTCGATCAGCAGAAAGGTCTCCGGCTCGTCATAGTACCACTCGAAGGTGCTGGCCTCTTTCTCCCAGGTCGGCCGGCGCTTCATGTCGGCGATCTGCTCTTCGGTGGGTTTTTCGACGGTGATCGGCATGGCGGCTCACTCCTGTTGTTCGGAGGCCGGGGCGAGGCGCGCGCGGACGGCATGCGGCAGGTCGCGCTGCGGCACCGTCACCTGCTCGCCCGAGGCCAGGTGCTTCACCGTCACTTCGCCGCGCGCCAGCTCGTCCTCCCCGGCGATGACGACGATCGGGAAGCCCTTCTTGTCGGCATATTTCAGCTGGTCGCCCAGCTTCTTGTTGAGCTGGGTGTACACTTCGGTGTTCAGCCCGGCGGCGCGGAGGTCGCGCGCAAGATTGAGCGTCTGCGGCAGCACCGCCTTGTCCATCACCGTGACCAGCACGTCGGCGGCGGTGGCCGGGCCGGGCTTTACCAGCTCCGCCTCGAACAGCCGGGCGAGCAGCCGGGTCAGGCCGATCGAGATGCCGACGCCGGGCAGCTGCTGCTTGGTGAAGGTGCCGGCGAGATTGTCGTAGCGGCCGCCCGAGCAGATGCTGCCGAAATCCGGCCGGTCGACGAGGACCGTCTCGTAGACGGTGCCGGTGTAATAGTCGAGCCCGCGGGCGATCCCCAGGTCGATGGCGAAGGCCTCGGCCGGCATGCCCAGCGCGTGCAACCCGTCGACCACCTCCGTCAGCTCCGCGACGCCCTGTTCGAACAGCGGCCCGGCCTCGATCCTGCGCAGGGCGCCGAGCTCGCCCTCGGATTCCAGGAACCCGAGCAGGCGCTCGGCGGCCGCGCCGTCCAGGCCCGCCTGCCCCTGCAGCTCATGCCGGACCTGGTCGCGCCCGACCTTGTCGAGCCCGTCGATCACCCGCAAGGCGGCGGGGGTCCGCTCTGCCGGCAGGCCGAGGCTTTCCAGATAGCCCTGGAGGATTTTGCGGTTGTTGAGGCGGACGACGAAGCGGCCGATGTCGAGCTGCGAGAAAATGGCGTGGATGACGCAGGGCATTTCCGCGTCGTTGAGCAGGCCGAGGCTGCCATTGCCGATGGCGTCGATGTCGCACTGGTAGAATTCGCGGAAGCGGCCGGCCTGGGGCCGCTCGCCGCGCCAGACCTTCTGGATCTGATAGCGCCGGAAGGGGAAGGTCAGGCTGGCGAAGTGCTGGGCGACATAGCGGGCCAGCGGCACCGTCAGGTCGAAATGCAGCGCCATCTCGGTCGCGGGGTCCTCGCCCTCGCCGGCCGCGAGGCGCGACAGGGCGTAGATCTCCTTCTCGACCACGCCCTTGGCAGCCAGCACCTCCTTGCGCTCGATCGCCGGGGTCTCGATCGGCGTGAAGCCGTAGCGGGCGAATTCGCGGCGGATGACCGCCAGCCAGCGCTCCTCCACGAGCTTCTGCTCGGGCAGCCATTCCGGAAAGCCGCTGACGGGCTGGGGCTTGACGATCCTGCGCTCGGCCATGGGACGGGTGTGTTTTCCGCGGTGTGGTCTCTCAGGACCCATCCCCAAGCCATAAAGCCCCACCCGCCATCTTTCAACCCGCCGGGTGAGGGCCGGTTGGCGTCACTGGAACGGCCGGCCGAAATTGGTCAGGGCCCACATGGCGATCAAATAGACGCTGAGCAGCGATTGCACCCCTGCGGCGACCCGCACCCAGCCGCGGGGCCTGAGGGCGAACGGCGTCGGCTGCAGCCGGGAGAGCCAATTGCCGACATTGAGGTCCCGCCAGCCAATGTGGAAGGCGGACAGAGTGCTGAACCACAGGCCCCAGAGAAAGACCCAGGGAACGTCAGACGTCAGCCTCCGGATTTCGAGTTGGTCGGCATCGCAAATGCGCCCTGTCCGGGCCCCGACCGCATCGCCGGTCCAGACCTTGAAAATACCGTGTTCGTTCGATGCAACGTTCGGCGATGCGGCAATGGTGACCGGATAAACCCAAATCCCCATCATAGCCAGCAGACCCAGCATGATCAGCAGCGCCCGCTCGGGATGCATCCCCCAGGCCGTCGTCCATTCAAACGCGATGAGCTTGAGCCAGCCGCCAACTTGGCGCCCGATATCCTCGTCTTCCCGGTCATGAAGGGCCCTGTTGCGCTCGATCGCAAAGGTCGCCTGCCGTTCCAAGGTTCGCAGACCCGCCTGCTGCAGCAGTTCGCGCAACCGCACCAGCCCCGATTGATGACCCGGAGGAAAGGTGACCGTTTCGAGACCCACCAACCCCTCGATATACGCACCGTCCGGCGGCGGCGATCTTGGCGCATAGACGGCATTCGTCAGAATAGCCTCTGAGAGCTTCGCGTTTTCGAGATTTGCATTACTGAGGTTTCCGTTCGACAAATTGGCACCGCGGAGATTGGCTCCCGACAGGCGGGCATCGTGAAGGTCGGCTCCCGACACGTCGGCACCGCGAAGATCGGCCTCCAACAGGTCGGCATGGCTGAGATCGGCCCTAGACAGGTCGGCATTCGATAAATCGGCCCCCGACAGGTAGGCATGAGCTAGATTGGCTCCCGAAAGGTCGGCAAAAGCTAGGTTGGCCCTCCAAAGGTCGGCATTTTGAAGCTTGGCCCCGGACAAGTCTGCCCGTGAGAGGTTGGCCCCCGGCAGGTCTGCCCGTGAGAGGTTGGCCCGGCATAGCACGGCCCGTCCCGGAACGGCTTCGTCTCGCCATCCTCTTGCTTCCAACCATCCGTGATGCCTCCTCAGGATTCCAGAGAGTTGATGCTCTGTTGGCTCCCACCCCGGCTCGCAGGGGCAGCCTATCGAACCGGACTGCCAATCGCTCCGCACCGGACAGGCCAGATCATCGATGTCGTAAGCCCAGGCCGGGCAGGCCGCGCCGAGCAAGAGGATCAGGGCAAGAAAAATCCGAGACATTCAGGGGGTGCGGGTCGTCTTTCGGGCAAACTCGCGCCGACAATACGAATTTCTAGCGCTCGGCAACAGCCGGATAATATCAATCCCGGTTACGACTCTTATCTCAAGCCGGCATGTCATCCCCTCCTGCGCGCTTTCCGGTCCCTGATAGCTCGCAAAAAATGCGCGCGGCCGGGTGATCTGCCAAAGGCTGATTCCTTTGTGCGAAAAACTTTCAACATCTGTAAAGTCTTTACTCAGCTTACAAAAGTATTTTGTCATTCCCGCGAAAGCGGGAATCCAGTTTTTTCAACGCCTTCTGGATGCCCGCCTTCGCGGGCATGACGCTCAGCTGTTGACACCGCAGTCAAATCGACACCGTCCTTTTGTCATTCCCGCGAAAGCGGGAATCCAGTTTTTTCAACGTCTTCTGGATGCCCGCCTTCGCGGGCATGACGTTCAGCTGTTGACACCGCAGTCAAATCGACACCGTCCTTTTGTCATTCCCGCGAAGGCGGGAATCCAGTTGGACGAACGGCTTCGCCGAAGGTGGGCTGCGGTCAAGGCGGGTGAGCCAGGGCGTGGGGTATGGTGAGGAATCGGTCGGAATGGTCCGGCCGGCAT
>JAAAOG010000065.1 GCA_009909005.1 Alphaproteobacteria bacterium | reverse complement strand
TGTACTCGCCCTTGCGGCCGCGGACGATCGGCGCCAGCAGATAGAGCCGGGTGCCCTCCGGCATCGCCTTGACCCGGTCGACCATCTGGCTGACCGTCTGGCTTTCGATCGGCAGGCCGGTGGCGGGGGAATAGGGCACGCCGACCCGGGCCCAGAGCAGCCGCATATAGTCGTAGATCTCGGTGACCGTGGCGACGGTGGAGCGCGGATTCTTCGACGTCGTCTTCTGCTCGATGGAGATGGCCGGCGACAGCCCCTCGATGGAGTCGACGTCGGGCTTCTGCATCAGCTCCAGGAACTGCCGGGCATAGGCCGACAGGCTCTCGACATAGCGGCGCTGGCCCTCGGCATAGATGGTGTCGAAGGCGAGCGAGGATTTGCCGGAGCCGGACAGGCCGGTGATCACCACCAGGCTGTCGCGCGGCAGATCGACATCGACGCTCTTCAGATTGTGCTCGCGCGCCCCGCGGACGCTGATGTGCTTGTGCATGGGGAACCGGCCGGGTTCTCGCGCTGGACCTCTGGCCCGGCAATATGGCCCCTCGCAGCCCGCATGGCGACCCGGTCGTGCGGGGCGGCGCCCTGCTCGGCATCAATTGGGCCGCCTGCTTGTACGCTTGACGTTCGTCGTCAAGTGATCCAGTCTTCAATCATCATGATCATAAGCTATAAGGACAAACAGACCGCACAATTCGCATCCGGCCAAACTGTCAGGGCGTTTCGGCCAATTGAGAAGCAGGCTGCAAAACGCCTGGCCATCCTCAATGCGGCGGTGTCTTTGGAAAGCCTAAGAGCCTTACCAAGTAACCGTCTCGAGGCCTTAAAAGGCGACAGAGCAGGGCAATATTCCATCCGCATCAATGCTCAATGGCGTATCTGCTTCGCATGGCCGTCAGGACAGCCGGGGCCGAGCAATGTTGAAATTGTCGACTATCACTGAGGAGAGAGCGATGTTTGCCAGAGTCGTCCATCCCGGCGAGATTCTGAAGGATGAACTGGAGGAACTCGGCGTCACGCCAACGGCATTCGCCCGGCAGATCGATGTCCCGGCCAACCGGGTCAGCCAGATCATCGCGGGAAAGCGCGCAATCACGGGTGATACAGCCCTGCGGCTCGGCCACTGGTTCGGCAACGAGCCGCAGTTTTGGCTGAACCTGCAGACGCAGTATGACGTGGTCCTTGCCGACCGCCAGGCGGGCGAGGCCATCCGGCACCTTCCGACAAAAGCCGATTTGCCGGGTGAAGCCATCCGCCCTGGTCGCGTCTAGGCCGTCCGGGCCCTGACAGCGCCACAGCGTTGCGAAGGCTTCGATTCAATCATGACACGTGCAGCAGCCACATTGGTCGTACTCTTCAACGTACTCCTGGCGGCCTGTCAGCCGGCGGCAGAGGGGCCGGCGTGCGGCGATGCCGGCTATCATTGGTCGGCGACGGAGCCGGCGGTGAACCTGCGCCATATCTTTTGCGGGGACGAGAACCGACGGGGGCGGGCGGTCGGCTTTCATTCCACGCTGGCGCTCGGCCAGCCGGCCGTGCCGGCGCTGGTGCCCGGCAGCCGCGAGCAGGACGAGACGCCCGGCATCTTTTCCGCCGATATCGTCTTTCCCGATGGCCAGGAGAAGTTCTCGACCTTCTTTCCGGAGGCTTGCGACGAATCGCAGATCCTCGCCTCGGTCCTCCACGCCGCCTCGGATGCCCGGCCGGTCGAGCCCTGGGGGTATGCCGGGCCGTCGGCCCCGGCGGACGCCGACCCCGGCGCCTATTGCCTGGCCGGCGGGGCGCCGTTTGCCATTCGCGTCGGCACGCTCGACGACGGCCGCATCAACACCGCCTTTCCGCAGTGACCGGCCGTGACCGCACCCCCGATCCTCGCCGATTTCCTCCGCACCGAGCTGCGCAATAGCGCCCGGCGGCACGGCGACCTGTTAGCGCTGATCGACGACGTCCGGTCCGGCCGCCGCGAGTCGGCCGAAATGACCGGCAATCTCTATGGTCTCAGCCTGACGAGCTCCGGCGCGGTCATCGAGAACCTGTGCGACGATACGCAGAGCCTGCGGCTCGACCTCCGAACGCTCGCGGATGCGGTGGGGGCGCCGCCAACCAGGTGAGGGTGATGGGTCGGCGGGACGCCGACCCTCCGAAATCCGCCAACCCTGTGGCGCGGCGGCCTCCCGGCCGCCGGCCGCTCGTCAGGCGCGGCCGGACCTTCCTCCGTCATGTCCCCTCTTGCTCGGGTGAATTCCCGGCCCCCTACATCCGGGCCTTGACTTCGCCGGCGATGCGGCCTGCCATTTCGCGGATGCTCGGCTTGGGGGCCTGCAGCCAGGGCAGGGGGCGGCAGTATTTCATCGTCGCGATGCCGACCCGGGCGGTGAGCAGGCCGTTGACCAGCCCCTCCCCCAGCCGGGTCGAGAGCTTGGCCGCCATGCCGCCGCCCAGCATCTCGCTGGCCAGGCCGTCGGTCGCCTCCATGCCGCCGGTCAGCGCAAGGTGCAAAAGGACCCGCCGCAGCAGCTTGACCGAGCCGAACAGGCCCGGCCGGCCGCCATAGAGGCTGGCGATCTCCCGGATCAGCGCCAGGTTGCGCCAGGCGGTCAGCATGATGTCGACCGCGGCGAAGGGCGAGATGGCGGTGAACACCGCGGTCATCTGCGCGGTGCGGCCGATGGCGGCCGAGGCCTGGCGGTCGAGCGGCTTCAGCACCTCGTGCTCGAACAGCACCAGCGCGTCCTCGGCGTCGACCGTGTCGGCGCGGTGCTCGCGGAAGCGGGCGCACCCCCAGGCCAGCTCCCGCCGGCGGCCATAGAGCGCCTCGAGATCGGCGAGCGCGCTGTCGGCGGCGCCGCGATCGCCCCCGGCCAGCGCCCGCTCGGCCATGGCGCGGATGTCGTCGATGCGGCGCAGCCGGGCGATGGCGCGCAGCTCGCGAAAGGCGAAGCCGGCCATCGCGCCCACGGCCAGCAGCAGCAGGCCGGCGGCCAGCCCGGCCAGCGCGATGCTGATGCCGGCCAACTCCTGCACCAGCAGCACCGCATCGACACCCAGTGCCAGGGCGAACAGGCCGAGCAGGCCGGCCAGCGCCCAGAGCAGCCAGGGCGCCGGCCGCACGGAAAAGGGTGCGGCCGCGGCATCGAGCGTCGCCGGCGGGCGGCCTCCGGCCTCGTCCTGAAAGGCGCTGCCGGCATCGCGCTCGCGTTCGGTCTCGACCGCGATCACCGCCGGGTCGTCGGGGCGGAAGACGCCCGGCGCCGGCCCCGGCCTGTCCTGTCTGTCGGTCATTCCAGCCGGTCTCCGATGAGGAACTGCAGCGCCCGGTCGAGGCGGATATGCGGCAGGCCGCGGCCGTCGCGGCCCAGCTCCGGCGGCGGCTGGAACTCCGCGAAGCCGTAATTGCCGGTGCCGCTCTCGGCAATGGCGGCGACGCTGTCCGGCAGCCGGCCTGGGAAGACAACGGCCGGCTCGTCCTCGCCGGTCGGCAGGCCCTCAATGCAGTCGAGCAGCTCGCCGTCGCGCTTCACCTGGGCCTCGCGGGTCGTGCGCAGGCCGGCCAGGGCCAGCGTCGCGATGTCGGCGCCGAGATAGCCGGCCCGGTTCATCGGGTCGAACAAGAGATCGTCGATCAGCCGGGTCAGCCGGTCGTGCTGGGCGACCGGCACATGGTCGGCCTTGGTGGCGGCGAACAGCACCCGCTCGACCCGGCGGCCGAGGATCGGCCAGAGCCAGGAATTGCGCCCGGGACGGAACAGCTCCAGCAGGTCGGTCAGGCCGGAGCGCAGATCGGCGACGCTGTCCGCTCCGGCATTCAGCGCCCGGAGCACGTCGACCAGCACCACCTGCCGGTCGAGCCGGGCGAAATGATCGCGGAAGAAGGGCCGGACGACGACGTCCTTATAGGCCTCGAAGCGGCGCTCCATCAGGTGCCAGAGCGTGCCGCGCATCCAGCGCTCGTGCTTCGGCGGGACCAGCGGCGAGAAGGTGAGGGCGGGCGAGCCGGCCAGGTCGCCCGGCATCAGGAAACGGCCGGGCTGCATGCGGCTGAGCTGCGCCTGGTCCTGGCGCGTGGCCTGGAGGAAGGCGGTGTAGAGCTCGGCGGCGCGGCGGGCGGCGATCTCGTCCTCCGGCCCCAGCGGGTTGAGGGACTCGACATAGCCGCGCCAGTCTGCCGACAGGGCGGCGCGCGGCCCGCGGCGGCAGAGGTCGAGAATGCGGGTGCACCACTCGGCATAGGTGAGGCGCAGGAGCGGCAGGTCGAGCAGCCATTCGCCGGGATAGTCGACGATGTCGAGGTTCAGCGTCTCGCTGCCGGCGAACTGGCGGCGGAGGAAGCTCTTCGGCTGATAGCGGATCGAGACGCGCAGCTGGCTGATCCGCCTCGTGCTCTCCGGCCATCGCGGCGGATCGGCCTGCAGGTCGCCGATATGGGCCTCGTAGTCGAAGCGCGGCAGGTCGGGGTCGGGCTGCGGGCGCAGGATGGCCGCCTCGTAGCGGCCTTCCGAGATGGCGGCCAGCAGCGGCAGGCGCTGCGGCCGCAGCAGATTGTGGACCAGCGCGGTGATGAACACCGTCTTGCCGGCGCCCGACAGACCGGTCACGCCCAGTCGCACCGTGTTGTCGAACAGGCCGCCGGCGCGGCCGACCGCGTCCTCGACGGTGCGCAGGAAAAAGTCCGGAATGCTGTCGATCCGCAAGGGCCTGTCTTTCATGGTCGCGCGTTGTGCCGCTTCTCCGCCGCCGCAGCAACGCCTATCATTAGTCTTTCACATGTTCGGTGCGCGGTGCCGCGCCAAAGCCGGCCGGGCGAGCCCCCGCCGGATCCCGACAGACAAGGAACCCGTTCATCATGGTTGCCCTCAGCCCCCTGCAATCCGGTCTCGTCCTCTCGCCGACCCTGGAGGCGAATGAGCGGGTGAGCACCCAACGCGCCCATGGCGAGCCGGTGCTGCATATGGGCTTCGGCCAGGCGCCGTTTCCGGCACCGGAGCGCCTCAGGCGGGCGCTGGGGGAGGCGGCCGGGCGCGTCTCCTATCTGCCGGTCGCCGGGCTGCCGGAGCTGCGGGACGCGGTGCTGGACTATTACGGTGCGCATTGCGGCATCGACGCGGCGGCCTTCGACGTGATCATCGGTCCGGGCAGCAAGCTGATCCTCTACGCCCTGCAGATGGCCGTCGACGGCGATCTGCTGCTGCCGGTGCCCTCCTGGGTCAGCTATGGCCCGCAGGCGGCCATGCTGGGCCATCAGGTGATCCCCGTGCCCACGCGGCTGGACGATGCCGGTTACCATATCGATGCCGCCGACCTGGAGCGGGTGATCGCGGAGGCCCGCCGCGTCGGCCACAATCCGCGCAAGCTTGTTCTCAACACGCCGAACAACCCCACCGGCCTGGTCATTCCCGACAGCGAGCAGGCGGCCATCGCCGCGGTCTGCGAAGCCGAGGACGTGCTGATCGTCGCCGACGAAATCTATGGCTTCCTGACCTTCGACACGCCCTATCGCAGCATGGCCCGCTTCGCGCCGGAGCGGACCGCCGTCACCGGCGGGCTGTCCAAGCATCTGTCGCTGGGCGGCTGGCGGCTTGGCATCGGCCTGATCCCTAAGGCGGTGCCGGGCCTGCACGCGGCGCTGTGCCGGATCGCCAGCGAGACCTGGTCCAGCGTCGCCGCGCCGGTGCAGGCCGCGGCGATCGAGGCCTATCGCGGCCATGCCGATATCGAGGCGCAGATCGCCGTTTCCCGGCGCCTGCATGCGGGGGTGAACCGCCTTGTCGCCGCGGGCCTGCGGGCATCCGGCATTGCCTGCCCGATGCCACAGGGCGGGTTCTACACCTGGCCGGATTTCGGCGCTCACCGCGCCGCGCTGGGGCTGGCCGGTATCCGCACCTCCGAGGACCTCGCCCGGTCCCTGCTCGACGGTTACGGTCTGGTCGCCCTGCCCGGGACCGGTTTCGGCGAGAGCCCGCTCAGCCTGACGCTCCGCCTCTCGGGCTGTGACTATGACGGCGCGGCGGCGCTGGATTGGCTGGCGACCCGGCCGGCCGACACGCCCATCGACACGGATGCCGTCGAAGCCTTTGCGCCCCAGGTCGTCGAAGCCTTGGGCGCCTTTGCCCGCTTCATGGCCGATAACGGTTCGGAGACGGGGGCCGAGAGCGGGGCGGCGATGGCCGCCCCGGCTCCGTTGGTCAGCGCAGCCGGCTGAGCAGCGCCTCCGCCTCGGCCCGGCCTTCGAACGCGGCATCGCCGGCCAGGGCCTCTTCCAGGATGGTGCGGGCCCGATCCGTGTTGCCGGCCGCGGCCAGAGCCTCGGCGAAATGGGCGGCGATCGTCGGATCGTCTCCCAGGCCTGTTCCAGGATCGTCCCGGCCTCGTCCGTCTCGCCCATGTCGAGGAGGATGGTGCCGAGCGTATCGAGGACCTGCGGCGAGTCCCCGGCCAGCGCCACGGCCTGTTCTGCATAGCCGCGGGCCTCTTCCAGGGCCCCGCGCTCCGCGAGGATCCAGGCGAGGTTGTTGAGTGCGACGACGTTCTCGGGCCGTTCGGCGAGGATCGTCCGGTAAAGCGACTCGGCTTCGGCCATGTCGCCCGACTCCAGCCGGACGCTGGCGAGGACGGCTCGGGCACCGGTATCCTCGGGCGACTCGGCGAGCCAGTCTTCCAGAACGCCGGCAGCCGCGGCGGGCTCGCCCTGCGCCATGTGACGCCGGGCCAGGGCCACCGCCAGCTCCCGCGACGGGACCGCGTCATAGGCCTCGCGCAGGGCGCGGTCCGCGGCCTCCGGATCGCCGCGGGCGGCCAGAACCTGCGCCTGCAGCAGGGCGACGGCCGGATTGTCCGGGGCGATGGCGGCGGCCTGGTCGGCCTGCGTCGCCGCCGCCTCGATCTCATCGCCGGCCAGGAGCAGCCGGGCATAGGCGAGGCGCGAGTCGAGATGGGTGTCGTCCCGGTCGATCGCCGTCTCCAGCGCCTCCCGCAGCTCGCGCCGGTCGCCCAGCGCCTCGCGGGCCTGGGCCACGCGGAACCAGGCTTCGGGCGAGTCCGGCAGCAAGTCGGTCAATTGCTGGAACATGCGAAGGGCACCGGCGGCATCGCCGTCCGCCAGATAGGCCAGTCCGGTCAGCTCGTAGACGGCCGGCGCTTCCGTGTTCGCATAGACCAGCGGTTCGAGCAGGTCGAGAGCCCCGGTCACATTGCCCCGGCCGAGATAGCTCCGGGCCAGGCGTACCTTCGGCTCGATCTCGTCGGGCGCCGCACTGACGGCGCGGGCGAGGGTCTCTTCGGCATCCGCCGCGTTGCCGGCCCGGCCTTCCAGACGGGCGAGCCGCAACAGGGTCGGCACATGGTCCGGGGTGATGTCGAGAACGCCGGTGAAATACTGACGCGCGGCATCGACGTCGCCGCGCCGCAGGGCGAGCAGCGCCAGATTATTGGCGGCATCGGGCTGTCCGGGCTCGATCTCCAGCGCGGTCTCGAAGGCGGCGACCGCGGCCGGCTCGTCTTCGGCGATGGCGCTGGCGATCCCCTCCAGCACATGGCCCAGGGCCTGCTCGGGAAACCGGTCCTGCAGGGCCCGTGCTTCGCTGATGGCCCGGTCGTAGTCGCCGTTGCGGATCAGGGCGAGGGTAAGGAGAATCTTGGCCTGCGGCAGGTCCGGGTTGCGCGCCAGGGCGGCTTCCAGCTGCTCGATCGCGACCTCCGTTTCGCCGCCGGCCAGCTGCAGGAGGCCGAGCCGGGTGCGGGCCAGCGGGTCTTCCGGGTCGCGGGCCACGGCCTCGTCGAGGAGCCGGATGCCCCCCGCGACATCTCCGCTGCGGAGCGCCGCCAGCCCGGCCATGGTCATCAGATTGGCATCCTCCCCCAGCTCCTCGACCTGCGGCCCGAAGGTTTCCGCGGCGGCGTCGAACTGCCCGAGGCGCATCTGCGTCGCCGCCAACAGGCGGCGGACCGCGGGATTGTCGTCGTCCAATGCCAGGGCGCGGGTGAGATGCCGCAACGCGACTTCGTTCCTCTCCTGACCGAAGGCCGAGGCGCCGGCGATCAGCAGTGCCGGAACATTGTCGGGCGTGGCCTGCAGCACCGCCTCGCTCAGGCGCTGGGCGAGCGCGTAATCGTCGGTTTCGAACGCCGCCACCGCGCGAAGAAAGGCGGCGTAGACGCTGCCGGGCGCGCTGGACAGGATGCCCTCGAGTTCGCGTGCGGCCTCGTCATAGTCGCCTTCGACCAGCAGCGCGCGGGCATTGCCGAGCCGCGCGTCGAGGCGCGGCGTATCGTTATCCTGCGCCCGGCGGAAGGTCTCCCGGGCCGCGGCCGCGTCCCCCTCGCGTAGCGCCAGTTCGCCCTGGACGACCAGAAGGTCGGGGCTGTTCTCGTCCAGTGCCATGCCCTGCATCACCAGCCGCTCAGCCGCCTGGACGTCGTTCTCGTCAAGGGCCAGCTGGGCAAGGCCGGCAAAGGCCTCGGGGCTTGGCGCTGCGTCGTTTACGCGCTGATACAGGCGCCGGGCCGCCTCGCGGTCGCCGTTTGCCCTGAGCGCATTGGCGCGGATCAGCGCCTGGTCGATCGCGCCGGGGTCGTCGAGGGACTCCGGCTCCGGAACGAGTTCCAGGATGTCGGCGAACCGCCCCTGATTGGCCAGGCTGCGGGTGAGCGTGGTGAGGACCTCGTCTCCGGCTCCGAGCTCGAGGGCGCGCCACAGGTGATGGGCGCCGTCCTCGAAATCGCCGGACCGGATCAGCAGCTGTCCCAGCATGGCCCGGGCATCCGGGTTGTCCGGGTTGGCCTGGGCGGCATTGCGCGCTTCGATCAGGGCGGCTTCAATGTCGTTTTCGGCGAGGAAACGCTCGGCGCGGGCCAGATGCTCCACGTCGCTCATGGACTGGTCGTCGCAGGCGCCGAGGCCGAGCGCCAGCAACAGGGCGGTGGAGATCAATGCCTTGCGCGCAGGGGAGCGGGTCATGTCAGTCGGGACTCCTAGAAAAAAGCCGGAAATCAGCGTAACACGGGTATACCGGCAATCGTTTGGGAAACCTTATTCTTGTCGAAGGCTCGGGCTCTTTTCAAGGCACGTTCTG
>JAAAOG010000006.1 GCA_009909005.1 Alphaproteobacteria bacterium | reverse complement strand
TGGCGCAATGTCGGCACGCGGGTCAAAACTGATGGCCGACCCGCGCCATGTCACGGCTGTCCGCTCCTCGATCCGCTCGATCGCCGGCGTCCTGGACGACTTCGTTGAAACGGCACGGTCCGGGCCTGCCCGGCAGTCTCGGCACGGGGCCGTCGACCTTCGCAGGCTCGTCGAAGACGCAGCCGCGGTGACCCGGACCGAGATCGGCGACAAGGATATCGTGGTGGAAACCTCGATTTCTGACGATGTCCCGCCGGTGATCGAAGGCCAGGAGATCGAACTTCAGCGAATCCTGGGCAACCTCCTCTCCAATTCGGCGCGAGAGACAAAGCGGGGAACTATTCGGATCAGCGTCCGACGTCCGGATCCGGCGGCATCGTGGCTGCGGGTCGAGGTCGCGGACACCGGACCGGGACTGAGTGCCGCCCAGGCCCAATCCTTCTACGAAGGCGACAGTGTTGGAGAGCTGGGGGGCGGCGCGGTCTCCGAAGGCTTCGGGTTGCGTGTGGTCAGGCGGCTGGTTGCGGCCCTTGGCGGCAGGCTGGGTGGAACAAGTTCACCCGAGCTGGGCACGACGATCTGGTTCGACGTCCCGGCGCCCGCCGCGTCTTTGAGGCTGGAGGCCGAGGCGGCGGCAGACCTTCCCGCGATCCGGGGCCTGCGCCTGCTCCTGGTCGAGGACGAGCCTCTGACCGCGGCCGCAACCATGGCTCTGCTCCACGCGGACGGCCAGGAGGTCGTGCAGGCTGCCACCCCGCAGGATGCCGTCCGGCTGGCCGCCGGCCAGCCGTTCGACCTGGTGCTGATGGACCTCGACCTCGCCGGGCGATCGGGCTTGACGGCGATCCGCTCGATCCGACGGTTGCGCGATCCGGTGCGGGCTGCCGTTCCGATCATCGTATTGACCGGCGACCGCGAAGCCGGCGATGAGGCCTGCAAGGCGCCCCTCGGGGTCCAAAGCGTGCTGGTAAAGCCGTTCGATTTCCCGTCTTTAGGGCAGGCCATTGCCACGGCCGTGGGGCTGGCGCCCGCGCCTGCGATCGACGTCAACCGTGGAACCCGGCCATTTCTGGACACTCTGGCCGCGGCGCTGGCGCCCGCCGACCTTGAACGACTGCTGGCGACGGCGAGGGAACAGATCGCCGGCAACCGCGAGGCGCTGGAAGCCGCCGCCCGGACCAGCCGGCTGCGCGAGGCGAAGCGTGCGGCGCATCGCCTGGCCGGATCGGCGGCGATCGTCGGGATGACGGACCTTACCGAGACCGCGCGCCGGGCCGAAAAGGCGGCCCGCGACCGGGATCGGCGGGAACTGGCGGCGATGCTCGACCCGATCCGCCGCACGGCCGATGCGGCGCTGTTGGAGCTGCAATCCTTCGGACCGGCGCCTGCGCCGGATCGCCTTTCAGCAGAATGATCAGGGCCGCAGGACGTTGCGCGGGTCGAGGCGGGTGAGGCCGTGGCGGCCGGCGGCGGCGATGGCGGCGCGGTACTCCGCGCGGCTCACGGGTCGGTCGAGTGCGGGGAAGTCCTGCGCCCGATAGCAGGGCCGGTACTGGTCCATGATGTTGACATAGGTGTCCGGCGAGACGTCCTCGGCCAGAAAGGCGAAGGCGGCGTCGCTGCCGGCAACGTCGTTCGGCAGCACCAGGTGCCGGACCAGCAGGCCGCGGACGGCCAGGCCATGCGCGTCGGTGACCAGATCGCCGACCTGACGGTGCATTTCCTTGATGGCCGCACGGTTGACCGTCGCGTAGTCGCGAACATGCGAATAGCTATGGCCGGGCGCGTCTTCGGCGTACTTCAAATACGGCATGTAAATGTCCACCACGCCGTCGAGCAGCGCCAGTGCCTCCGGGCTGTCATATCCGCCGGTGTTGTAGACGATCGGCAGTGTCAGTCCCCGCTCGGCCGCGATCTGCACGGCCGCCAGCACTTGCGCGACGACATGGCTGGGGCTGACCAGATTGACGTTGTGGCAGCCCTGGGCCTGCAGGCTGAGGAAGATCGCCGCGAGCTCCTCGTTCGTCACCGCGTGGCCGGCGCCTTTCCGGCTGATGTCCCAGTTCTGGCAGTACTCGCAGCGGAGATTGCAGTGCGAGAAGAACACGGTGCCGGAGCCGCGGCGGCCGCGCAGGCAGTCCTCCTCCCCGTGATGGGCACCGAAGGAATAGACGACGGCCATGTCGCCGGTACGGCACACGGCGCCCTTGATGGTTCGCTTTCGGTCGACCCGGCAATAGCGGGCGCAGAGATCGCAGTCTTCGAGACGCCGGTCGGCCTCGGCCACCCGGGCGGCCAGCGCGCCGGTTTCCAGCAGCCGGCGATAGCCCGGGTTCTGAATGGCGGTTCCAGTCATCTCGGCGCTCCCGGGCCCACAGGGTCGTCAAAGGCCCCGATCCGTGCTTATCTTCAACCGGCCCCCGGATTGGAGACGTCGTATCCCTCTCATGTATGCGCCCCGGCACTTCCAGGAAACGCGGCGAACGGTTCTGATCGATGCGATCCGGGCGTCCGGCCTCGGCACGCTGACGACGCTCAATGGCGGGCGGCTGGTGGCCTCGCACCTGCCGTTCATGCTTGATGCCGAGGCCGGCGCGCAAGGCGTCCTCTACGGCCATCTGGCGCGCGCCAATCCGCAATGGCAGGATTATGACCCCTCCGTCCAGGCGCTGGTCAGCTTCCTGCTCGCCGACGCCTATGTGTCGCCGTCCTGGTATCCGACCAAGGCGGAAAGCGGCAAGGTCGTCCCGACCTGGAACTATATTGCCGTGCAGGCATCGGGCCCGCTCACCCTGGTCGAGGATCCGGACGCTCTGCGGAAGCTGGTCGACCGTTTGACCGAAAAGCACGAGGCCGACCGCGCCCGGCCCTGGTCGGTCGACGATGCGCCGGCGGACTTCACCGCCGCGATGCTGCGCGGGATTGTCGGGGTGAGGGTCGAGATTTCCCGCCTGACCGGCGCCTGGAAGCTCAGCCAGAACCGGACGACGGCCGACAGGCAGGGCGTGCTGCATGGGCTGCAGGGCGAGGGCTCGCAGGCGGCGCCGGTCGCCGAGGCCATGGAAGCCCTGATGCGCGACCGGGAGGCACCGTGATGCCGACCCATGGCGTCAATGATAGCGATCGCGCAGGGCGAGGTCGACATGGACAGGCAGCAGCGTGAGCCGGACTGGCTGGCGGCGTTCCCAAGGCTGTCGGCCCTGACGCCACCGGAGCGTGTGCGCCTGATCGAGGCCGGCCGCAGCCTCGCCATCGCGGCCGGCACCGTCCTCTACAGACCCGGCCAGCCCTGCCGTGACTTCCTCATGCTGGCTGCCGGGCGGGTGCGGGTGCAGCTGGTTTCCGAGCAGGGCCGCGAGATCGTGCTTTATCGTGTCGGGCCCGGCGAGACCTGCATCCTTACCACCTCGTGTTTGATGGCCGCCCGTGACTATGGAGCCGAGGCGGTGGCCGAGACCGATATCCGCGCCGTTTCACTGGCGGGCAGCACCTTTCAGTCGTTACTGGCGGATTCGGCGGCCTTCCGTGACTTCGTCCTCTCCGCTTACGGCGAGCGACTGGTCGATGTTATAGAACTATTAGTAGAAGTCGCCTTCAGCCGCGTCGATACGCGCCTCGCTCACCGCCTGATCACGTCCGAAAGCGGCCTGGAGAGCGACGTGATCGTCGCGACCCATCAGGACCTGGCGACGGAGCTGGGTACCGCGCGAGAGGTGGTCAGCCGCCAGCTCAAGGAATTCGAGCGGCGCGGCTGGGTCGATCTGCAGCGCGGCCGTATTCTCCTGCGTGACCGCGCAGCGCTGGGCAAGCTCGCGGCCCAGGCGTCTGTGTGACCACGTCACAGACCCCGCTCACCTGCAGTGCTCTGATCGAAAGCGAGAGCCGGCTGCATTGCGCCGCCGCCGGCTCGCGTGTTCGCACTTGGGGAGAGAATCCATGAGCTTCGGCAGGAATATCGGAACAGTCGACCGCATCGTCCGTATCGTCGTCGGCCTGGCTTTGCTGGCGATTGTCTTTGTCGGTCCGCAAACCTTGTGGGGCCTGATCGGTCTGGTACCGCTCGGCACCGCGCTGATCGGCTGGTGCCCGGCCTATCGCCTGGTCGGTCTGAGCACCTGCCCGATCTCCGACCAGCGCGCCTGAAACGAGTACGGCGAGCGCTCACCGTGTCGGCGCCGGAAGCCCTGCTCGACCGGGCAAGCGGACTGAAAGAGCTCCGCCCGGGGTCGGCCGGACGGCGCTCCTTCACAATCCTCTCTCTGCGTCAGCCAACCAGAGCCCCGTCGGCGAACAAGTCGAAGACGGTCACACCCAGGAAGGTGAACTGGGTGTCGCCCTCGGCACGGATCTCCAGGCGGTCAAAGCCCTCGGACGGTTCGATGCTCACCATTTCGGTCGCCGCGGTGACGCTGCCGACTGAAGCACCGTCCCGGATCGCCTCGACGGTGACGCCGGTGCCGCTGAATTTGCCGAGCCGCACTTCCGCGGAGGTGGCAAAGTCGAATGCGGCATCGTCTTTGATTGCGATGACCAGCGTCTCGTCGCCGTCGATCCGGCGGGTGTCTGTGCCAAAGAAACCGTCATCGCCGTCCTTGATCGCGATGCCGTCATTCAGTGTTGCGATCGCCCTGTCCGGGATGTCGATCTGGAACTCCCGCCCAAAAACAGTGAAGCTGTCGTCGCTATCAACGGCAGAGATCTCAATTGGAATTTCGTCGTCCGGGTCGCGGACCTTGGAGAATTGCGTCACCTCGGCCAGCAGGACGTCATCCTCGCTATAATCCAGCTGCGGGAAAAAGCCCGAGGGGTCGAAGTCGAGCACTGCCTTGGCGACGAGCGGCTCAACACTTTCCGATTGCAGGTCCAGGCCGACGATCAGCGGGTCGTGGTCGGAAGTGCGGTAGGGGACGGTGCCATCGAACAGCGTGGGATCCCGGCCGAAATCGAGATTGTAGTCCAGCGCATCCGGCTCGTCGGCGTTGATGTGCCACTCGGTCGCCCCGGTGACCTGCGTCAGGAGGCTGTCATTGGCCAGAGCATAGTCGAGCGTCCCGAACTGGCCATCGAAGACGAAGGAATAGGACTGCGCGCCGACAAACACTTCCGCCAGGTCGCTGTAGCCCTCGCTTTCGAGCAGCGTGATCGGGTCTTCCAGGGCATAAGCGTTGAGATCGCCGACGATCAGGACGTCGTCGTCGTTCGAGCCGGTCGGATCACTGTCGAGCCATGCATCCAGAGCAATCGAGGCCTGGGTCCGGATGGCATTGTTGTTGCCCTGTCCGTCGCCGATGTCTTCATTACCGGGCGCCGGGTTCACCGACCCCTTAGACTTGAAGTGATTGACGGCGACCGTCAGCTTCTCACCGGTTGCGATCTCCTCGAAGGTGGCGGCCAGTGATGCGCGGTTCGTGCTGACGCCATCAAAGACGGGATTGCCGAAATCCAGGCCGAGACCGGGCAGATCCGAGTCGTCGAGGATCTCGACCGACGTGTTGTCGGCAATCTTGACCGTGGCGGTCTTGTAGATGGCGCCGACCGAGATCGCATCGCCGGTATCGACAAAGGCCCGGCCGGGATCGACGAAGGCATAGGTCCCGGCCCCGACGACGTCGTTGAGCGCATCGACCAGGGTCTCGATGGCGAAGAGACCGTCGCCGTTCTGGTCGCCGCCGAACTCATTCTCCAACTCGACCAGCCCGAGGATATCGGCGTCGAGGGTCGAAAGGGTGGTGACCAGCTTTTCGATCTGCCGGTCGAATTCCTGCTGGCTGTCGGCGCCGCGAGGCTCGAGATTGTTGGGCCCCGAGCCGGGATTGCCGGAGACGTCCAATGTGGTGAAAAAGTTCAGGACGTTGAAGCTGGCCACCGTCAGATCGCCGCCGACGTCGTTGGGGAGGGGTGGACGCGGGTTGGTCGGCTGGAAATCGACGCCCTCACCGGTCTGGATACGATAGTCGCCGAAGCGGAAATCAAGGATGCCGCTCAGGTTGTTGACCGTATCGCCGCCGCGCAGGGTAGTGGTGTTGCTGAGCGGATCGCCGCCCCGCCCGAAGATCAGCGTGTCGGGGTTCTGGACGCTGCTGGCATCGTCCAGGACGATCTGCCGGTTGGCGATGGCGTCCTGATAGGCGGCAAAGCCATCGACATCCGGCGTATTGAACTGCGTGTACTGCTCCAGGCGACCGTCCGTGCCCGGCTGGTTGCCGGGCCCGTCGGAGGAGAGCCGCACCTCGCCGAAGCGGTCCAGGTTGAAGTATTCGGTGACGAACAGCGTGTCGGGAATTGTCGCCCGCATGCCTTCCACAGCTTCCAGCTCGGCGAGGCTTGCCACAGGGAAGCTGACCGTCGCCGCTGTCGGCAGGGGATTGCTGCTGCTGACGAGCGTGACGTCCGTCACGTTCGTCAACTCGGTCAGGCCGAAGAATTCATCCACCGTGCCGGTGACCTGGACGCGATCGCCGACGGCGACGTCGACGGCGGGACTAGAGCCCTCGAAGACAAAGATGCCCTCCGACGTCATCGGGTCGGTGTCGGCGTCGCCATCCTCTTCCTGGACATAGAAGCCGCTGAGCCCGTCGCCGCCCTGGAAGTCGCCGACGACAATCGCATCGATGGTGACCGTTTGGCCCTCGATCGGACTTGCATCCCCGGGCCCCTGAATTTCGTGAATGAAGACCGTCTCCGGCGGGTCGATGGACATGTTCAGCGTGCCGGGCGTATCGAGGCCGACGTCGCCGAAGGCAAGCTGGACGAAATCGCCGGTTTCGTCCGGTTGGCGGGCAATGCCGGCGGGTGCAAAACTGCCGTCCGGACCGACGATCGTCGTGCTGTAGTTCCGGTCCGACGTGCCGTCGCCGTCGACCAGGGATACGGAGTCGATGATGGTGCCGATCGGGCTGTCGAGGACGCCGTCATCGTCTGCGTCGAGGTCCTGGCCCTGCGCGCCGGTGAAGCCGTCAACCAGCAGGACCGTGCTCGGGCTGCCGAAGAAGTTGAAACTCGTCTGGAGGTCATTGGCCTCGGTCACCGCTTGCGGGATGGCGTCGGCGATGTCGGAATTGGCCACCAGCAGCAGATTGTCTTCGTCAATCGTCCGGCCGCTTAGGTCGAAGGCGAAGTCGACCTGTCCCGGTTCGAACTCGCCGGAGAGCACGACGAGGGAGACACCGTCGAGCGACGTTGCCTCGGCGCCGAAGACCTCAACATAATTGCTGATGTCGTCGAAGCTCTCGGTTGAGATGCGCAACTCGTTGATCGCAAGGTCCGGCGGGAGCAGGGAGTCGTTGGCGGCACCCGGGGTGCCGAGATCGCCGTCGCCGAACGGCACCGTCGACTCGGCCCAGTTGCTGCCGACAGTGTTGTCCAGGCTCGGGTCTGCCAGTGCCATCGAGGCGCCGGTGGGATCGGGGAAGTCCGGACCGCCGTCATAGGCCACGCGGTCGATCTCGGCGTTCGACCCGTCAATCAGGACGACCTCGTCGGCACCATTGGCCAGTGTAAATCCCGAATATTCGAAATCGACAGTGATGCCGCCATTCGTGGCGGTGTCTGCGTTGTTTCCGAAGACGAGGTATTCTCCCGGTCCCACAGTCAGCGGCCCGGAAACGCCGAAGGAATCGGAATCGTCGTCGCGGATCGTCCAGCCATCGAGGTCAATTGTGGTCGAGCCGATATTGACGATCTCGAACCATTCGCCGGCACTGTCCGGGACGGCGTCCGGGTTCTGCATGATCTCGGTGATCACGATCTCGGCAGGCGCGGCCGCTGCGGCAGTCATGAAATTCCAGGCCGAGTTTCCGGCCAGGCCGGCGAAGCTATTGCCGGCAAGATCCTGGACGGCACCGTCGTCGATTTCGACATAGAAGCCTGACGATGCGGCGAGGTCGCTTGCCGGGTCGATCGTCACATCGGTTCCGGAAAACGTCACTGGGGCCGAGGTCACGTCGAGGCTCTCGACGACGCTGTCGTCTGCGAGGCTCCGGATGATGACCGAGCCCGTGCCGGCTTGCACGACTTCGTCGAAGGTGACGATCAGGTCGCTGTCGACCGCGACATCGTTGGTATCGTCGGCCGGGCTGAGTGCAATGATAGCCGGGGTCGTGGTGTCGGGAGTGCCGTCGTCGCCGGTAAGCAGGAAATTGTCGGCGGCGAAATCCTCATCCCCGGAATCGACGTAGGCCGAAAATCTCAGGTCGAGGCTGGATCCGGTACCGACGATCGGCTTGGTGAAGGTTTGGGCGGCATTGCCCAGGGCAGCTCCATCGCCGGTTCCGTCGAAGTCGGTATCCTCACGAAAAATTCCATTGAAGGTCGTGGAAGAGAAGTCGGCCCCTTCGAAGGCCAGCAGTTGCTGGAAACCGCTCCCATCGATCTGATACTCGATCAGAAGCGAATCATTGGCCGCGTCTATATCGCCGGGACTGTCGAAGAATTCGGCGAAATCGCCACTGAACTGCAGGTTGGTCAGCCCGGCAATGTTGAGGCCGGTCCAGTTGATGGTGATCGGCAGACTCGCGCCTTCGCCGTCGAGATCCTGGCCGGTCAAAAAAAAGCCGTCGAAACCCGCATAGGCCTTGACATTCGGCAGAGATTCGCCGCCGAAGTCGCCGCTGGTTTCGCCATCGCTCAGGCCGAGATAATCGCTGGATCCGTCGGAAAAGAGTGCTTCGCTGGACGAAAACTTCGTTGCATCCGCGAAAGTTTCATTGAGAACGTTTGATGCCATTGCTGCCTCCTGGTGACTGGGTTTTATTCCTCTGTTCTCGACGGGGCAAAGAAAAGCCGTGCCAACACGAAAAGATTTCGTGAATCTTGGATTCGCTTTACAAAAGAAATCGGCTCGGCTTGCTCGAGGCCCCGAAGGCCGGAATCGCTCCAGTGCCCGCCGGTTTTGTGACAGGGTCCGTGATTCCGGTTGCGATCTAGGGGAATAGTAGACAGGTGACATGACAATCAGATGACGAAACTAAAAACTCAAACAGCTTCCTCGCTCTAATGAAATATAAATTCGTCGGGCGACGCGAGTTTGGTCTGTTTATAACTTTGGGTTACGGCATCTAGCCCCTTC
>JAAAOG010000044.1 GCA_009909005.1 Alphaproteobacteria bacterium | reverse complement strand
AAACTCAATTTACATGGCTACATTTCCGTTGCGCCAACGACGATTCCGCTCTAAAATCAACGACTTGATAAAATTTAAAGCAAGAAGTTCCGCTTAGATGCTCATCGACGAAGGAGCCGTCGACCAGCTCCGGAGGCGTGTCCGCCAGCCGTGCCAGGATTTCCGCCGGCAGGTATTCCCGCACCAGCGTCGCCGCCCGGCCCGGATCGTCGAGCAGCGCCTTGAACATCCGGTCATGCGGACTGCCGACGCCGGTCATCGCATGTCCGCCCCCTTCAACGCCTGAAGATCAGCCGGGGCCCGGGCGAAACAGCGCCTCGACCTCCGATCGGTCAAAGGTATACTTTGTGTTGCAGAACTCGCAGGTGATGACCACGCGGTTGTCCGCGACGCACTCCGTGACCTCCTCTTCCGAAAAGGAGGCCAGGATATTGGCGATGCGCTCGCGCGAGCAGCGGCAGCCCTGCTGCACGCCGACCGGCGCATAGACCCGGACGCCGTCCTCGTGGAACAGCCGGTAGAGCAGGCCGTGCGCCGACAGGCCCGGATCGAGCAGTTCATCTGCGGTGCAGCTGCCCATCAGGATCATCGCCCGGCGCCAGTCTTCCTGCCGGTCGCTCGCCGGGGTGCCGGGGTCCTCCGGCAACCGCTGCACCATCAGCCCGCCGCCCCGCCAATGCCCATCCCGGCGCCCCACGGCCACCTTCAGGCCGGCATCGATCTGCTCCGACTGGCGGAAATAGAACTGCAGGCATTCCGCCAGCGTCCCCCCGGTCAGCTCGACGATTCCCTGATAGCGCTGGGTATGGGGTCCCTGGTCGACGGTAAAGGCGAGGTGCCCCTTGCCGAGCAACGCCCGCAGCTCCGGCGGCTCGCGACCCGGCCCGGGCAGCCGCTCCCGGTCGACCCGGGCATAGCCGCGCATATCGCCGGCGGATGTCACGTCGGCCATCAGGGTCGAGACCGGCCCGTCGCCTGTCGCCTGCAGAGTGAAAATGCCCTGATACTTCAGCACCGATGCCAGCATGCCGGCAAGCACGACGGTCTCGGCCAGCAATGTCGCCACCGGCTCCGGATAGTCGTGCGCCGCGACGATGGCGTCGAGCGCCGGGCCCAGGCGGATGAGCCGGCCGCGCAGATGAGAGGCCTCGATCTGAAAGGGCTGGACCTGGTCGTCGATGCCGGCGGTCTCCGGCGTCATCGGCCCACCTTTTCCGGTGCCAGACACCACATCAGAATTCCCTTCTGCGAATGCAGGCGGTTCTCCGCCTCGTCCCACACAAGCGAGTGCGGCCCGTCGAGCACGCTGTCGGTCACCTCTTCGCCGCGATGAGCCGGGAGGCAGTGCATGAACACCGCCTCCGGCCCGGCCAGGCGCATCAGCCGGTCATTGACCTGGTATGGGCGCAGAAGGTTGTGGCGCGACGGCGCCTCCTTGTCGCCCATCGACACCCAGGTATCGGTGACAACGCAGTCGGCGCCCCGCACCATGGTATCCGGGTCGGCGCCGACCGTGATCCGTGCTCCCTGGCCATTGGCCCAGGCCAGCAGCTCGGCCGGCGGCTGCAGCTCTTCGGGGCACGCCATGCGCAGCTCGAAGCCGAACATCGCGGCGGCATGGATCCAGCTGCGGGCGACATTGTTGCCGTCGCCGCACCAGGCGATGATGCGGTCGGCGATCGGCCCGCGATGCTCTTCGAACGTCATGACATCGGCCATCAGCTGGCAGGGATGGCTGCTGTCGGTCAGGCCGTTGATGACCGGCACCGTCGCGGCCTCGGCCATCTCGAACAGGCGGTCCTCGTCCCAGGTTCGGATCATGATGGCGTCGACATAGCGCGACAGCACGCGGGCGGTATCCCCGATCGTCTCGCCGCGGCCCAGCTGAAGTTCGGAGCCGGTGAGCATCAGCGCATGGCCGCCGAGCTGGCGCATCGCCACCTCGAAAGAGACGCGGGTGCGGGTCGATGGCTTTTCGAAGATCATCGCCATGGAGCGGCCGGCCAAAGGCTCCCCGGCCGCGCCGCGCGGATTCTCCGCCTTCATGTTGACGCTGATGTCCAGAATTTCCCGCAGGCCCGGCCGGCCGACCTGGTGCAGGTTGACGAAATGGCGCGGACCGCTCATGCCGCCTTCTCCTCCCTCTCCGCGCACACCCGGTCGAGGATGGCGACGGCCTCGTCGACATGCCGCTCGTCGATGATCAGCGGCGGCAGCAGGCGCACGACATTGTCCGAGGCCGGCGCCGTCAGCAGCCCGCAGGCGCGCAGATCGGCGATGACCTCGCTGTTCGGCACCGCACAAACCAGGCCGAGCATCAACCCGGCTCCGCGGACTTCGGCGATCACCGAGGGGTGCGAGGCCGCGAGCCCGGCCAGGCGCCGGCGCAGGAGCCCGGCCATGCGCTCCACCCGATCGAGAAATCCCGGCTCCAGGACGACGTCGAGCACCGCATTGCCAACGGCCATGGCCAGCGGATTGCCGCCGAAGGTGGTGCCGTGGGTGCCGGCGGTCATGCCGGCGGCCGCCGCCTCGGTGGCCAGGCAGGCCCCGAGCGGAAACCCCCCGCCGATGCCCTTCGCAACGCACATCACGTCCGGCGCGACCCCGGCCCATTCATGGGCGAACAGCCGGCCGGTCCGGCCGACGCCGGTCTGGATTTCGTCGAAATACAGCAGCAGCCCGAACTCGTCGGCGACGGTTCGCAGGTCCTGCAGATAGCCGGCATCGGCCGGCTTGATGCCGCCCTCGCCCAGCACCGGCTCCACACAGACCGCCGCGGTCTCCGGCGTGATGGCGGCGCGCAGCTCGTTCAGATTGCCGAAGGCGACCTGGTCGAAGCCGTCGACCATCGGCCCGAAGCCCTTGACGAGCTTTTCGGTCCTGGCCGCGGCGATCGCCGCCAGCGTGCGCCCGTGAAAGCCGCCACCGACGGTAATCGTGCGCCAGCGCTCCGGCCGACCGTGAAAGTCATGATATTTGCGGATCAGCTTGATGCCGCACTCCCAGGCCTCGACCCCGGAATTCGTGAAGAAGACGCGGTCGGCGAAGCTGTGCGCGGCGAGCCGTTCGGCCAGGCGTTCCTGCCCCGGAATGCGGAACAGGTTGGAGGTATGCCAGAGCCTGCCGGCCTGATCCTGCAATGCGGCGACCAGGTGCGGATGGGCGTGACCGAGCGCGGTCACGGCAATGCCGCTGCCGAAATCGAGATATCGTCGGCCGTCCGTGTCGAACAGATACGGGCCCTCGCCGCGCTCGAACGCGACATCGGCACGCGCATAAGTCGGCATGACGGCAGAAGACATGACTGACGCCTTTCGCGGCTTGCACGGCGCGCCGGCTCTGGGCGCGCGGCCTGGTTTCCTGATAAGATCGCAACCGTGCGAGCGAGCCCACGGAATCGGCAACGGCGCGGAATTCCGCGCCGCCATAGACAGGGAACTAAGCCAGAGCGCGACACCCTCTGTCAACGCGCGCGTCAGCGCCGACCGGCCCGTCAGATGGCGGTTGCAGAGGGCAGGAAAACCGGGCCACACCGTCGCCTGCATTGCCACGGCGTATCCGCCGTCATATCTCCGGCATCGAAGGCGCGCGGCCGAACGGACTGCAGCAATCGCGCCGGCAGGCGCCGGAGACAGGCAAGAGGCCAGGACCATGCCGCATTACGACTATGATTTCTTCGTCATCGGCGCCGGATCGGCGGGCGTGCGCGCGGCGCGGATCGCCGGGCAGCACGGGGCGCGCGTGGGCATCGCCGAAGACCGCTATCTCGGCGGCACCTGCGTCAATGTCGGCTGCGTGCCGAAGAAGCTGCTGGTCTATGCGGCCCACTTCGCTCACGATTTCGAGGACGCCGCGGGCTATGGCTGGACGGTCGGCGAGCATCGTCACGACTGGGCCCGGATGATCGCCAACAAGAACACCGAGATCGCCAGGCTGAACGGCATCTACCGCCGCCTGCTGGAGGGCGCGAAGGTCGATATCCACGAAACCCGCGCGACTCTGGTCGACGCCCATACCGTGGCGCTGGGCGACCGGCACGTCACAGCCGACAAGATCCTGGTCGCAACCGGCGGCTGGCCGGTCATCCCGGACACGCCGGGGGCCCGCGAGTACGCCATCAGCTCCAACGAGGCCTTTTTCCTGCAGGACATGCCCGAGCGCGTGGTGATCGTCGGCGGCGGCTATATCGCCGTCGAATTTGCCGGCATCTTCCAGGGCCTGGGCGCGCAGGTGACCCAGCTCTATCGCAGCACACTCTTCCTGCGCGGCTTCGACGACGATGTCCGCGAGACCCTGGCCGAGGAGATCCCCAAGACCGGCGTCGATCTGCGCTTCCGCAGCGACGTGGTGCGGATCGAGAAGACCGGCGACTGCCTGCTCGCGCATCTGACCGACGAGTCGATGATCGAGGCCGACATCGTCATGTATGCCACCGGCCGCCATCCCAACACCGCCGGTCTCGGTCTCGAGCAGGCGGGCATCGACATGGCCGCCAACGGTGCCATTGTCGTGGACGATCAGTACGGAACCTCGGTGCCCAATATCTATGCCATCGGCGACGTGACCGACCGGATCAACCTGACGCCGGTTGCCACCTCGGAGGGGCATGCGCTGGCCGACACGCTGTTCGGCAACAATCCGCGCGGCGTCAATTACGACAACATCCCGACGGCGGTGTTCTCCACCCCGCCTGTCGGCACGGTCGGACTGACCGAAGCGGAGGCCCGCGAGCGCGGCCCGGTGGACATCTACCGCACCACCTTCAAGCCGATGAAGCACACGCTGTCCGGCCGCGACGAACGCACCATGATGAAACTGGTGGTCGACCGCGACAGCCAGCGAATCCTCGGCTGCCATATGGTCGGGCTGGATGCTCCGGAAATCGTCCAGGGCCTGGCCATCGCGCTGAATTGCGGGGCGACAAAGGCCGATTTCGACCGCACCATCGGCCTGCACCCCTCCGCCGCCGAGGAGTTCGTCACCATGCGGGTGAAAACCCCCGACCCGGAGCCGGCCCCGCGTTCGCCGCGCGAGGCAGCCTGAGCCGTGAGCGACGCTGTCATCGGCCCGCTGCTCGTCGAAGGCACCGAGCACCATCAGGCCGGCCGCCTCGATCAGGCGGCGGCCTGTTATCGCAAGGTCCTGGAGCTGGCGCCGGACAATGGCGATGCCCTGCATCTGCTGGGCATGGCCGCCTATGCCTCCGGCAGCCTCGAGGAGGCTCTCGACCTTCTGCAGCAGGCGGTTGCCGCCGACCCGAACGATACCGAGTTCCGCAGCAATCTTGCCGCCGTGCTGCGGGCCGCCGACCGGCCCGGGGAGGCGGCGGAGGCCTATCGCGGCCTTGTCGCCCGGGCACCCGATGATGCCGCCGCCTGGGGGCGGCTCGCCGCGGTCCTGCGCGACCTGGAAAACTGGGACGAGGCCGTGGCCGCGATGCGCAAGGTTGTCACGCTGCGGCCCGAAGTGGCGGCGGCCCATGCCAATCTCGGCAGCCTGCTGCGCAGCGCCGGCCGTCAGGAAGAGGCGGTCGACGTCATGGCCCAGGCCGTGCGGCTCGACCCGTCGGTGGCCGGCGCCTGGCTCAATCTCGGCAATGTGCTGGTCGACCTCGGCCGCTATGGCGAGGCCGAAAAGGCCTACCGGCATGCGCTCAAGCGGGCGCCGGGGCTCGTCCCGGCGATCGGCGGGCTGGGCATCGCCCTGGCCGCGACCGACCAGGGGGACGAAGCGGTCGGCCTGCTGCACGACTATTTGGCGCGCGAGCCCGACGACCCGCTGGGCGCGTCCCTGCGCCTGGCCGCGCTCGGCGCCGCACCGCCGCCGGCCCGGCCTTCCGCGGCGCATATGCGCGAAACCTATGCCCGGCGGGCCGCCGGCTGGGATGCCAAGATCGGCGAGCCCGAGCACTATCCCGGCCTGCAGCTGATCCGCGGCGCGGTCGAGACGGCCCTGGCCGGTCGCCGCGGACTGATCATCCTCGATGCCGGCTGCGGCACCGGCATGTGCGGCGCCTTTCTGCGACCCTTTGCGGCCCGGCTGATCGGCGTCGACCTGTCGCAGCCGATGCTCGATCATGCCCGCGTCAAGGGTGTCTATGACGACCTGGCCGTCGGCGACCTGTTCCACACCCTGGCCGCCCACCCGGCCGCCTTCGACGCCATCATCGCCGCGGCCGTGCTGATCCATATCGGCGACACGGCGGCCTTCCTGCATGCGGCGGCTGCGGCCTTGCGGCCGGGCGGCATTCTGGCAGTCACCGCCTTTCCCAGCGGCGGCGAGGAGGTGCGGGTCAGCCGGGAGTGCGTCTACTGGCACGACCCGGATGCGCTAATGCGCCGGGCCGAGGCGGCCGGGCTGTCCCTCGTCAGCCTCGATCGCGGCGTCCATGAATATTCCGACGCCGGCCCGGTCGAGGCGGTCGCGGCGGTATGGAGGAAGTCTTAGCCTGACGGCCAACCGCGTTAAGAATTGCCACTCTGCGCCTTGAGCACGGTCGCGCTGAACGTGGTGAAATCATCCAGATGGCGCTCGATCACCGACATCACGATCGGGATCTGCAGGCGCATATAGTCGTGGACCGCAATATTGCGAAAACCAACCATGCGCTGGAGGGCGCCGGCGAGTGGCCCATCGATGATCCCCGCTTCGGCCAGCAGGCGGAAGACGTCGCGGGCAGTTTGCGGGATGCCAAGACCGTGCCGTCGGACGAGATGCTGCCCGATGTCGAGGCAGGCTTCGCAGGCGCGCTGGATATTCAGGACGGCGGCATCCTGTCGTGTGAAATCGCGCGCGAAGCTTTTCGGGTCTTTGTTATATTCTTCGCGGGCCCGAGCAACGCACCGCTCGATCGTTGCGGCTTTATTGACCAGCACATCATCGACCATGGACCCTGCCCCTTTGTTGGATGTCTTCCACCAATGCGGCGCGCGCTTCTCTGAGCCGCGTCATCTCCGACAGGATGAACACTTCGTAGAGGTCGGCCTCGAGGGGGTCCCGGGCAAAGAGACGCCGGCCTCCCGTGACGATCTGGAATTGTAGCACGGTCGAGGCGGCCAGCAGATCGACAAGGTCCACATCCATGTCCAGGCGGCAGGCCAGGTCCTGCGCCGCCTCCCAGAGAGCCACGACATCCGCGCGGCCGTCGAACAACACGGCCAGGTCGAGATCACTGGTCGGCTGAGCCGTTCCCTGAGCATGGCTGCCGAACACCCAAAAGGCGCGGACGTCCGGCAGAACCGACCGGACGGCCTCGATGATGGTCGCGTCGGATGAGGCAGCAGCGGACACCGGCCACTCTCTTCGCTTCTGACAAGGGCCGCAGGGCGGGTCCATTCTGCTCACGTCCGTTCGACGGGTCTACGCCGCCGTGGGGGACGGGTGGCGCGCTCTTCCGGTGGCGTCGTGCAATCGGCTCCCGGCGCGCGGATCAGGCCCGAGCCATAGAGGCCGCGGCCCTGCCCGGGGTCCCGCCAGGTCACCTCCTCGACGGCATCGGCGCCGAACAGGCTGCGACCGGCCTCGGCAAGCGGCGCGTGCAGACCGGCCGGCAAGAGCGGATACCAGGCCAGCACCTCGGCCGCCGGGTGACGATCGCGCAGGGCGGCCAGGAACGCGGCCACCTGGGCATATTCCGTCTTCACCTCGTAGCTCGGGTCGACCAGCACCAGCAGCCGGGCCCGGGGCGGCGGCGCCAGGGCCAGCGCACCCTCCAACCCGTCACGCTTGGAAACCCGGACCCGCGGGTCATGCCGCATGAGGTCGGCCAGAGCGGGATATTCGTTGCGGTGCAGTTCGAACAGCTGCAGCCGGTCCTGCGGGCGAAGGATCGCGGCGGCCAGCAGCGGCGAGCCGGGATAGAGCGGCGCCAAGGCCCCGCCGTTCAACCCGCGCACCGCCCGGACATAGGGACCGGGCAGCGTGGCCAGCGCCGCGCGGTCGCGCGCCACGGCCAGCCAGCCCTCGGCCGCCTCGCCGGTCTTGCGCGCCTCGGCACCGCTCAGGTCGTAAAGACCGCGTCCGGCATGGGTCTCGCACACCCAGACGGGATCGGGGCCGCGCACCAGCCGCGCCAAAGCCCGGCAGAAGGCCGCGTGCTTGTGCAAGTCGGCGCGGTTTCCGGCATGATACGCGTGCTGATACGATAGCATGGGCTTTATATGTCGTCCTGACCCTTTGGAGGACAGGGGGCGATGGGAGTGACGCATGTGGCGGTGCGTCTGCATCCCCTGACGGACTCCGGCGCGGGCCGGGGCGCCGGTTTCATCTCGACACCGGCGCCATCGATTGCTTGGCCCTCGCCGACACCCTGGCCGGAATCGGCATTACCGAGAAGGGCCGGAAATGACGAACACGAAACAAAGAGGCGGTGTGAGAGGATGCCCGTGCGCCGAGAGCGTGCCGGTTGCGTGGTTGAGCCGGACCGGACATTGACCCGTCGCCACGGGGCCTTATCCTCTGCGGCGGTCGCGGCCGGATATGGCCACCGCGACCGTACTGTACGGAACACGCAGGAGTAACGGACATGACGGATGGACGGCCAACTGCCTGGCGCCGCGCCGGCCGGCTGATGCTGGTCGGGCTCCTCGTCCTCTCGGCCGGGCTCGCCGGCTGCGGCGAAATGGGGGACGATGACGATAATGGCGGTTACGAAGAGGAAGACGACGACTAGCTGCCCCGTTCGACTAGCTGCCCCGTTCCCAGTCGAATGCGGCGATGCGCGGGTCACGCGCAAACGCGCCGCGCCCAAAGACGAGCTGCGTCGCCGGCGCCTCGCAGCGGGCATAGACGCCGGCCGTCGACAGCTTCATGCGCCAGCTCTGCTGCCGGATCGGGGCGCGGTCGACAAAGGTCTCGCAGGAGAGCAGGGCCATCGTCCGGCCACAGTCGGGATCGCGGGCCGAGACCGAACGGATGGCCGTGGCCTCGAGGTCCCGCGCCTCGTCCGCCACAGCATGGCAGGCCGCGTAATCGGTCGGGTGGGTCCAGTTGTCCAGACGGTCGTCATAGGGCGGCCGCGTGAGGTCCAGGCATAAAGCAGCCTGATAGCGTACGGCGAAGGCGGTCAGTTCCAGCGGGTTGGCCGGCCATGGCGTGGCCGGGCTTTCAGCGAAGAACAGCAGCCGCCAGAAGGCGATTTCGGCGGCCGCCGTGTTGACCGCCTCGCCCGCGTAGAAGACGGGCGGGGTCCGGCCGGCCCGCCGGAACCGCGAGTCGGACCGTGCTTCATAGCGGAACGGCGTGAACAAGAGCCAATGCAGGTCGCGGCACTCCGGAGGAACCGGCGGCTTGCTGGTGTCGAGCAGTTCTTCGAGGGTGCGCTGCTCCTCCGGATCGTCCACCAGTTTCATGGTCGAGACGCGGTGCTGGGCTTCGACGAGCCGCCAGACCTCGCCCTGCGCCGGACCCGGGTTCGGCCGAGCCTCAGACAAGCGCCCGCCTCGAGTCGAGATAGGCGAGTGTGCCGACCAGCCCGGTGATCGTCTTCATCGCCTCCAGCGGCGTCGTGCCGAGAGCGCTGTTCGGATTTCGCAGCCATGCCCGCGCCGTCTCCTCATCGCCGCCGACAATCGCATCGAGCGCCCGGAAGACCCGGACGAACAGGACCGCGAGTTCGACGGTCTTGCCATCGGCGGGCAATCGACCGGTCCTGGCAGCACGGCTGACGGCGGCCGGAGAGGCGCCCAGGATCGCACCGAGTTCGCGCTGGCTCAGTCCCAGGCGCGCCTTGGCCCTCAGGGCCGCCTTCGACAGCACGTCCAGCGGTGTTCTCAACTCGCTTGCTGCATCCTGAACCGTCATATGGCGCCTCCCTTTTCCATCAGAAACATTAGCGCACTTTTGTTCCTGAGGAAAGTCCGATGCCGCTTTGACCGGAGCTTCAGGGTGCTTGCGCGGATGCGCAAACCGTCGCATCCGTACGTCAAATCCTATACAACACTTATTTTCTGTATATCTATCATTTTCACAAAGGTGATGCTTGTCACTGCACTGCATTACGTCCTATCTTGTATATTAACACATCAAACATGACAAAGCTGTGGAATTCCCGCCATGCCCGATAGTGCCCCGCCGCCGAAAAAGGCGGCAAAGCCCTCGCACGCCGAGGAGGTCAAGCAGTCGAGCCGCTGGCTG
This sequence comes from Alphaproteobacteria bacterium, assembly GCA_009909005.1. Lineage (GTDB taxonomy): Bacteria > Pseudomonadota > Alphaproteobacteria > DSM-16000 > Inquilinaceae > JAAAOG01. The sequence goes on along the minus strand of JAAAOG010000044.1, from coordinate 24,471 downwards.
CGCGGCACACTGGCCGAGACGCTGGCCGACCCGACGACGATCAAGTTCGTCGAGGACGATACCACGGTGCTGAAGCACCACGGCATCTATCAGCAATATGACCGCGACACCGCCACGGCGCGGAAGAAGCAGAAGCTCGACAAGGAATGGCAGTTCATGGTCCGGCTGCGGGTTGCGGGCGGCCGCATGACGCCGGAGCAGTACCTGGCGCTCGACGAGCTGGCGGAAACGCGGGCCAATGCGACGCTGCGGGTCACCACGCGCCAGACCTTCCAATTCCACGGCGTGGTCAAGGGCGACCTGCATCCGCTGATCCACGACGTCAACCGGACGCTGCTGACCACCATCGCCGCCTGCGGCGACGTGGTGCGCAATGTCATGGCCACCCCGGCGCCGGTCAAAGACGCGGAGCACGAGACCCTGGCCCGGGTGGCTGACGAGATCTCGCGCTATTTCACGCCGCGGACCTCGGCCTATCACGAGATCTGGGTCGACGGGGAGAAGGTCGGCAGCGGCGACGAGGAGCCGGCTGTCGAGCCGATCTACGGCACGGTCTACCTGCCGCGCAAATTCAAGATCGCCATCGCGACGCCCGACGACAACAGCGTCGACGTGCTGACCAACGATATCGGCATTATCGCGCATTTCGACGGGGAGACGCTGGAGGGCTACACCGTCTGCGTCGGCGGCGGGCTCGGCATGACCCACAACAAGCCGCACACCTATCCGCGCCTGGCCTCGCCGTTGCTCTTCGTCGAGCCGGAGGGCCTCATCCAGGCCTGCGAGGCGATCGTCAAGCTGCAGCGCGACCACGGCAACCGCTCGGACCGCAAGCAGGCGCGCCTGAAATACGTGGTCGACAAGCAGGGCCTGCCCTGGATGCGCGAGACGGTCGAGGCCTATGCCGGCCGGGCCTTCGAGAACCCGCGGACGCTGCCGCCCTTCCGCATCAAGGACCATATGGGCTGGCATCCGCAGGGCGACGGGCGGTGGTATCTGGGGCTGCCGATCGCCAGCGGCCGCATCGTCGATCAGGGCGAAACTCGGCTGCGCAGCGGTCTGCGGCAGGTGATCGCCGACTACCGGCCGGCCATCGTTCTGACCCCGGCCCAGGACATCCTGCTCGCCGACATCGCAGAGGCGGACCGCGAGGCCGTCGAGCGCGACCTGCGCGCCCACGGCATCACCTTCGCCGAGGCCTTGAAGCCGCTCGACCAGTGGGCTCTGGCCTGCCCGGCCCTGCCGACCTGCGGCCTCGCCCTGACCGAGGCGGAACGGGTGCGCCAGCCGATCGTCGACGGGGTCCAGGCCCGCCTCGCCGCGCACGGGCTGGAGAACGAGATCATCAGCCTGCGCATCACCGGCTGCCCGAATGGCTGCGCCCGGCCCTATGCCGGCGATATCGGCCTGGTCGGCCGCATGCCGGACAATTACGCGCTCTATGTCGGCGGCGATTTCGAAGGCACCCGCCTCAGCTTCCAGCTCTTCGACAAGGTCGGGCAGGACGACATCCCCGCGGTGCTCGACCCGCTCTTCTCCGCCTTCGCCGCCGAGCGTCAGGGGGCCGAAGGCTTCGGCGATTTCTGCACCCGCATGGGCAAGGAGCGGCTGGCCGGCCTGGTCCGCGACGCCTTGCCGACGGTGAGCATCTGATGCCGGCCGCCATGAGCCCTGGAATGCACGCTCCCCAGCCGGAAGGAGACCCGGCCATGCGCGCCACCGTTTTCGCCTATGACCCCAGCGAGCCGGTGGAGGCCCGCGTCGACCGGCTGAGCGCCGCGCTCGAGGGGCTGGACGGACTGACCCTGGTCCAGACTCTGCTGCTCGGACGCTTTGCCGGGCGCATCGCGCTGGTCTCGTCCTTCGGGGCGGAAAGCGCCGTGCTGCTCGACCTCGTCGCCCGGGTCGACCCGGCGACGCCGGTGCTGTTCCTCGACACGCAGAAGCTGTTCCCGGAGACCCTGGCCTACCGGGACACCCTGATCGACCGGCTGGGATTGACAGAGGTCCGTTCGCTGCAGCCCGACCCGCACGACATCCAGCGGCACGATCCGGACGACTCGCTGTGGTCCTACGAGCCGGACCTCTGCTGCCATATCCGCAAGACCGAGCCGCTGGCCATGGCGCTTGAGCAGTTCGACGGCTGGATTACTGGCCGCAAGCGCTTCCACGGCGGCAAGCGCGGCGCCCTGCCGACGATCGAGCTCGACGGCGCCACCAACAAGATCAAGGTGAACCCGCTGGCCCCGTGGACCCCGGACGATATTCAGCGGTATCTCGCCGAGCGCGACCTGCCGACGCATCCGTTGGTCAAGGACGGCTTTCTCTCGATCGGCTGCGTGCCCTGCACCAGGCCGGTCAAGCCCGGCGAGAGCCCGCGCGCCGGCCGCTGGGCCTGGCTCGACAAGACCGAATGCGGCATCCATGGCGAAGGCATTTGAGGGGAGCGACATGACCGACATCGTTCCTCTCGGGCTCGAGCCGGCTGCACACCCGGCCCGCCGCCCCGCTCCGCCCCTGCCCGATCTCGCCGCCGGCACGGTGTGGATCGTCGGCGCCGGTCCGGGGGATCCGGGCCTGTTGACGCAGCTTGCCGTGCGGGCGCTGGAGCAAGCCGATGTGGTGCTGCACGATGCGCTTGTCGGGGAGGCGATCCTCGGCCTTGCCGGCCCGGCGGCACGGCTGGAGGATGTCGGCAAGCGCGGCGGCAAGGCGAGCTCGCATCGCCAGCCGGCGATCAGCGAGCGCCTGGTCGCGCTGGCCCGACAGGGCCTGCGGGTGGTTCGGCTGAAGGGCGGCGACCCCTTCGTCTTCGGCCGAGGCGGCGAGGAGGCCGAAGCCCTGGCGGCGGCCGGAATTCCCTTCCGGGTCGTCCCCGGCGTGACCGCGGGGACCGGCGGGCTCGCCCAGGCCGGCATCCCGGTCACTCACCGGGAGGTCGGCAGTGCCGTCACCTTCGTCACCGGCCATGGCAGCGCCGGCCGGGTCCCGGAGGGGCTGGACTGGCAAGGGCTGGCCGCCGGCGCGCCGGTGCTGGTCTTCTACATGGCGCTGCGGACGCTGGAAGAGATCGCTGGACGGCTTGTCGAGGCCGGCCGGTCGCCGATGACCCCGGTCGCCATCGTCTCCAACGCCAGTCTGCCGGACCAGCGGGTCATCCTCTCCGACCTCGCCCGCTGCGCCCGCGACGGGCGGCGGCTCAGCGCCAAGGCCCCGGCCATCATCGCGGTCGGCGAGGTCGTGCGCCTGCACGAGACGCTGGGCGCATGGCAGATCACGGGTGCCGAGGACCTGCGGGTGGCCGAAACCCGCGCCGACGCTCCGCCCGTGCGGCAACAGGCGGCGGCAGGATAGGATCGGGCGCCTGAACGGGCTATTTTAGAGGGGTGCGGAGCCATGAGGGCGCCCTCGGAGGGGAAAGCCATGCCGGATGCGGCTTTACGCCATATGACCGTCGAAGAGTTCTTCGACTGGTGCCCGAACGACGATCTGAAGTGGGAGTTGTTCGACGGCCGGCCGGTGGCGATGACCCCGCCGCCATCGGCACATCAGATCCTCGTCGGCAATCTGGCGCGGCGCGTTTCCGAAGCACTGGACAAACGGCCCGGCTGTACCGTCAGGGTCGAAGCCGGCATCGTCCCCGAAGGCCGCAACGACAGCTATTATCAGGCCGATCTCGCCGTCACCTGCCGCCCGCACGATATCGCCGATCCGCGCAATGTGCGGGAGCCCATTCTGATCGTCGAGGTGCTGTCGCCGTCGACACAGGGGACCGACCGACGGCAAAAGGTGCCGGACTATCGGGGCATTCCGTCCGTGCAGGAAATTCTGCTGGTTGATCCCGAGCGGCTCTATTGCGAGGTGCATCGGCGGCTGGACGGCGACCGCTGGCTGGTCGAACTGCTGCGGACTGCGGAGAGCGTGCTGGTTCTGGAGAGTATCGGCCTGTCGGTGCCGCTCGGGCTCATCTACGCCAATGTCGCGCTGGTCGACGACGGCCCCATCTCCCCGTCGGACTCGGAGGGCTGAAGCCATGGCCGATGCCGCGCTCAAGCCGATGACCGTCGAGGAATTCTTCGACTGGTGCCCGAACGATGATCGGCACTGGGAGCTTCACGACGGCCGCCCGATCGCCATGGCGCCGCCGCAGCCGGCCCATCAGATCCTCGTCGGCAACATGGCCGGGCACATTTTCCAGGCTCTGCAGCAACATCCGGGCTGTACCCTCCGCATCGACGGCGGGATCGTGCCCGAGGGTCGCGACGACAGCTATTACCAGGCCGATCTTGCCGTCACCTGCCGGCCGCACGAACCGGGCGATCCGCGCGATATCCGGGAGCCGATCCTGATCGTCGAGGTGCTGTCGCCCTCGACCCAGGGCACCGACCGCCGGCGCAAGGTGCCGGACTATCGCGGACTCGTCTCTGTGCGGGAGATTCTGCTGGTTGATCCGGAACGGCTCTATTGCGAGGTGCATCGGCGGCTGGACGGCAACCGCTGGCTGGTTGACCTGCTGCGGACTGCGGAGAGCGTGCTGGTTCTGGAGAGTATCGGCCTGTCGGTGCCGCTCGGGCTCATCTACGCCAATGTCGCGCTGGTCGACGACGGCCCCATCTCCCCGTCGGACTCGGAGGGCTGAAGCCATGGCCGATGCCGCGCTCAAGCCGATGACGGTCGAGGAATTCTTCGACTGGTGCCCGGACGATGATCGGCACTGGGAGCTGTACGACGGCCAGCCGATGGCCATGGCCCCGACCAGCCGGGCCCATCGCTTGATCGCCGGCAATCTGGTCGCTGCCATCCATCGGGCCCTCCAGTCACGGCCCGGGTGCGCCGTCGAGCCGACCGGCGGCATCATCCCGCCCAACCGCGAGAACAGCTGGTATGAGCCCGACCTGGTCGTCAGCTGTGCGCCCGTTGACCAAGGGCAGCGATACACACCGGAACCGATCCTGATCGTCGAGATCCTGTCGCCCTCGACCGCACGGGAGGATCGAAGGGTCAAGCTGCCGGACTATCGCCGCATCCCAAGCGTGCAGGAGGTCCTTCTGGTCGATCAGGAGCGCCCTTGGATCGAGGTGCATCGCCGTATCGGCGAGGACTCATGGTCGGTCGAACGACTCGACGGAATGGCGGCAAGCCTTCGTTTGACGTCCATCCCTCTCGCAATCGACCTCGCCACCGTTTACGCCAATGCGCCGCTTCCGCAACGGCCCGGGCCGGAGGTCTCCTGATGGCCGACGCCGCGCTCAAGCCGATGACCGCGGAGGAATTCTTCGCCTGGTGCCCCAATGACGACCGGCGCTGGGAGCTTCATGACGGCCGGCCCGTGGCCATGGCCCCGCCCAGCCGGGCTCACCGGATCATTGCGTTCAACCTGTCGAAAGTGCTTGCCGACGCCCTCAGCACGCGACCGGCCTGCCTGATCGAGCAGGGCGGCGGGGTCATGCCAACCGACCGCACAGACACCTACTATGAAGCGGATGTGACCGTCAGCTGCAGCCCTCACGAGCCAGGCCAGCTTTATACGCCTGAGCCCGTTCTGGTTATGGAAATCCTCTCGCCGTCCACCGAGCGCGAGGACCGGCGCACGAAGCTTCCGGACTATCGCCGGATGCCAAGCGTCATGGAGGTCGTTCTGATCGATCAGACTCGTCCGAGGGTCGAGGTGCATCGCCGCACCGGCAATGACGCGTGGTCTGTGGACCTTTTTGAAGGGATGACCGCTCGCCTTTTCCTGAGAGCCGTTGCGCTCGAAACCGATCTGGCGACTGTCTATGCCCATGTCGCCTTCCCGTCGCGGTCCGAGCCGGAGGTCTCGTGATGGCCGATGCCGCGCTCAAGCCGATGACCATCGAAGAATTCTTCGACTGGTGCCCGAAGGACGACCGCCATTGGCAGCTGATCGACGGCCGGCCGGTGGCCATGGCGCCAACCAGCCGCACGCACGCGATCATTGTCGGGAATCTGGCGACGGAGATCGGAGCGGCACTCAAAGCCCGCGGGCGCTGCACAATGGAGCCGGGGGTGGGCATCGTCCCGCCTGACCGGAACGACAGCTGGTACGAAGCCGATCTGGTCGTCAGCTGCGCGCCCGCGGAGCATGGGCAGCGATATGCGCCGGAACCGGTCCTGATCGTCGAGATCCTCTCGCCATCGACGGAACGGGAGGACAGGACGGTGAAGCTGCCGGACTATCGCCGGATTCCGAGCGTGGAGGAGATACTTCTGGTTGATCAGCAGCGACCGCGGATCGAGGTGCATCGTCGCACCGTCGATGACATGTGGTCCGTCGAGCTGCTTGACGGAATGGCGGCAAGCCTGTGCTTGACCTCGATTTCTCTCACAACCGATCTGGCGGCCGTGTATGCCAACGTCGCCTTCCCGCGGCGGCCCGCACCGGAGGTGCCGTGATGGCCGACGCCGCGCTCAAGCCGATGACCATCGAAGAATTCTTCGACTGGTGCCCGAAGGACGACCGCCATTGGCAGCTGATCGACGGCCAACCGGTCGCCATGGCCCCGGCCTCTCAGGCCCATGCGATCCTGGGAGGCACATTGGCAGGCCTTCTGGCGCGCGGGCTCAATCCCAATGGGGAGTGCTCGGTACGCATCAACTCCGGTGTGATCCCGAGCGATCGGCCCGAATGCTGGTTCGAGGCCGACCTCGTCGTGAGTTGCGCCCCGCATCGGCCCGGCCAGCGACACGCACCGGAACCGGTGCTGATCGTCGAGATCCTGTCGCCCTCGACCGAGCGGGAGGACAGAACGGTCAAACTGCCGGCTTATCGCCGCATGCCGAGCGTTGGGGAGATTCTGTTGGTCGACCAACAGCAGCCGCGGATCGAGCTGCATCGCCGAACCGGCGATGCAGCGTGGTCCGTCACGATCCTCGAAGGAATGATGGCTCATCTGTCCCTGACGTCCCTTGCGCTCGAAACCGATCTGGCGGCCGTGTATGCCCATGTCGCCTTCCCGTCGCGGTCCGACCCGGAGGTCTCGTGATGGCCGACGCCGCGCTCAAACCGATGACCATCGAAGAATTCTTCGACTGGTGCCCGGACGACGACCGGCACTGGGAGCTTCACGACGGCCATCCGATAGCCATGGCTCCGGTAAACCAGGAGCACGTCACGCTCTGCGGCAACTTTATCATGGAGATCGGCCAGGCATTGCGCCGCCGGCCCGGCTGCCGGGTGGGGCCAAGCGGCGGCATCCGGCTGCCGGATCGAGACGACGTCTACTATGAGGCAGATGTCGTGGTCAGCTGCACACCGTTCCGTGCCGGCCAGAAGGAGACCCCAGAGCCTGTCCTGATCGTCGAAGTCCTGTCGCCGTCGACCGGGCGCGATGACCGTAGGCGCAAGCTGTCCGACTATCGGCGCATTCCCAGCGTCCGGGAGATCGTGCTGGCCGATCCCCGGCAGGTGCTCTTGGAAATCCACCGTCGAGAGGCCGGCGACGCGTGGAAGACCGAAGTCCTTCAAACGCCTGACTCGGTCTTACGGCTGGACAGTGTCGGCCTCGAAACCGCGGTCTCCGCGGTCTATGAGAATGTGCTGCCCGCCAGCCCGGACGAGGAAGACACATGATGGCCGATGCCGTCTTGAAACCGATGACGGTCGAGGAGTTCTTCGACTGGTGCCCGAAGACCGACGACCGGCACTGGGAGCTGATCGATGGCCGCCCGGTGGCGATGGCACCGACCAGCCCCCGGCACGCTGTCCTCTTGTCGGCGATCGTTCGGCGAATCGACGAGGCCCTGGACAGGCGACCCGGATGCACCGCACACACCGCTGCCGGGATCATTCCGCCATCCCGCCTCTACACCTATTACGAAGCCGATCTGGCCGTGTTCTGCCGCCGTGATGAACCGGACGAGCGCGGCGAGGACCAGGGGCCGGTGGTCATCGTCGAGATCCTGTCGCCCAGCACCGAACGCCACGACCGCCGGCTGAAGCTCGCCGACTATCGGGCGATTCCCAGCGTGCGGGAGGTGCTGTTGCTCGATCAGGCCAGCCTGTTTGCGGAAATCCATCGCCGCATCGGCGATAATCGCTGGCAGACCGACCTGATCCGCGGCGCCGACGGCCGGCTGCAGCTCGACAGCATCGATCTCGACATCCCCTTGTCGCTGCTTTATGCCCGCGTCCCGCTCGAAGAGGACGCAGGCGTCCCCTCTTATGAAGAGACAACGAACCGGACCCATGATGAACGGTGACACCTCGGCCCTGCGCGGCCTGACTCCCGCGAACGATGTTGCCGGCGCCCCGGGCCTCGCCCTGGCGCATGGCCTGTCCTTTGTCGACCTGTACGAGCGGGACGGGCTGGTGCGCATCGACCGGCTATTCCTGAAGCATCTTGAAGAGGCGCACGCTGCACTCCATTCGCGCCTGCTTGAAGCCCGTAGTGCGCCCGAGACGCTGTCCGACAAGGACGAGAGCGACCTTCTGATCGATCTCGGCCCCCATCTCGAGGACTTCCTGGCCGGCCTGTTCGGCATCCGCGCCGAACTCGATGCGCTGGTCGCCGAGCACCATGCCCTGGCGCCGCTTTACACCTGCAAAAGGCTGTTTGTGCAGCGCCGGGTCGCCAAGAAGGTGAAGCCTGCCCAGGCCGCCGGTCTGGACGGCCCGGCCCTGGCGCGGCAGGTGGAAGAGCATTTGCGGGCGCCGCTGACCGAACTCGGCTTCGCTGCCGCCGTGATGCGCTGGCTGAATGACGAGGCGGCGAATGCCGAGGCCATCGCCCTCGCCCAGGACTATACCGCCTGGGCCCTGCACACGGCCGAGGGCCGGGCCAGGCACGGAAACGGCATCCTCTTCCAGACGCCGGAAAAGGTTGACGCCTATCACATGGTCGACGTGGAGACGGAGATCGTCGACGGCGTCACCATGATGAAGAAGCCGGACGCCGAAGTGCGGCCGCGCGACGGCTTCCATCTGACCGACCATGGCACCGACTTGGCCGGCGCACTCGACGAGGCGAATTACTGCATCTGGTGCCACAATCAGGGCAAGGACAGCTGCGCCAAGGGCCTGCGGGACAAGAAGACCGGGGATTTCCAGAAGACGCCGTTCGGCGTAACCCAGGCCGGCTGCCCGCTGGAAGAAAAGATCAGCGAGTTCCACTGGCTGAAAACCCAGGGGCAGCCGGTCGGGGCGCTGGCGATGATCTGCGTCGACAACCCGCTGGCCGCGGCGACCGGGCACCGCATCTGCAATGACTGCATGAAGGCCTGCATCTACCAGAAGCAGGACCCTGTCGATATTCCCCAGGCCGAGACGCGCACGCTGAAGGACGTCCTCGGCCTGCCCTGGGGGTTCGAGATCTACGGCCTGCTGACCCGCTGGAACCCGCTCGACATCCGCCGGCCGCTGCCCCGGCCCGACAGCGGCCGCGCGGTGCTGGTGGTCGGCCTGGGCCCGGCCGGGTTCAACCTTGCCCATCACTTGATGAATGACGGGCATAGCGTCGTCGCGATCGACGGGCTGAAGATCGAGCCGCTGCCGGCCGATATTTCCGGCGTCGGGCCGGACGGCCGCCGCCTGCCGTTCTCGCCCATCCGCGATGTCGACACGCTGTTCGAGGACCTCGACGACCGGCTGATGGCCGGCTTCGGCGGCGTGGCCGAATACGGCATCACCGTCCGCTGGGACAAGAATTTCCTGAAGATCGTCCGGCTGCTGCTGGAGCGCCGCCAGGCCTTCGCCATGGTCGGCGGGGTCCGCTTCGGCGGGACCCTGACCACCGCCGATGCCTTCGCCGCCGGGTTCGACCATATCGCCCTGTGCGCCGGGGCCGGGCGGCCGACCATCATCGACATGCCGAATGCCCTGGCGCGCGGCGTCCGCATGGCCTCGGACTTCCTGATGGCGCTGCAGCTGACCGGTGCGGCCAAGACCGCCAGCATCGCCAATCTGGAGATCCGGCTGCCGGTGGTGGTGATCGGCGGCGGCCTGACTGCGATCGACACGGCCACTGAAGCCCTGGCCTATTATCCGCGGCAGGTCGAGAAATTCCTCGACCGCTACGAGACCCTGGTCACCGAGCGCGGCGAGTCCGCAGTTCGGGCCGGCTGGGGCGAGGAAGAGCGCACGGTCGCCGAGACCTTCCTTGCCCATGGCCGGGCCATCCGGGCCGAGCGCGCTGCCGCGGCTTCGGAAGGCCGCCCGCCGCGCTTCCAGGCTCTGGTCAACGACTGGGGCGGCGCCACCATCAGCTATCGCCGCCGGCTGATCGACGCCCCCAGCTATACCCTCAACCATGAAGAGGTATCCTTGGCTCTCGAGGAGGGCATCCGCTTCGCCGAGCTGCTCCTCCCCAAGGCGGTGGAAGTCGACCGCTTCGGCCATGCCGCCGGCCTTACGGTTGAGAAACAGGCGATCGGCGAGGATGGCCGCCCTGTCCCCACCGGCGAGATCCACACCCTGCCGGCCGGTTCGGTGCTGGTCGCCGCCGGCACCCAGCCCAACACGGTGCTGGCGCGCGAGGAGCCGGACGTCGTCACGCTCGATGGCAAGTACTTCCAGGCGGTCGACGAGACCGGCGCCCCGGCCACGCCCGAGCGTGTGGCCAAGCCCGGCATCCCGCAGGTGCTGATGCACCGGGCGGAGGACGGCCGCACGATTTCCTTCTGGGGCGATCTTCACCCCAGCTTCGCCGGCAATGTCGTCAAGGCGATGGGCGGCACCAAGCAGGGCTATCCGACGGTGACCCGGGTGCTGCAGCACGCCCCGGAGACCGCCCGGCCCGGCACCGCCATGATCCCCTGGGCCGATCGGGAGCTGCGCGCGCGGGTCGAGCGGGTCGAGCGCCTGACCCCGACAATCGTCGAGGTCGTGATCCATGCGCCGGCCGCCGCCCGCGCCTTCCATCCCGGCCAGTTCTATCGGCTGCAGAATTTCGAGGCCACGGCCCCCCGCGCCGGCGACACCGTGCTGGCGATGGAGGGCCTGGCGATGACCGGCGCCTGGGTCGACAAGGAGCGCGGCCTGGTCTCGGTGATCGTGCTGGAGATGGGTGGCTCCTCGGACCTCTGCCAGCTGCTCAAGCCCGGCGAGCCGGTGGTGCTGATGGGCCCGACGGGCACGCCGACCGAGACGCCCGGCGGCGAGACGGTGATGCTGGTCGGCGGCGGCCTCGGCAATGCCGTGCTCTTCTCCATCGGCCAGGCCCTGCGGGCCCATGGCAGCCGGGTCCTCTATTTTGCCGGCTACAAGAAGCTGACCGACCGCTACAAGGTCGAGCAGATCGAAGCGGCAGCCGACCGCATCGTCTGGGCCTGCGACGAGGCCCCGGGCTTCGTCCCGACCCGCAAAGGCGACCGCGCCTTTGTCGGCAATATCGTCGAGGCCATGCTGGACTATCATGCCGACAGTCCGGATATCCCGCTGTCGGACGTCGACCGGATCATCGCCATCGGTTCGGACCGGATGATGGCGGCCGTGGCCGCGGCACGGCACGGCGTTCTCGGCGCGTATCTCAAGTCGGATCATTTCGCCATCGGCTCGATCAATTCGCCGATGCAATGCATGATGAAGGAGATCTGCGCCCAGTGCCTGCAGCCGCACTACGATGCCAAGACCGGCAAGCACAGCATCGTCTTTTCGTGCTTTAATCAGGACCAGCCGCTCGACCTCGTCGATTTCGGCGCCTTGCATGAACGGCTGGGCCAGAATCTGCTGCAGGAAAAGCTGACGGCACAGTGGATCGACCGGTCGCTCCGCCAGCTCGGCGTGCGCAGCCCGGCCGCAGCGGCGGAGTGAAATCGATGACGGCAGCGACGAAACCGGCGGATCGGCGGTTCACCGTCCCGGACTATCTCGACTGGCTGGAGCGCAAGGCTCCGCCCGGCCGCTATGAGCTGGCAGACGGCGTAGCGGTGGCCATGGCACCGGAACGCGCCGCCCATGTCCAGGTCAAGGCGGAGGTCTGGCAGGCGCTGCGGGAAGCCATCCGGCACGGAAACGCCCCCTGTCAGGCCTTTGCAGACGGCATGACGGTCCAAGTCGACGACACCACGGCCTATGAGCCGGACGCCACCGTAAATTGCGGCGACCCGGTGCCTCGGGACGCGGTGATCCTGCCCAACCCCGTTATCGTCGTCGAAGTGCCGTCGCCGGGGACGCGCAGCCGCGACACCGGTCAAAAACTTGCCGACTATTTTCGGGTGCCGTCGATCCGCCATTACCTTATCGTCGATGCCGACGAGCCGCTGGTCATCCATCATCGCCGCACAGAAGACGGCCGGATTGAAACCGCGATCATCAGGGCGGGCGCCCTCACCCTCGACCCGCCCGGCCTGACCATCCCGATCGAACGGTTTTACGAATAGGGCAGTCACCCGGCGATCCCGCAATACCGCAACAATCGGGTGTTCAACGATCTTCACCGTCAACAATCTGCTTGCCTTTACAGCCTGGGCGGCTGTCGGCGATCGCCTGGCGCAGCGCTTCCGCGATGAGAGACATGCGAGAGGGATGAACCGGCTTTTTGGTGCCGTCCCGGCGCTGGTCGCAGTGTGGATGCTGCTGCCGTAACGCCGGGATGAGGGGCGTCAAGAGCCGAACGGTCGACGTCTTCGCGTCCCAGCACGACGATCAGGCCAACCACCGGCCGGCCGGCTTCCTCGCGGATCACCGCCTCGTCCAGTCGCAGGACGCTCAGGCCCGCGGCTGCGGCACAGCCTGCGACATAGGCCGGGGCATGGCTGAAGCGGTGGTCGGCGCCGAGCCGGAAATCGCCCCCGTCGAGCTTCTGAAGGCTGAAGGCGAAGAGACCGCCGAAGGCCAGGGCCGGTGCCACGGCGGCCATCACCGGCTCCAGAGCGCCCAGATAGATCAGCACATCGGCGGCCAGCACGATGTCGTAGCGCAGCCCGGGCCGCGCCAATACGGACAGCAAGTCGCTGTGGTGCAGCGCATCTTACAGGCCCTTGCGGCGGGCCTGGTCGAGCATGCCGGCCGAGAGGTCGACGCCCTCCAGCCAGGCGGCGCGGCGCCGCACGGCTTCCGCCGCCAGGCCGGTGCCGCAGCCGAGGTCGAGCACCCGCCCGTCGTTTTCCCGGGCCGGCTTCAGCTCGGCGATCGCCGCGGCCAGCAGTTCCGGCACGCAATAGCCGAGCCTCTCGACCAGCTTGACGTCGAAGCGGGGGGCGTATTGGTCGAACAGGGCGGCAACATAGCCGGGCGGCAGCTGCGGCGGATCGGGCACGGCGCCGAGCAGCGCCAGCTTGATCACCGCACCCAGGCGGTCGGCGGCGTCGCGTTGCAGGCAGCGCTTGAAGGCGGCGACCGCCTCGTCGCGCCGGCCGGCCGCCATCAGCAGCTCGCCGCGGCGAAAGGGAAAGGGCGGCCAGTCGGGCGCCAGCTCCTCGGCCTGCAGAATGAGGTCGATCGCAGCCTCCCCATCGCCGCGCTCCAGAAGCTGCAATGCAAAGACGAACCGCCGGTCGGCCAGCGGAACCCCGCAGGACGGCGGGAACGGCTGAAGTGTCTCGGACATTGTCGGGAAGGGCCTGTGCAGACCGGGCAGCCCCCGCCACGGCAAGACGGGCGGGCACGACGCGGACACCGGGATTCCGGCTAACATAGACAGGCGGCATCGAACCGCAAGTGGTTTGCCGGGCAGCCTCTTTCACGAATGCAGCGCAGGCGTTCAGACCAGACGGTCGGGCACCAGACGGCTGCGCTTTGCGTACAGGCCGACATAGGCATCGGGCAGCGGCACCACGAAGCCCTGTCGCTGCCCCGGCGCCCGCCCGGCATTGGCCTCGGCAATCGACCGCCAATGCCCCAGCATGTCGTCCCGCCAGTCGCCCGTGTTCAGAACGAAATGCTCGCTCCACAGCCTTTCGCGCAGCCGCCGGGCCAGCTCTTCATGGCGCCAGATCAGTGCCGACTCGGTATCGGTGAAGAAGCTCCGGCCGTTGAGATTGGCCGAGCCGATGACCGCCGCCCGGTCGTCCACCACCATGGTCTTGGCGTGGACATAGATCTCGTCACTGCCGTAGAGACGTGCCTCGGGCACCACACGGTCGGGGGCCGGGCCGTTGCGGATCAGCGTGAACAGGCCGAACCGATCGCCCAGGGCCGCCCGAACCTGAGCGACGGCTTGCCGCTGCAGATATTGCCCATGCTTCGTGGCCGCGTTCGGCTCGCCGCCGACGCTGATGCGCTCGGGCACCAGCGGCAGCACCATGATCACCTGGAGGTCCGGGCACTGCCGGCCGCGGGCGGCCAGCCAGCCGGCCATCTCCAGGCTGCGGAAGAACTGCGTCTCGATATAGACGAAGCGCTCCGCCGCCATCACCAGGTCCTCATAGGCCTCGGCGATCTCCTGCAGGTGCGCCCGGGGGCCGAGGGCGAAGGGTGATCGGCGCGCACCGGATTGGGTGCGCACCAGCACCGCCGGGACCGGCCCGGCCCCGGCGCCGAGCGTGACCGCGCCATCGATCGCCAGCGACGCCACGTCGCCGACCGGGAGCGGGGCCACGCCCTCCGGCACGCGGGCCCGTGCCGTCCGCCGGCGAAAAGCCGGCAGATGCATGTTCCAGCGCTCGCGGAAATGCCGCTCGATGGTCGGCACCACCGGCCCCTCGACCCGGCAGGCGATGTCGTGCCAGGCGTCGCGCGCCTGATGCGCCGGCGTGTCGTAGCGCTTCTGCTCGATATCCAGGCCGCCGAGAAAGGCGGTCTCGCCGTCGATGACGCAGATCTTCTCATGATAGCTGCCGGGGTGGATGGCCGGCAGCGGCATCGGCCGGATCCGAAGCCGATCCCCGTCGAACGCCAACAGGTCCCACAGGCCGGGCATGGCGCCGAAGCGGGCCAGCGCCGCCTCCCGCCGTCCCTCGGCCAGCATGCCGTTGAGCATGGCGACGGTCCGCTTCAGCAGCTTGCGGCTGAGCGGTTGGGCAGCCAACAGGTTGGTCAGGGTCCCGACCGACGCCTCGTGCAGCACGCATTGCAGCGCCAGCCGCGCCCCTTCGGTCTCCGCAAGGCGGTCGCGGATCGCCATGAAGTCGCGATAGCTGGTCCAGGCGGCCTCGTGCAGGTCGTTGGCGGCGACGGGATCGAAATCGCTGAGGATGAGCCGCACCGAGACGCCGCGCTGCAGGGCATCGGCCAGCAGGTCGTCCCAGCTGAGCCGCGGATTGCCGGCCTTGCGCTCGACCAGCGGCATGGTCGGATCGACCGTCCAATAGGCCATATGAATAGTGTGGCGGGCGCGGCGGATTTCCGCCTCCAGCACCGCATAGGTCTCGGAGGCCTCGGTCAGCGGCTCGATCTTGTTGCCGGGAATCAGCTCCGGCAGAGAGGACGGGGGTCGCACGGCACGGCGCCTGTTGGTGAGGGTTGACGATCGGACAACCGGACCCGCTCCGTCCCGGTTCCCCGTCCCCGTCCCCACCGCCGCTACCGGTCTCGGCGCAAGCGGCGTATAGTGCGGAGCACCGGCTTTCGGAGAGCGCGATGACCCCGGCGGTACGGACCGGCCGGCGCTGATCCACCATCGCCGCCGCCCGGACGAGACAATCGAAACGCGCATCCACCGCGAGGGGACGCTCGACCTGGATCCGCCGGGGTTGACGCTTGACCTTGGTTTCCTGTCTGCGTGACCGTGACCAAAATTTGCTCGCCTAGGAAAGCCATGGATCCCGCGATTCCCCTTCCGAATAGAAAACTGACCTTTGACGAATTCGTCGACTGGTGCCGCGCCCATCCGGAAGCCGGCCGGTGCGAGCTGGTCGACGGCGAAATCGTCTCCATGGCAGCGGAAAGCCTGCGCCATGTCCGGATCAAGCAGCAAATGTGGCTGGCCCTTCGCAATGCCGTGGCTGCCGCCGAGCTGCCGTGCGAGGTCCTCATGGACGGCGCCGCCGTCTTGGTCGACGATCTGACTTCCTATGAGCCGGACGTCACGCTTGCCTGCGGCGAGAGGGGCGAGGATGCGGCCCTGGTCGTTCCCGAACCGCTGCTGGTCGTCGAGGTGGTTTCGAAATCCTCCAGAGGGCGGGATGCCGGCGCCAAGCTCACGGACTATTTTCGCGTGCCCTCCATTGTCCACTATTTGCTTGTCGACATGCACAAGCCGGTCGTTATCCACCACCGGCGGCGGCCGGACGAAACGATCGAAACCCGCATTGTCCGCGAGGGCGCCTTGCACCTGGACCCGCCCGGCCTGACGGTCGATATCGCCGCCTGTTTCCCGCCCCCGGACTGACGAGCGGGCCGGGAGCCATGCCCCCGACCCGTACGCGTCCGGCCTTATTCGGCCGCGGCGATCTCGCCGGTGACCCAGTAATTGACCCGGGCCTCGTGATTGGCGATGTACGTATCCACCGCCTCTTCATAGGAGCGCTGCGACGCGTCGTACATGGCGGCTTCCAGCTCGTCGAGCGGGATGGTCAGGCGCGCGAAGAAGGATGCGGCTTCGACATTGTCCTGATAGAAGCCGTTGCGGGCCATGGCAACGGCGCGCTCCGGACCGCCGAGCACGCCCATCGGGTCCTCGAGATAGCGCAGGTCGTAGGCGCCGAACTTCCAGTGCGGGCTCCAGCCGGTGACGACGATCCACTCCTCGCGCTGAATCGCCCGGTCGAGCGCCGCGGTCATCGCCGCACCGCTGGCCGACACCAGCTCGTAATCGTCGAGGCCGTAGGCCTCAACTGCGTCATTTGACAGGCGCATCAAGCCGGCGCCGGGGTCGATACCCTGGATCTGGCCGTCCAGCTGCTCGCGCACCGACTCGTCGAGAAGGTCCTCGATCGAGGACAGCTGGTCCTCCGGAACGTAGCTCGGCACCACCCAGCCGAGCCGGGCCCCGGTGTAAAGCGTTCCCAGCGCCGTCATCTGGTCGCCGAACTCCTCGACGTAATCCTGGTGCGTGACCGGCTGCCAGGACATCAGCATGATGTCGATGTCGCCCTGGGCGAGGCCCTGGTACTGGATGGCGATGTCGGTCTGGATCAGCTCGACCTCCATGTCCATCCGGTCTTCGAGGATTTGCCGGGCGAGCTTGGTGACGAATTCGGCATCCGACCACGCGGTCCAGCCGATGGTGACGTCCTGCGCGGCAGCCGGGGCGGCACCGAGGCCACCGGCGAGCAGGGCGGACAGGGCGGCGGTGCGGCCGGCGGCGCGAAGCGAAAGAGGCATGGAAACCCTCTCCTGAGTTGTCGTTATCGTCCTTGGGGGTTGCCCTCCCCGGCCGCCAGTTCACACGCAGCATGGACCAACGACCATTGCGCAGCGCGCGCAAAGGGATCGGGCTCGGGTCTTTGGCGGTGCGGAAAGCACAGGGGAAGCGGGCCGGGAGCGGTGCCCCCGGCCCGTACGCACGGGCTGTTACTCGGCCGCAGCGATTTCGCCGCTCACCCAGTAGTTCACGCGCGCCTCGTTATTGGCGATGTAATTGTCGACCGCTTCCTCATAGGAGGTTTCGCGGGCGTCGAACATGGCGGACTCAAGATCGTTCAACGGAATGACCATCCGCGTGAAGAAGGACGCCGCCTCGACATTCTCCTGATAGAAACCTTCGCGCGCCATCGCCACGACCCGCTCGGCACCGCCCAGAACGCCTTCCGGGTCGTCGATATAGCGGAGATCATAGGCCCCGAACATCCAGTGTGGGCTCCAGCCGGTGACGACGATCCACTCCTCGCGCTGGATGGCGCGGTCGAGCGCCGCGGTCATCGCCGCGCCGCTGGCCGAGACCAGCTCGTAATCGTCGAGGCCATAGACCTCCAGTGCCTCGTTGGACAGGCGCATCAAGCCGGCGCCGGGGTCGATCCCCTGGATCTGCCCGTCGAGCTGCTCGCGGACCTCGTCATTGGTCAGGTCGGCGATCGACGACAGCTGGTCCTCCGGAATGTAGTTCGGAACGACCCAGCCGAGCTTTGCGCCGGTGTAGAGCGTGCCGAGCGCCGTCATGTCGGCGCCGAACTCGTCGACATAGTCTTCATGCGTTCCCGGCTGCCAGGACATCAGCATGACGTCGATATCGCCCTGGGCCAGGCCCTGGTACTGGATGGCGATGTCGGTCTGGACCAGTTCGACATCCAGACCCATGCGGTCTTCCAGAATCCGCTCGGCCAGCTTGGTGACAAACTCGGCATCCGACCAGGCGGTCCAGCCGATGGTGACGTCCTGCGCCGCCGCCGGGGCGGCGACGAGGCCGCCGGCAAGGATGGCGCCGAGCGCGGTCGCCCGGCTGATCGTCCTGTTGGAAGCGAACATGGTGATCCTCCTCGATATGTTGCGGTCTTCGTCCGGACCCCTCTCTGGCGAGGCCCGGCCGGTTCCCCGGCCATATCGAGCGCCCGGCGACGGAGGATACCGCCGCCTTCAGGCACCCGCACCCACGTCCCTACGCCTGACGCGGCGTCCCGGACCCCTGGTCCGAAGCGGGTTGGGCGGTCTCCTGGTCGGTCGGCGTCACGCGGTGAAACAGGCTGCGCAACGAGGCGAACAGGCCCCCGCCACCCTTTGTGGGCGTGCCGAAGCTCTGGGTGATGCGGTCCAGGATGATCGCCAGAACGACGACGCCCAGCCCGCCTTCAAAGCCCAGGCCGACATCCAGGCGCTGGATGCCGGTAAGAACGGTGTTGCCGAGCCCGCCGGCGCCGATCATCGAGGCGATGACGACCATGGACAGGGCCAGCATGATGGTCTGGTTGACGCCGGCCATGATCGACGGCATGGCCAGCGGCAGCTGTACCTTGAACAGGAGCTGCCGCCCGGTGCAGCCGAAGGCGAGGCCGGCCTCGATATGCTCGCGGTCGACATGGCGGATGCCGAGATTGGTCAGGCGCACCACCGGCGGCATGGCGAAAATCACCGTGGCGATGGTGCCGGGGACCTTGCCGAGCCCGAAGAACATCGCCGCCGGGATCAGATAGACGAAGGCCGGCAGTGTCTGCATCAGGTCGAGGATCGGCCGGATGATGGTCTCCACCGTGTCGCTCTTGGCCATGGCGATACCGATGGGGATGCCGATGACCAGCGCCACGAAGGTGGCCGAGAGCACCAGCGCCAGGGTGGAGACCGTTTCGTCCCACAGGTCCAGGCCGACGACCAGGCCGAGGGCCAGCAGGGTGAACAGCGCAAACTTCCAGCCGACCCGCCAGAAGCCGAGCGCCACCAGTAGGATGATCAGCAACCAGTAGGGCAGAAACTCCAGTGACGATTCGACCGACTCCGCAACCAGATCGATGGCCGCCGAGATGCCGTCCAGGAGGGGCGTGAAATTCTCGCGGATATAGTCGACGCCCGCTTCGATCCAGTCGCCGAGAGGGATGCGGAACTCTTCCATCGCTTAGCTCGCTCTATCCAGGGTCTGCAGCAGCGCCGTCTTGTTGATGGCGCCGACATAACGGCCCTTGTCGTCGACAACCGGAACCGGCCAGCGGCTGTCGGCGACCCGGCTGAGGACATCCGACAGCGGCATATCGGTGGGAATCGCCTCAACATCCGTCAGGAAGGCGCGCTGATACCGATCCTCCCCCTGGCTGTTGATCTCGCCAAGCAGCGAATCCACCGACACCATCCCCTGGAACTGCTTGCGCTGGTCGATGACGATGGCGATTTCGCGGTCATGGTCGCGCAACGTCTGCAGGGCGGCCCGGACGCTGACGCCCGGACGCTCGACCACCGTCACCTGGGTCTTGCGCGCGATATCTCCGGCCGTAAACACCTGAGAGACGTCGACGTTCTTGAAAAATGCGCGGACATAGTCGTTGGCCGGCTGCATGACGATGTTTTCCGGCGTGCCGACCTGGACGATGCTGCCGTCCTGCATGATCGCGATGCGGTCGCCGATGCGCATCGCCTCGTCGAGATCGTGCGAGATAAAGACCACGGTGCGACGATGCTCCTGCTGCAGGCGCAGCAGCTCGTCCTGCATTTCCGTCCGGATCAGCGGGTCGAGAGCCGAGAAGGCCTCGTCCATGAGCATGATGGTCGGGTCGCTGGCCAGCGCCCGCGCAAGGCCGACGCGCTGTTTCATGCCGCCCGACAGTTCGCTGGGAAAGCTCTGGGCCACCGCCTTCAGGCCGACGGATTCCAGCGCATCCATCGCCCGGTCATAGCGCTTGGGTGCTTCGACCCCGGCCACCTCCAACCCGAAACAGGCGTTTTCCAGGACCGTCTTGTGCGGCATCAGCGCAAAGGACTGGAACACCATGCTCATATCGTGGCGGCGCAGATCGATCAGTTCGGCCGTGCTCATCTGCACGATGTCGCGTCCGTCGACCGTGATCGCGCCGGAGGTCGGCTCGATGAGGCGGTTGAGCATGCGCACCAGCGTCGACTTCCCCGAGCCGGACAAGCCCATGACGACAAAGATTTCGCCTTCCTGAATGGCGAAGCTGGCGTCCTGGACGCCGATCGTGGTGCGGGTCTTTTCGAAGATTTCGTCCTTGCTCAGTCCATCCGCGAGCATCGCCTTTGCCTCATCCGGGTTCGGCCCGAAGATTTTGAAGACGCTGTCGAGGACCAGTTTGTCGGCCACAGGCTCCTCCGCTGATCGACGCTGGTCGGCCCTGTGCCGCCTCTCTGGACACGGCGAGGCGGCGCGGCGGCTTTACGGAACCGGTGCCTGCGCCGGGTGGTTCGGCTGATCGAGCTGATTTCGGCACCGCATCGCGGACGGCCCCGCTCGGGCAGCCCGACTTAAAGATATGGCAAATGCTCTTGCGGTGCAAACCGACAGGCATTCGCAACAACCATGACGGCGTATGCCGAGAGGGACGATCCGGACGGAGATTGACGGGTTTGGCCGCCGACGATCGCGGCCCGGACCCGGCCATGAATTTTTCGTGACGGGCCGCCACCCGTGTTCCAAGACAAGCCGGGTCGGTCTGCAAATGTGCGGGGGCTGCCACGGACCGTCGGCCGACCAGCCCCGTTGCGGTCGTTCAGGCCACGGCCGCCTTGCTCTTATCGACGCTGAAGCTCTCGCCGCAGCCACAGCGCCCGGTCTCGTTCGGATTGTTGAAGACGAAGCGGGACTCCAGATCCTCCTCGACATAGTCCATTTCGCTGCCGATCAGGAACAATGACGCGGACGGGTCAATCAGAATTGTCACACCCTTGTCTTCGACCTTGTCCTCATGCGGCTTCTGCTCTTCGGCATAGTCAAGCACATAGGTCAAGCCCGAACAGCCCCGCGTGCGCACACCAATGCGCAGCCCCATGATCGGCTTGTCGGATTTCGCCATCAGCGCCTTGACCCGGTCGGCGGCGCGCTCCGTCAATGTAATGGGCGGCGGCAAGGCCGGCATCGCTCCTCTCCCTCTCTGTCCTCTTCCGTCGTCCCTGGTCCGGCGCAGCATTGCGGCGCGCCTGTCCGATCCCTTCAGATAGTGGCCTTTTGCCGCGGTGCAAAGAGCCGGCCCCCGACGCCGGGTATCCAGGCTAGCCGTACATGTCGAGGGCCATGCGGGCATCCTCGGACATCTGCGCCGGGCTCCAGGGCGGGTCCCAGACCAGATTGACCGCGACATCGGCAACATCGGGCACGCCGCGTACGGCCTCGCTGACCATCAGCGGCATCGATTCGGCCACCGGACAATGCGGCGTCGTCAGGGTCATGTCGATATCGACAAACCCGTCTTCCTCCACCTGCAACCGGTAGATCAGTCCGAGATCGTAGATGTTCACCGGAATCTCGGGATCATGCACCGTGCGCAGCGCCTCGACGACGCGCTCGTGCAGATCGCCGGCATCGGTCTCCGCCCGCCCTTCCGTCTCGGACGTCCCGGAGCCGTGCCGCACCAGCTTGACCAAGTCCATGGGCATCATGTTCATGCGGACGACCTCCATTGACTATCATTCTCATCACTCGGTCGAAACCATTTCCTCGCCCTGCATCGCGGCATGCAGGGTGTGCCAGGCCAGGGTGGCGCATTTGACGCGGATCGGGAATTGTCGCACCCCGGACAGCGCCTGCAGGCGGTCGAGGTCGTCTTCGTCCAGGACGCTTTCGTCCACCTCGCCCTCGCCGGTCGCCAGGTGCTGGAAGGCGGCGAACAGGGCATTGGCCTGATCGACCGTCTTGCCGCGGACGATCTCGGTCATCAGCGAGGCCGAGGCCATGGAGATGGCGCAGCCCTCGCCCATGAAGGCGCAGTCCGTAACGACACCCTGGGGGTCGAGCATGAGATAGACCACCAGCGCGTCGCCGCACATCGGATTCTTGCCGAACGCCTCATGGTTGAAACTGTCCGGGTGCCGGCGATTGCGCGGGTGCCGGCCATGGTCCAGCACAAGCTCCTGATAGAGCTCGCGAAGGTCATCGCTCA
Source organism: Alphaproteobacteria bacterium (assembly GCA_009909005.1). Taxonomy (GTDB): domain Bacteria; phylum Pseudomonadota; class Alphaproteobacteria; order DSM-16000; family Inquilinaceae; genus JAAAOG01. The sequence continues at coordinate 2,166 of JAAAOG010000044.1, read as the reverse complement.
TCGGCCGAACATCTCCCTGACCGTCTCCAGCGCCGCGACCAGCCGGTCGACATCGCCGAGCGTATTGTACAGCCCGAAGGAGGCGCGGGCCGTGGCGGCGACGCCGAAACGCTCCATCAGCGGCTGGGCGCAGTGATGGCCGGCGCGGATCGCCACGCCCTCGAAATCGATGATCGTGCCGATATCGTGCGGGTGAGCGCAGTCCATGGTGAAGGAGACGATGGCCGCCTTGCCGGGCACCCTCCCGAGAATGGTCACGCCCGGGATCGCCTCCAGCTTCTCCGTCGCATAGACAAGCAGGTCGTGCTCATGCGCCGCGACCGCCTCGCGCCCCAACCCGCTGACATAGTCGATCGCCGCGGCGAGGCCGATCGCCTGGACGAAGGGCGGCGTGCCGGCCTCGAACTTCGCCGGCGTCTCGGCGAAGGTGGTCCTCTCGAACGAAACGGTGTGGATCATCTCGCCGCCGCCCTGGTAGGGCGGCATGCGGTCGAGCCAGTGCCTCTTGCCGTACAGCACGCCGATGCCGGTCGGCCCGTAGAGCTTATGGCCGGTAAAGACGTAGAAATCGGCATCGAGATCACGCACGTCGACCGGCAGGTGCACCGCCCCCTGCGAGCCGTCGAGCAGCACCGCGATGTCGCGTTCATGCGCCATGGCGATCATGCTCTTGACCGGGTTCACCGTCCCCAGGACGTTCGAGCAATGGGTGACGGCTACCAGCTTCGTCCGCGGCCCCAGCAACGCCTGATAGGCATCGAGGTCGAGCCGGCCGTCATCATCGACCGGCACCACCTTGATGACGATGCCGTGGCTCTCGCGCAGCAGCTGCCAGGGCACGATATTGGCGTGGTGCTCCATCTCGGACAGCACCACCTCGTCGCCCTCCTGCAGGAAGGTCCGGCCGAAGCTGTTGGCCACCAGATTGATGGCCTCGGTGGCGCCCTTGGTGAAGACGATCTCGCTGGTCGCCTTCGCGTTCAGGAAGGCACGTACGGTCTCCCGCGCCGCCTCGTACCGATCCGTCGCGCGCATGGACAGCCAGTGCAGGCCGCGATGGACATTGGCGTACTCCGCCTCATACGCATGGCGTACGGCGTCCATCACCTGGCGCGGCTTCTGGGCCGACGCGGCGCTGTCGAGAAAGGTCAGCGGCTTGCCCGTACGTCCCGGCCGGTCGTGGACCGTCCGGCCAAGAATGGGGAACTCGCGGCGGACCGCCTCGACATCATAGGGCGCAGCCGCATGCGGCGCGTCCGTTCTCTCCTTCAGCAGGGGTTGAGCGGCAACCATGCTCACTGCCCTCCTTTCTGACCGTGGCTGATCAGCCAGGTCCTGACTGCGGCCATGAAGCGCTCGCGCACCACCTCGACCTCGATCTCTTCCAGCGCCTCGTTGACGAAGGCCTCCACCAACAGAGCCCGCGCCTCGCGCTCGTCAATGCCGCGGGAGCGCAAATAAAAGAGGGCGGTGTGATCGATCTCGCCGGCCGTCGCGCCGTGGCTGCATTTGACGTCGTCGGCGAAGATCTCAAGTTCCGGCTTGGCGTCGACCTCCGCCTTCCTCGACAGGAGCAGGCCGTTGCTCAGCTGATGCGCGTCCGTCTTCTGGGCACCCGGCCGCACGACGATCTTGCCTTGGAACACACCGCGCGCGGCATCGTCCAGCACACCCTTGAACACCTCGCGGCTGCGGCAGTGCGGGCTGGCGTGCTCGATGATCGTGGTGTTGTCGACATGCTGCGACCCGGCGCCGAGATAGGCGCCGGAATAGCGCAGATCGCCCTCCGGCCCCTGCAGCACGACATGCCCGTCATTGCGGGTCAGCGCGCCACGGAGCGTCAAGGTGAAGTTGTCGTACGTGCCGTGCTCGGCCACCCGGCCGGCCAGGGAGGAGAGATGGTACGCCTCGTCGCCTTCCATCTGCAGACGGTAATGGTCGAGCCGCGCCCCGGGCCCGACGACGATCTCTCCGGCCATATTGGTCAAATAGCGGTCGCCGTCGCGGCCGGCATGGGTCTCGACCAGGGTCGCCCGGCTGTGCGCCCCCGCCACCACCAGCGTCCGGAGATGCGTGGCCGCCGGGCCGACAACGCTGTCGGTGATCGACACCAGATGGATGGGGTCGCGCACCTGCACATCGGGCGCAATCACCAGCACCGCACCG
>JAAAOG010000133.1 GCA_009909005.1 Alphaproteobacteria bacterium | reverse complement strand
GCCGGTCATCGCCGCCAGGCACAGGCCGATGGTGTCGTCGGCGTCGAAGACCGGCTCCTTGTCCTCCTGCATGTCCTTGGCATAGGCGAGCGGCAGGCCCTTCAGCACCGTCAGCAGGCCGGTGAGATGCCCGAACAGCCGGCCGGTCTTGGCGCGGATCAGTTCCGCCGCATCCGGGTTGCGCTTCTGCGGCATGATCGAGGAGCCGGTGGTGAAGGCGTCCGACAGGCGCACGAAGCCGAAGCGCTCGGAGGTCCAGAGCACCAGCTCCTCGGCCAGGCGCGACAGGTGCGCGGCGGCCAGCGACACGACCGCCAGGTACTCGACGGCAAAGTCGCGGTCGGACACCGCGTCGAGCGAATTGGCGCAGGGCCGGTCGAAGCCGAGGGCCGCCGCCGTGGCCGCGCGGTCGATGGGAAAGGGTGTGCCGGCCAGGGCCGCGGCCCCCAGCGGGCATTCGTTCAGGCGCTTGCGGCAATCGGCCGCGCGGCCGCGGTCGCGTCCCAGCATTTCGACATAGGCCAGCAGATGATGGCCGAAGGTCACCGGCTGGGCCGCCTGCAGATGCGTAAAGCCCGGCATAATGGTGTCGGCATGGCGTTCGGCCTGGGCGATCAGGGCGGCCTGAAGCGCCGTCAGCCCCTCGTCCAGGCGGTCGAGGGCGTCGCGCGTCCACAGCCGGAAATCGGTGGCCACCTGGTCGTTGCGGCTGCGGGCGGTGTGCAGGCGGCCGGCCGCCGGGCCGATGCGTTCGGCCAGGGCCGCCTCGATATTCATATGGATGTCCTCGCGGGCGGCATCGAAGGCGAAGCGCCCGGCGGCGATCTCGGTGCCGATCGCCGCCAGCCCGGCAATGATGTTCGCCGCATCCTCCGCCGCGATAATGCCGCGATCGGCGAGCATCTGCGCATGGGCCTGGGAGCCGGCGATGTCCTGCGCGGCAAGGCGCCGGTCAAAATCGACCGAGGCATTGATCCGCGCCATGACCGCCGCCGGGCCGGCGCTGAACCGCCCGCCCCAGAGCGGGTTGACGGCCGCCGCTGCAGCCCCCTTTTTGTCGTCCGTGTCGTCCGTCATACCGGAAGCCTCGATCGCCATGCTCAACAGAGTTTCGGGACCATCCCGCCGGAGCGGCCGCCTGATCGGCACCGCCCTGGCCGCCTTCACCCTAATCGCCGGCAGCGCCGGCTTCCATGCCGGTCTGGCCGAAGGCGCGCCGCCGCGCACCGGCGAGATGGCCGTGTTCGATGTGGTCGCTCCGCCCCAGCCGGCCCCGGCGGTGGAAATGCGCGACGGCGACGGCAATGTCGTGACCCTCGACGACTTCGCCGGCCATGTCGTGGTGCTGAACTTCTGGGCGACGTGGTGCGCACCGTGCGTGCGCGAAATGCCGTCGCTCGACCGGCTGCAGGCGGCGCTGGGCGAGCAGGGGCTGCGTGTCGTGCCCGTCTCGCTCGACCGCAATGGCCGCGAGGCCGTCCTGCCCTTTTACGAGCGCATCGGCATCGCACATCTGGGCGTCTATCTCGATACCGGCGGCCGGGTCAGCCGCGCCTTCGGCACGCGCGGCCTGCCGACCACCGTGGTGCTGGACGCGGAGGGCCGGATCGTCGGGCGCTATCAGGGCGCTGCGGAATGGGATAGTGACGCGGCGATAGCGCTGCTGGACTATTATCTCGACCCGGAAAGCTGATGGGGCCGGACCGCCGGGCCATCGCCTTCATCCGGGAGGCCGGGTCTGCGGAAATCCCGCCCGACATCAAGGAGCGGGCGCTGGCCGCCGTCATCGATCTTGTCGCAGTGGCTCTGGGCGGTTGCCGGACGGAGATGGCGGGCGTCGCCCGCCGCTTCGCCCTCGACCAGCTGCAGCCCGGACCGGAAGGCCCGTCGGCGCGTCTGTTGTTCGACGGGCGACGGGCGAGCCCGGTCGGTGCCGCCTTTGCCAATGCCGCGATGATCGACAGCCTGGACGCACATGACGGCCATGCCGGGCCGATGGGGCATGCCGGGGTGGCGCTGCTGCCGACGCTGCTGGCTTTGTCCGATGCCGCCGGCTCGGAGTCGGGTCGGGGTTCCGTACCCTTGTCCGGGCCGGACCTCCTGGCGGCGCTGGTCATCGGCTACGAGGTGGGGTTGCGGGCCGGCCTTGCCTTGACCCGGAACGGGGTGGAGGCCTGGGGCTCCGGCGCCTGGAACGCCATCGGCGGCGCGGCGATCGGCGCCCGACTGCGCGGCCTCGACCCGGACAGGACCTGGGACGCCTTGGGTCTGGCCGAATTCAACGCGCCGCGCAGCCCTGTTGCCCGCAGCGTCGCCCATCCAACCATGGTCAAGGACGGGGCCGCCCCGGCTGCCGCCGCGGGCATCGGCGCGGTTTTTCTGGCCGAGGCCGGCTTCACCGGCGCGCCCTGCGGCCTGATCGCGGATCCGGACCATGCCGGGCTATGGGAGACCCTGGGTACGCACTGGGAGATGCGGGCGCTCAACACCAAGGAGCTGCCGATCATCCGCTGGGCTGAGCCAGCCGTTCGGGCGGCACTCGCGCTGGCCGACGGCAGGCGGCTTCACGCCGAGACCATCTCGCGGATCGAGGTGGCAACCTTTGCCGCCGCCGGCCGGCTCGGGCTGCCGGAACCGCAGACGTCCGAGCAGGCGCAATACAGCCTGGCCTTCCCGGTCGCCGTTGCTCTGGTCCATGGCAGCGTCGGTCCGGAGCATCTCAGCGGCAGCGCCCTGCATGATCCGTCGGTGGTCCGGCTCAGCCGGTTGGTGTCGGTCCGCCATGATCCGGCCTATGATGCGGCCTATCCGGTTGAGCAGATCGCCCGGGTCACGATCACCCTGCAGGACGGCCGCGCGCAGACGGCATGCCACGCTTTGCCGGCCGCCACGCCGCCACTGACACGGACTGCGGCGGTGGCAAAGCTGCGGCGGTACGGGGCCGGCGTCCTGTCAGGCGAGGATCTGCGGGCGATCGAGACCGGCCTGCTGTCTCTGCCCGGGGCGCCGGCGGGAACGGGGCTGGCACCGCTTTATCTCGAGGTCGCGGCGACGCACGCAGGGGGAGAGAGGCGATGTGGGGGCGTGTCGGGGCCTTGAAAGGCGCGGCTGGCCGGACAGCGGCCGCAGGCGCCGCGCAACCTGCAGGCACTGGACACCATCGCCCGGGCGTTGGAGGCACGCCCGTCGGACTGACGCCAGAGACGCCGATCGAGCCGCAGCCTTATGTCCATATCCGGCGGGACGGCACGCTGGCGACCGCGTCACCCGTGTCGACCGCAACCGTCTCGTCCGGCAGGGCCGGGATTACCGGCCGATCTCCGGAAATCCCGAAGGCCTTTGAGAACGCCGGCCCGGACGGGCCGGCTTTCGTTCAGGATTTCATCGGGCATGCAGAGCGGAAAACACCCGGGCGGATGTCGGGCGGATGATCAATGCACGTCGGCCCAGACCTTGCGCTTGACGGCATACATGAGGCCGGTGAAGACGACGAGGAACAGCACCACCTTGACGCCCATCTGCTTGCGGGCATCGAGGTGAGGCTCCGCCGCCCACATCAGAAAGGCCGCCACGTCATAGGCCTGCTGGTCGACCGTCGCTTCGGTCCCGTCGGCGTAGCTGACGCCACCGTCCGTCAGCATGTTGGGCATGGCGATCTGATGGCCGGGGAAATACTCGTTATAGTGCATGCCCGCCATCAGGTCCATATCCGGCGGCGGGTCCGTATAGCCGATGAGCAGTGCATAGATATAGTCGGGACCGCCGGTCCGGGCCTGGGCCAGCACTGACATGTCCGGCGGCAGGGCCCCGCCATTGGCCGCGCGGGCCGCCTGTTCGTTGGGGAAGGGTGAGACGAACCTGTCCGAAGGCCGGGCCGGCCGCTCGAACATTTCGCCCGTGTCGTCCGGGCCGTCCATCACCGTGTATTGCGAGGCGATGGCCCGCACCTGTTCTTCGGAATAGCCCAGGGCTTCCAGGTGGCGGTAGGCCAGCAGGTCCATGGCGTGGCAGCTGGCGCAGACCTGCTTGTACACGAGGAAGCCGCGCTGCAGGGTCTGCGGATCATAGGTGCCGAAAATCCCGGAGAAGCTCCAGTCCTGTTCCGGCAGCGGCGGGATCTCCCCGGCCGCGTGACTGCGACCGGGGGACAGAAGCGCCAGGGCCAAGGCAAGGAGGGCAATCAAGCGGAGACGTGACATGGTCTTCAGGCCTTTTCCATGGGCTTCGCAGTGGCGCCGGCGGGCAGGGGGCCGCCCCCGCTCTGGGGCAGAACCGGTTCGCTGATGCTGGCAGGCAGCGGTCTTGGTCGCTCGAACTTGCCGACCAGCGGCATGATGACGAGGAAGAAACCGAAATAATAGATCGTGCCGAGCTGCGACAGCACCAGCCAGATGCCTTCCGCCGGCATGGCGCCGCAATAGCCGAGCACGACGCAGTCGACCACGAAGAGCCAGAAGAACCACTTGTACACGGGGCGGAAGCGGGTGCTGCGGACTTTGGACGTATCCAGCCACGGCAGGAAGAACAACACGACGATGGCGCCGAACAACAGGATGACGCCGAACAGCTTGTCGGGCACGGCACGCAGGATCGCATAGAAGGGCAGGAAATACCATTCCGGCACGATATGCGGCGGCGTCACCAGCGGGTCGGCGGGAATGTAGTTGTCCGGATGGCCGAGATAGTTCGGCGCGAAGAACACGAACATCGCCCAGAAGATCAGGAACACGCCCAGGCCGAACATGTCCTTGATCGTGTAATAGGGATGGAAGGGCAGCGTATCGCGCTTGCTCTTCGGCTCGATGCCGAGCGGATTGTTCGATCCCGTGATGTGCAAGGCGGCGACGTGCAGGAACACCACACCGACGATCACGAAGGGCAGCAGATAGTGCAGGGCGAAGAAGCGGTTGAGCGTCGGGTTGTCGACCGAGAAGCCGCCCCACAGCCACGTCACGATGCTCTCTCCGACCAGGGGTATGGCCGAGAAGAGGTTGGTGATCACCGTCGCCGCCCAGAAGCTCATCTGCCCCCAGGGCAGCACATAGCCGAGAAAGGCGGTCATGATCATCAGCAGCAGGATGACCACGCCCAGCATCCACAACAGCTCCCGCGGCTGCTTGTAGGAGCCGTAATAGAGCCCGCGGAAAACGTGGATATAAATGACGATAAAGAACATCGACGCGCCGTTCATGTGAATATAGCGCATCAGCCAGCCGTAATTTACATCGCGCATGATCGCTTCGACGCTGTTGAAGGCGTGGTCGACATGGGCGGTGTAATGCATGGCCAGGAAGATGCCGGTGACGATCATCACCAGCAGCACCACCATTGCCAGGGCGCCGAAGTTCCAGAAATAGTTGAAGTTTTTCGGCGCCGGATATTCACCATATTCCTTGTGCATCATGGTGAAGATCGGCAGCCGGCTGTCGATCCAGCGGATCGTCGGATTGGAGTAGTGGCTCTCTGCCAGGCCCTGGGCCATGACGATGGTCTCCTGGTTTCGGCGCGCTCTTCCGGGACGGCCGCTCAGCCGATGGTGATGCGGGTGTCGGACATGAAGGAATATTCGGGAACCGGCAGGTTCGTCGGCGCCGGCCCGAGCCGTGCCCGGCCGGACGTGTCATAATGCGACCCGTGGCAGGGGCAGAACCAGCCGCCATAGTCGCCGCGCGGATCGGCCGGTTTCTGGCCCAGCGGCACGCAGCCGAGATGCGTGCAGATGCCGACGACGACCAGCCACTGGTCATGGCCTTCCTGAACGCGAGCGGAATCGGGCTGCGGGTCCTTCAGCGTGTCGACGTCGACCGCCCGGGCCGCTTCGATCTCGCCCGGCGTGCGGTGGCGGACGAAGACCGGCTTGCCGCGCCACATCACGGTGATCGCCTGGCCGGCCTCCACCGCCGACAGATCGACCTGGATCGATGCCAGGGCCAGGACGTCGGCGGCCGGGTTCATGTAGTCGATGAACGGCCAGATGAAGGCGGCCACCCCGACCGCCCCGACGGCTGCCGTCGTCAGATACAGGAAATCCCGGCGGCTCTTCTGCTCCCCGTGCCCGCCTTCCGGATGGGTTGTATCGGCCATCTGTCCTCTCTCAATCACCGATCCGTGCCGGTCACGGCGCGGACCTTCCCCGTTTTGAACAATTCTTATCCCGCGGCCGCCGGCGCGTCACGGACACTGCGGCAACGCGCCGCGCAAGACAGCCCGGCTCCGGATGGAGTGTGTTGCAGCGCAGCACGAGACTCTTATACACAGGCCGTCCCGGAAAGACCAGATAAGAGCGGGGCCAAAGCCGCCAAGCGCGCGATTGCCGCGGGGCCCGCGGCGGACCCTCGACCCTCGACCCTCGCCCGACCAGAGTGCCGATGCGCCTCGCACTTTTCCAGCCCGATATGCCACAAAACACCGGGGCCATGATGCGTCTGGCGGCCTGTCTCGGCCTCGGCCTCGACATCATCGAGCCCTGCGGGTTCGTGCTCGACGACCGTAAATTGCGCCGTGCGGTCATGGACTATCTCGACCTTCTGGACTGGCGGCGCTGGCCGGGCTGGCCGGCCTTCTGCGACGGGCGGGGTCCCGGCCGGCTGCTGCTGCTGACGACACGGGGCGATATGGCGTATACCGCATTCCGATTCCGCCCCGACGACACCCTGCTGGCCGGCCGGGAAAGCGCCGGGGTCCCGGATTTCGTTCACGATGCGGCCGATGCGCGGCTGCGCATTCCGATGCGGCCGGGGGCCCGGTCGCTGAATGTCGCCCTGGCCGCGGCCATGGTCGCCAGTGAGGCGGTGCGCCAGACCGCCGCCCCTGCCCACGACCGTCCGATGTGAGTGCAATGACCGAGACAGACACCGAGACCGGCGCCGCCGAAAGCCGTCAGGCCCGCGCCGTCGCCTGGTTCGAGCAGCTGCGCGACCGGCTCTGCGCCGCCTTCGAAGCGCTGGAGGACGGCCTGTCGGGGCCGCTCGCCGAGCGGCCGCCGGGCCGCTTCGTCCGCACCGCGTGGGAGCGCCCGGGCGGCGGCGGCGGGATGATGGCCCTGATGCACGGCCGGGTGTTCGAAAAGGTCGGCGTCAACGTGTCCTGCGTCCACGGGACTTTTTCCGAGGAATTCCGCGCCAGCATCCCGGGCGCCGCGGCGGATGGCGGCTTCTGGGCATCCGGCGTCAGTCTGGTCGCGCATATGCAGAACCCGCACGTCCCGGCGGCGCATCTCAATACCCGGCATATCGTGACCAGCCAGGCCTGGTTCGGCGGCGGCGCCGATCTCACCCCCGCCGTGCCGGACGACGCCGACACCGCGGCCTTTCACGCCGCGCTGCAGGCCGCCTGCGATACCCATGATGCGGACTACTACCCGCGCTTCAAGCAATGGTGCGACGAGTATTTCTACCTGCCGCACCGGGGCGAGGCGCGCGGCGTCGGCGGCATCTTTTACGACAATCTCGATACCGGTGACTGGGAGGCCGATTTCGCCTTCACCCGCGATGTCGGCACAGCCTTTCTGGCGGTCTATCCCGACCTCATACGCCGGCATCGCGACCGGCCCTGGACGGAGGCGGACCGCCATCGCCAGCTGCAGCGCCGCGGCCGCTATGTCGAGTTCAACCTGCTCTACGATCGCGGCACGCTGTTCGGACTGAAGACCGGCGGCAATATCGAGGCCGTGCTGATGTCCCTGCCGCCCCTGGCAAGCTGGCAGTGAATCGGCCATAGTGAAGACATGATTGCCGGGCCGGCTTGCCGGACGGCCGCCGACATCCGAGGTTCGCATTCATGCCGCGCCTGCTCCGCTTCCGCCCGACCGGCCTTGCCCTGCTTCCGCTTCTGCTGCTGGTTGCGCTGGTATCACCGGCCGGCGCCCAGGACGCGCTGTCGATCCGCGCCTTTGCCGGCACCTGGGAGGGGGTCGGCGTCGCCGAGAACAGCGACAGCCTGTATTTCGGGGTGACCACCCGCGACCTGAACGTCCGCATCACCCCGCGCGATTCCGGCTTCGAGGTGTACTGGACGACGCTGATCCGCAGCGGCGGCACGCCGGAAGAACCGGACGTACGGCGGCGGGAGGCCAGCCTGACCTTCCGCCCGACAGACGATTCGCGGGTCTTCGAAGCCGTGGGCTCCGAGAACCCGCTCAGCGGCGGCGTACTGAGCTGGGCCCGTCTGCATGGCAATACCCTCAGCGTCTACCAGATGACCTTGAACGACCGGGGCGGCTACGAGCTGACCAGCTATGACCGGGCGCTGACCGGAGCCGGGATGGAATTCGTCTTCCGGCGCATCCGCGACGGCGAACCCGTGCGGACGGTCGAAGGCCGGATGGTCAAAACGGGAGGGTGAGTCGTGGACATCGCCGGGAGGCGGCGCTGGCACCGGGTCCTGCTCGCAATTTTCACGCTTGGGATGGCCGTCACCGGGGCGCCGGCCGGCGCGCTGGCCGACGATCCGGTTGCCCGCTTTCTCGGTACCTATGTCGGCAGCGCCACCACATATGATGCCGACGGGACGGTGGAGGACCAGCGCGATCTCGAGATGTCGATCGAGGACAGGCCGCGCGGCGCGTTCACCATTTCCTGGGTCGCGGTCACCCTGGTCGACGGGCGGCGAGACGTCCCCGGGGTCGAGCGCGATGAGGTTTCGCTCACGCTGCTCCCCACGGACCGACCGGGCGTCTACATCGAGGAAACCCGCACCAGCCTGTTCGAACGGCGCTTGCTGCCCGACCCGCTGGAGGGCGACCCCATACGCTGGGCGGCCATCGACGGCGACCGCATGGGGCTGTACTCCATGGTCATCTACCAGGACGGCCGCTACGAGCTCCAGGCGTACACGCGTACACTCACCGATATCGGGCTCGACATCGACTTCCGCCGCATCGATGACGGGGTGGTCGTCCGCCGGGTCGAAGGGCAGACCGTGCGCGTGGATTGAGCCGATGCCGCGAAGACCTATGGACGCCGGCTCGTTGAAGGCCGGCTCGTTCAAGGCCGGCTCGTTGAAGATTTGAGACAGCGGTGACGCTTGGGAAGAGCCCGGAGCGGGTAAGGCGCATGCACGGCCCGGCGGGCCGCCAGGG
>JAAAOG010000018.1 GCA_009909005.1 Alphaproteobacteria bacterium | reverse complement strand
GTGGGGCCGGCCGTGTCGCCGGCTTCGCGAACAGGGGTACAGACCGGCCGTCAGCCGGCCGTCATCGCCGAGATCAAGAGAGTGTCAAAAAGGAACGCGATGGAATTGACGGGACCGGCAGGAACACAACGGCCGTTCAGACCGCCAGACCGCCCTTCTGGACGATGAAGCGGGCGATGGTGTCGAGGCCCTCCCCCGCCTTCAGATTGGAGAAGACGAAAGGCCGGTCCCCGCGCATCCGCTTGGCGTCGCGGTCCATGACCTCCAGGCTGGCACCGACCAGCGGCGCGAGGTCGATCTTGTTGATGACCAGCAGGTCGGACCGGGTGATGCCCGGCCCGCCTTTTCGCGGGATTTTGTCGCCGGCCGAGACGTCGATGACGTAGATGGTGATGTCGGCCAGTTCCGGGCTGAAGGTGGCGGCGAGGTTGTCGCCGCCGCTCTCGACGAAGACCAGGTCGAGACTGGGAAACCCGGCCCAGAGATCGGCGAGCGCCGCCAGGTTGATCGAGGCGTCCTCGCGGATCGCCGTGTGCGGACAGCCGCCGGTCTCCACCCCGACGATGCGGTCGGGCGGCAGGGCGCCGGAGCGGGTCAGGAACTCGGCATCCTCGCGGGTATAGATGTCGTTGGTGACGACGGCGAGGTCGTAGCGGTCGCGCAGGCGCTTGCACAAGGCGTCGACCAGCGCGGTCTTGCCGGAGCCCACCGGCCCGCCAATGCCGACCCGCAAGGGGCCGTGCCGGGAAGCCGTCGCAGGGGTGTCGGTGGTGCCGGCGGCAGGGGCGGTGTCGGTCATGAGCGGAACAGCCTAAATTTAAACTCAAACCAAAGGATTAAGTCGCGTCCGCAATTGGTCAAGTCGTTTCGTGCAATTCTTATCTCCATCGGCATAGGTCTCTGCCTCCTTCAACAGCTCCTTCGCCCTTCCTTCTCCACCTTGGTGCGACAGCGCTGCAAGTATTAGCGCATCATAGGCGGCCATAAATCGAAAATTCTTGTGAGACGACTTTTCCTTCCCAATCTTGAGGCATATTTCAGCCCATTCTTCCGCCTTCCTTACAATTTCAGGCGTATCTAAAAGGCCGTCTAATTCGGAAAAATCAGGCACACCGTCCTCTTTGTTCCTCCCGAATCCTATTAAGCGCATGAGCTCTGAAATACGCTGTGAACATTGTGCAGCGTGCCCAGCGACCGAAAATGCGGTGTTTCCTTCACCTTTTTCCGCCTCGGATTTCATAAGATTTATTCTTTTTTCGATTACCTCCTGAAATCCTTTCACCCTATCGAGTAGCGAAATTTCATCTAGTCTAAGGCGATTTTCTTCCGGCGCAATCGCCCAGATCTCCCATGCAACCAACTCACCGAGCCCCTTCAAGTATTCATCACTACTAGATATCGCCAAATGCTTCTCATTAGATAATTTTTGCCCAGCCTCTTCCGCAACAGCAACAGATTTCGTAAATAGACTATTCGCATCGCACATTCCGCTTAAATACGGCTCTTCATCGACAAATCTCATAGGACTATCTTTGAACCTCATGGCAATGAGCCCCATATAATCATATGCAATGGCAGTCATGAGCAGGCAGCATGCTATGTCAATTCCCCTCTCCGCTGTTTTAGAAATAGATCTGCAATTCTCCAATTTTTCAGCAATAGATCTGCAATTTTCTGCAAAAATGTGCAGATCAAAAAACAGCCTTACGCCATCTACCAAAACGTGCGCCACTTGGTCCGGTGACAAATTCTTTCTTCTAAGCTCATCTCGAAACTTTTGATAACCTTTCTGATAAGCCAACAAATTTAATATAGGAATACTAAAATAACGCATATCCTCCGGAGGTCTTCCGAACGCGCTTATTTCGGACTGTGATAAGGCAAGGCTTTCAAGCCTATAATGTTCAGTAATGGACCAAACTGCTAAGACTCCATACCGAATATCATCGAGAAAAGCCTGACACTGCCGGGCTGCAACTTTCATATCTCCTTCGCTAAGTGAATTGCGTGCCAATTCAACCAGCTTCGCCTCAACTTGATCGGCTCTGACATTATCAAGAGAAGTTTTCTTTGTTTCTACTCCAGAGATAAAATCACACACATCTGCAAGCCACTCATCATCTGAATCATTTAATATAATGATTGATTGCGGCCCCAGATCCTTTATAAAAAATTCAGACACTGAGCGTATATCGCCGCGATGCGGGACACAAAAGAACTTATTTTTCTCTGAATTGTTAGAATTGATGTAAGAGGAAATACATACATTCATATCATAGAAATCCTCGCCTCGATGGCCAATAAAAAAAATTTTGTCTGCCCTTTCAAAAACTTCCATCATATACTCAGCCATGGCGGGCATAAACGGGTGAGCAAGTTCCCTAGCCGTCATCGATGTTGGCCTAGAAATAGTCTCTCCAATATCCCTCTTATAGACGGTTCCATGGTAAGCACAGATCGCTGGTGTAAATGAGTTTTCTCCTACATCCGGCGGCTTTTTTCCTTCTACATTACTATCAGTAACAAGCTGATAGTTTGCAATCAAGGAATCCAAACTGGAAAATAGTCCATCGTCAAAATTTGCCGTTAAAATAACAGGTAGCTTTTTCGCACAAACAACTTCTGCCAAAGCCCTGTTGGACCTGTTAACCTTCTTAAGCCAGAAAATGTTGTCATATAATTGATTTAATGCTTCCCTTAGGGCCGGCACGCGGTAAAGCAGTCCAGAAACTAACATTTCCAAAGTCAAGTAATCTTTTTCAGCATGCTTCAAGGCTTGAGCAGCTTTGGAAAAACTAAAATTTTCCTTGTCGGATGCTGCAATATACGCAGCTGCTGATAAAATTCCTTCGTGCACGTCTTTCGCGAGTGGAGCGGCACCGTACGAGATACCTGCGCCACATATGAAGACCGGATAATTGCTATCTAAGATCATTTTAGCGAGACCTTGAGTCTGCATATTCTGCATTTCCAATGCTCCAAAATTGCTCGACTCACGAAAGCGCTCTATCTGAAATTTGTCTCAAAAATGTCTGGCAGTCAATTCGCAAAGTTGTTCATGAGCGGAACAGCCTCGTATGCAGGGTTTCGTGGCGGGCGGAGGTCCAGTCGACCATCGGCGTGGCGGTGCCGAGACCATCGAGCGGCACGGCGGCGGCGCGGTCGGCGGCCTCGCCGATCGGGCCTTCCAGCGCCGCGATGACCCGCTGGCCGTCGGTCTGGCCGAGCGGGATCAGCCGCACGCCGGCGGAGACCAGATTGGCGGCAACGGCATGGAGATAGGCGGCGAGCGCCGGGGCGCGTGGCAGCCGATGCGCGGCGCAGACGGCGGCGACGGCGATCGGCAGCATGATGCGGCCCCCCTCGCCCAGCGCCGCCAGCCGGTCGAGCGCCGCGGCCGGCCAGACCGCCCGCACCGTGGCCAGGAAGGCCGCGCCCTGATTGGCGCTCTCCGCCGCGATCTCGGCCGTCGCCTGGTGGGCGGCAGCCAGGGTCATGACCTCGCGCAATCCGGCATCGTCGCCATCGCTGACGGCCTGCCAGCCATGGTGGAACAGCACCGCATCGACATGCGCCGAACCGCGGCGGAGGATGGTCTCGAGCCAGCCGGCAAGGCCGGCGCGGTCGGTCACCAGCCCGGCCTCGACGGCATATTCCAGCCCGTGGCTGTAGCTGAAGGCGCCGGTCGGAAAGCTCGGTGACAGCCAGGCCATCAGCCGCAGCAGGTCGGGCCGGGACGGGCTATCAGTCATGGCGGTGTCCGCTGCCGTCGGCGTGGCGGTGATAGGCGCCGGCCTCGGGCGTGAAGGGGGCGCGGATCGGCCGGACCGTGCCGCCCAGCCCGGCCAGCATGTCGGCCAGCACATGGTCGGGCCGGATCAGCAGGCGGTGCGGATCGATCTGCGCCGGGGTGTGGCGGTTGCCGAGATGCCAGGCCAGTCGCAGGAGGTCATGGGATGAGGCGGCGGTGATCTCCAGGACCTCCTCCGCGGCCGCCTTGACGGCAATCCAGCCGCCATCCTCCAGCGCCAGCCCGTCGCCGTCACTCAGCACGGTGGCATGATCGAGATCGAGCAGCACGTCCCGGCCACCCTCCGTCGTCAGCCGGATGCGCCGTCTGTAACGGGCATCGAAATCCAGCGTGACACTGTCCACCACCTCCCCCGCCGGCCAGGTTCCGGCCGCTGCCACCCGCAGAACCCGGATCATGGGAACCTCTCTCCGCCGAGGGCACAGAGCCGGTCCACCCAGCCATTGAAGTGCTGGCAGCTTCGCCGAAGCGTTTCAATGCCAATCAGGCTGGCGATCGACGGGCCGGCCGAGGCCTTCCGCCCCTCATAGGCCGGAATCTCCTTGATGATCCGCTTCGAGGGCGCCGTGTCGGCCCCGTCATCGATCAGTTCCGGATTGCCGAATTCGCGCCCGACCGTCTGCAGCTGCCGCACCTCTTGATCCTTGTCCGGAAATTCATCGAGGATCCGCACAGGATCGGCAAAAAGCAGGGCTTCGAATTCATGCAGCTGGACATAAGGGACAAAACGGACGTGATCGATATCGCTGCCGAAAGCCGTTTCGAAACGGCTGATCCGTTCGTAGGGATCGGCGATCGGCTTTATCGTTTCATAATCGGGGAAATCTGTCGGCAGCGCATAGAGATCGAACATCGTCGTAAAATATGAGTCCGGCTTGTCGTCCTCTTTCATTCGGTTGACGAGATCCCGCTTGATTTGGTGATACTTGCCGCCACCCTTATAAACTTTGCCCCGTCTTCTGCTCGTCACCACCATTGTCGCATCCGCATAGATACCGCATCCGGCCAGAAAGGGGGACAACACGTCGTCGACGAACTCCTTCTCGGTCTTACCTTCGACGACGAAATGCAGGCGCACCATGTCACGGCGTTCCGGCAATGACGTTCTTTTCCCAAAGCTCGGCCATCGAATAGTCTTCGAGCCAGCTTTCGAGGGCCCGCGGGTCGAGCCGGCGGAAGGTCGAGGCGCCCTCTTGCCGGTCGACCACGACAATATCGGCCGGATCGAAATAGTCGAGCAATGTCATGGATTGCGTCGCCAGGACCACCTGCCGCGTCGTCGCGACGCTCTTGATCAATCCGGCAATGATATTGATAGCGTGCGGATGAAGTCCGAGTTCCGGTTCGTCGAGAAGAATAATCTGCGGCAGTTTCTCTTCCGGAAGAAGGAGGAGGGCGACGAGCGCCATAGCCCGAAGGCTTCCATCAGACGCCTGGTGGGCCCCAAAGACACAGGGGGACGACCGCTCGTACCACTGCAAATATACCGATCCGCTTTCTTCTTCGAGCTCAAAGTCCGAAAATTCCGGCTGGATTTGCCGGATCGACCTGATAATCCGGCCATAATGCTTCGGATATTGCTGCTTAAGCCCCAACAAGAGTGGCGCAAGATTCCTCGCATCTTCCCGAAGGTGTCGGTTGTCCATACTATCGTGTTTCTGGCGGAGTCCGGCATGTTCGCCAGTATTGTGAAATTGATGCACGCGACAATTTCTCAACAAGAACAGAATTGTTTGAGCCGTCTTGTTACCCGTATTCGCCTCGTCGACAAGCCGCGACTCCACATGCCCCGCACCCAAATCAAACCATGTGGCCTTTCCGGGATATGTTGACCGGGAAAATCGAAACTTCTCGTCGGCAAAGATCAGCGTATCGCCAGCAGCATGGAAGACCCTGAATGCATAGTCATTGTCGCCGGCCTCTGTATAAAAATGGATGGAAGCCTCGATCTGAGGCGTCCTTTCAGAGCCCTCAAACAGCATCGAACTCGCACCGCCATATCTTTTAATGTAAAATTGTAAGGCGCCTCCAGTCATTGCGTAACTTAGCATCCGGAAGAATGAGATAAAATTTGACTTGCCGCTGGCGTTTGCGCCGATCAGGACGGTCAAGTCCTTCAGCTCGAAATCCTCCAGGGATTGGATCGAGCGGAAGCCGCGGATGGTCAAGCGGGACAGCCGGGTCATGCCGGTCCTCGGCGACGGTCAGCAATCGGCAAACATTAGAACAGAAAATAGCGTTGGGCCATGGGGAGGATGGTGGCCGGTTCGCAGGTCAGCAACTCGCCGTCGGCGCGGACTTCGTAGGTTTCGGGGTCGACCTCAATATGCGGCGTGGCGCCGTTGTGGATCATCGCCGCCTTGCCGATGCCGCCGCGGGTGTTGCGCACCGCGACCAGCGGGCGCTGAAGGCCCCAGTCCTCGCCGACGCCGAAATCGATCGCCGCCTTGCTGACGAAATGCACCGAGCCGGCGACGAGCGAGCGGCCGAAAGCGCCGAACATCGGCCGGTAATGGGTCGGCTGCGGTGTCGGTATGGAGGCGTTGGGATCACCCATCGGCGCGGCGACGATGGTGCCGCTCTTCAGCACCAGGTCGGGCTTGACGCCGAAAAAGGCCGGCGACCAGATCACCAGATCGGCCAGCTTGCCCACCTCCACCGAGCCGACATGCGCATCGATGCCGTGGGCGATCGCCGGGTTGATCGTGTATTTGGCAACGTAGCGTTTGGCCCGGACATTGTCGCTGCCGCCGGTGTCCTCCGGCAGGCTGCCACGCTGGCGCTTCATCTTGTCGGCCGTCTGCCAGGTGCGGATCACGACCTCCCCGACCCGGCCCATGGCCTGGCTGTCCGAGGCTATGATCGAAAACGCCCCCAGATCGTGCAGGATGTCCTCGGCCGCAATGGTCTCCTTGCGGATGCGGCTCTCGGCGAAGGCGACGTCCTCCGGAATGCGCGGGTCGAGGTGGTGGCAGACCATGAGCATGTCGAGATGCTCGTCGAGGGTGTTGACCGTGTAGGGCCGCGTCGGGTTGGTCGAGGAAGGCAGGACGTTGGCCTCGCCGCAGACCTTGATGATGTCGGGCGCATGGCCGCCGCCCGCCCCTTCGGTGTGGAAGGCGTGGATGGTGCGGCCCTTGAAGGCGGCGATGGTGTTCTCGACGAAGCCGGACTCGTTCAGCGTGTCGGTGTGGATCAGCACCTGGATGTCGTGGTCGTCGGCGACGGAGAGACACGTGTCAATCGCCGCCGGCGTGGTGCCCCAATCCTCGTGCAGCTTCAGGCCGCAGGCGCCGCCGCGGATCTGCTCGATCAGCGCCTCGGGCTGGGTGGCGTTGCCCTTGCCGAACAGGCCGATGTTCATCGGCAGGCCTTCCGCCGCCTGCAGCATCCGGCCGATATGCCAGGCGCCGGGGGTGCAGGTGGTGGCGTTGGTGCCGGCAGCCGGGCCGGTGCCGCCGCCCATCATGGTGGTGATGCCGCTATAGAGCGCGTCGTCGACCTGCTGCGGGCAGATCATGTGGATGTGGACGTCGAGCCCGCCGGCGGTGACGATCTTGCCCTCGCCGGCGATCGCCTCGGTGCCCGGGCCGATGACGATGTCGACGCCCGGCTGGATGTCGGGATTGCCGGCCTTGCCGATGGCGATGATGCGGCCGTCCTTCAGGCCGATATCGGCCTTGACGATCCCCCAATGGTCGAGGATCAGCGCATTGGTGATCACCGTGTCGACGGCACCGGCATTGCGCGGGGTCTGGCTCTGGCCCATGCCGTCGCGGATCACCTTGCCGCCGCCGAATTTCACTTCCTCGCCATAGATCGTGCGGTCCTCCTCGACGGCGATCACCAGCTCGGTGTCGGCGAGGCGCACCCGGTCGCCGGTGGTGGGCCCGAACATGTCGGCATAGCCGGCGCGCGAAATCTCATAGGCCATGGGTCGCCCCTTTGTGTCAGTCGCTCACAAATCGCCGTTGATGAGGGCGTTGAAGCCGAAGACCCGCCGGGCGCCGCTGTAAGCGACCAGCGTGACGGTGCGGGTCTGGCCGGGCTCGAAGCGCACCGCGGTGCCGGCCGGAATGTCGAGCCGGAAGCCGCGCGCCGCCTCCCGGTCGAAGGCGAGTGCCGTATTGGTCTCGTAGAAATGATAGTGCGAGCCCACCTGCACCGGCCGGTCGCCGGTATTGGCGACGTCAAGCGTCAGGGTCTCGCGCCCCTCGTTCAAGGCCAGGGTGCCGTCCAGCGGCATGATTTCACCGGGGATCATGGTCGTCCTCGTCTCCTTGCGCGCCGGATCGAACCGCTCTACACACGCCGGCATGACCGGCGACGAACTCTTGCGAAAACTGAAACGGCTGGGCCGGGCCTCGGGCATCGCCGTATGGATTGAGATGTCGCCCGGCAAAGGAAGTCATGCCCGCTTGTGGTTTGGCGATCGGCGCACGATCATAAAGGACAGGCGAAAGGAGATTGGGCCGGGCCTGCTTGCCGCGATGTTGCGGGATTTGGGCCTCAGGGTCGAAGATCTGGAGTGACATCATGCCCTTATCCTATCCGGCGGCCCTTGAAGAGGATGTCTCAGGCAGGCTTCTCGTCACATTTCGCGATCTGCCGGAAGCCCGCACGGACGGCGCGACTGTCGAAGAAGCCCTGGTCGAAGCACAAGACTGTCTGAACAGCGTCCTGGCTTTCCGCGCAAAGGATGGCATCGATATCCCCCGACCAAGTCCTGCTCAACCCGACGAGTTTCCCATAGAGGCGGACGAAGAGTTCCTTCGAACATTCGGACTGCCGGACGTGGTGGTCTGAGGCTCGCCGCTCGCAAGTCACCGGATCGGCTGGTGCACCGTTACCAGCTTGGTGCCGTCGGGGAAGGTGGCTTCGACCTGCACCTCGGCGACCATCTCGGCCACGCCCTCCATCACCTGGTCGCGGGTCAGCACGGTGGCGCCGTCGCGCATCAGCTCGGCGACCGAGCGGCCGTCGCGCGCGCCTTCGACGACATAGTCGGTGATCAGCGCCACGGCCTCCGGATGGTTGAGCTTGACGCCGCGGTCGAGGCGGCGCCGCGCCACCATGGCGGCGGTGGCCACCAGCAGCTTGTCCTTCTCGCGAGGCGTCAGGTGCACAGGCCCCTCCTTTCGATAAGCCCCCGTCTGGAGCGGCGGCATCCCTGCCGCCGTCGTCGGCTGGAAGCCGACGCTCCAGGCGCCGGCACTCTAAACCACCCCCTTGGAGCGGCGGCATCCCTGCCGCCGTCGTCGGCTGGAAGCCGACGCTCCAGGCGCCGGCACTCTAAACCAACCACAAACGCGGCGGGCTGCGCGGC
>JAAAOG010000145.1 GCA_009909005.1 Alphaproteobacteria bacterium | reverse complement strand
GCTCGTCTCCCTGGCGGACCATCACCTCGCGTTACAAACGAACGGAAACCGCCGTGGTACGTAGCACGTATGCCCGGTGGTGTGGGAGGCGGGAACCGCGAGGAACCCGCCTACCCGATTACACTTGACGCCGCTTACGCCGCACGGATGGTTTGCAGGAAGCCTTTTACTTCGTCGGAAAGGCGGGCGGCATCGCGCGACAGGCTCTCGGCCGCCTGCAGCACCTCACTAGAGGCCGTGCCGGTCTCGCTGGCGGCGCGCGAGACGCCTTCGATCGACTCCGTCACCTGATGGGTGCCGGACGCCGCCTCGTTGGCGTTGCGGGCGATCTCCTGGGTGGCGCTGTTCTGCTGTTCCACCGCCGCGGCGACGGCCGCGGAGATCTCGTTCAGCTCCGCGATCTTCCCGGTAATTGTACCGATCGAAGTGACGGTGCGGCCGGTCTGGTCCTGCATGGCACGGATCTGCTCGGCGATCTCGTCGGTCGCCCTGGCTGTCTGGTTGGCCAGGTTCTTCACTTCGGAGGCGACGACGGCGAAGCCCTTGCCGGCTTCGCCGGCCCGCGCCGCTTCGATGGTGGCGTTGAGGGCGAGCAGATTGGTCTGCTCGGCGATGCCGGTGATCAGGCCGATCACCTCGCCGATCTTCTCGGCCCGGCCGGCCAGCGTGGTGATGTCCTCATTGGTTGCCGTGGCGGCTTCGCTGGCGACGCCGGCAACATCCCGCTGGGTCTGCACCTGGCGGCTGATTTCGGCGATGGAGCTGCCCAGCTCTTCCGCTGCCGAGGCGACCGTCTGGACATTGGCGGCGGCCTGCTGGGCGGCCGATGCAACCATTGCCGACTGTCGGTTCGCCTCGTCCGAAATGCCGGTCATCGAGTGGGAGGTCGACTGCATCTCCGTCGCCGCGTCGGTGACGGCGCGCACGATCCCGCCGACGCTGCTCTCGAAATCGTCGGCGACGCGGGCCATGGTCTCGCGCTTCTCCTGCTCGGCCCGTTCCTCGGCCGCCTTTCGCTCCGCCTCCAGCCGCACCTTCTCGATGGCGTTCTCCTTGAAGATCTGGACGGAGTCGGCCATGGTGCCGACCTCGTTCTTCCAGCCGCGGGCCGGGATCTCGATGCCGTGGTCGCCGTCGGCCAGTGCCTTCATCACCAGGCTCAGGCGATTGACAGGGCCGGTCACGCTGCGGGCGATGGCGAAAACGGTGCCGCCCAAGAGCGCCGCGATCGCCAAGCCGATGGCCAGGGTCGCGAACAGCTCGTCCCAATAGACGGCCTCGACATCGTCGATGTAGATGCCGGTCGCTACAACCCAGCCCCAGGGTTCGAAGAGCTCGGCATAGGACAGCTTGTCGATCGGCTCTCCATTCGCGTCTCGCGGCCAGACATAGGGGACGAAGCCGCCGCCGGCCCGGGCTTCGGCGATCAGCCCTTCGATCAGGCGGACGCCGTTCTCGTCTTCAAGGCCGGTAACGTCGCGGCCTTCCAGATCCGCATTGGCGCCGTGGGCCAGCATGGTGCCGGCCTGGTCGACGACGAAGAAGTAGTCGCCGTCGCCATAGGCCATGGTGCGGATGACGTCCCGCGCCAGGGTCTGTGCCGAGTCTTCGGTCAGGGCGCCGGTCTCGGCCTGCACATACAGAGCCTCGACGGCATCGACCGCGGCACTCACAAGATTCCGGGTCTCGGACTGGCGATCGAGAATGAGGTTGTGCTCGAGCGTCCTGAGACCGGCCCAGCCGATCGCGGCCATGCCGATCAGGGCGGCAACCATGATCAGCATCAGCTTCCGGGAAAGGGGTGCCCTGTTCAGCATCGTCTTTTTCCTTGAAAAAACA
Organism: Alphaproteobacteria bacterium; assembly: GCA_009909005.1. GTDB lineage: Bacteria > Pseudomonadota > Alphaproteobacteria > DSM-16000 > Inquilinaceae > JAAAOG01. The sequence continues at coordinate 7,386 of JAAAOG010000145.1, read as the reverse complement.
GGCAGTGGGCCGGAGTGATGCCACAGGCCAATTATCGGAGGGTTAACTTGGAAAACCAATCAACGACCGTCCTTGCCGGCAGAATGAGCAAAATGCCGATGGATTGCTTCGTTTTATATTTTATGCTTGCGTCATCCGGTAGCAAAAAGCAGGACGAGCTGACACTTTAGCGTATTCGCAAATTATCCTTACGCGTCTTAGGAGATTGTATGGAAGCTCCTTGCGGACTGCGCGGGGCGGGCGCTCGCCGACCAGAGAAGCAGGGGGTGCTCCGGCCAATTCCTGCGTGATTGTGCGGGGTGTAGGGCGCGTGGCGCGGGCCGTCGGAAAGCAGGCCGGGATGCGATCCCGTCATTCCCTGGTCCCGGCGACACGGACACGCGGCACATCTCTGCAAAAAAGGTTCGGTGTGAGCGTAGAACACGCTATAATACACAATCCGACGCGTGGCCATATGCGAGGAATCACGATGTGGCGTCAGCCCGGCTCTCGGACCGTCCGTAACACGGACTCCCGGTCTGTCGGAACGCCGGTCTTGCGGACTGCCGGGGCTGTGCCTCTTAACGACTGTGACGGGTCATGAGACTAATAATAGAACGCGCGGCTTTGTTAAGAGGACTAGGCCATGTGCAGAGCGTCGTCGAGAAGCGGACGACGATCCCTGTGCTGGCCAATGTGCTGATGCAGGCCAAGAACGGCACGTTGCGCCTGACCGCGACCGACATGGATGTCGAAGTGGTGGAGACGGTCGCAGCCGATGTCCAGGCCGAGGGCGCGACGACGGCGCCGGCACATACCCTCTATGACATCACCCGCAAGCTGCCGGATGGCAGCCAGGTGTCCATCGCCTATGACGGCGATAGCGGCGCGCTGGTCGTTCAGGCCGGCCGGTCGAAGTTCCAGCTCGCGACGCTGCCGGTCGAGGATTTTCCGGCCATCTCCGAAGGGGATATGCCGACCCATTTCGCTCTGGCGGCCGCCGATTTGCGGTTGATGATCGACCGCACCCGCTTTGCCATTTCGACCGAGGAAACGCGATACTATCTCAACGGCATTTATTTCCATGCCGGACGTGATGCCGACCTGCCGGTATTGCGGGCCGTGGCCACCGATGGGCATCGGCTGGCGCGGGTGGAAATGGCGCTGCCGAATGGCGCCGAAGACATGCCGGGCGTGATCATGCCGCGAAAAACGGTGACCGAATTGCGCAAGATCCTCGACGAGGCGACCGAATCGGTGGACCTCTCGTTGAGTGAGACCAAGGCGCGGTTTGCCGTCGGCCAGATCGTCCTCACCTCGAAGCTGATCGACGGCACCTTTCCGGATTATGAGCGGGTGATTCCCGCCGGCAATGACAAATCGCTGGAGGTCGATGCCAAGACCCTGGCCAAGGCTGTGGATCGCGTCGCCACCATCGCCACGGAAAAAAGCCGGGCGGTGAAATTTGCCCTGGAGCCGGGGCTCTTGACGCTGTCCGCCAGCAATGCCGAGCAAGGCAGCGCCACGGAAGAGATCGAAGTGAGTTATGGCGCCGATGCCATGGAGATCGGCTTCAATTCGCGCTATCTCCTGGATATCACGCAGCAGATCGAAGGCGATGCGGCGCAGTTCAGCATGTCCGATTCCGCCTCGCCGACTGTGATCCGCGACGCCTCGGACGGCAGCGCCCTGTATGTGCTGATGCCGATGCGCGTCTGATGGGGGGAATGCGGCGGCCGCATGATCCCGGCCGCGAGGACGGGCACGCGTGAGCATGGATTCGCCGGAGGTGCTGGCCCCCGCGCGGCCGCTGGCCGTGACACGACTGGTCGTGCGCGATTTCCGCAGCTATCGGGCGGGCGACATCAGCCTGGATGCCCGGCCGGTGGTGCTGACCGGACCGAACGGCGCCGGCAAGACCAATCTGCTGGAGGCGGTATCCTATCTCGGCCCCGGCCGTGGCCTGCGCCAGGCGAAACTCGGGGAGGTCACCCGCCGCGCCCTGGGGGAGTCCGCGCCGCCGCCGGACCGCGGCTGGAGCGTGTCGGCGCGGCTGTCGACGCCGCTTGGCGCGGTAGCCATCGGCACCGGGCTCGACCCCGCCGCGCCGTCCGGTACCGCCCGGCGGGTGGTGCGGATCGACGGGCGGACGGCGGCCAGCCAGGCCGAACTCGCCGATTATCTGGCGGTGGTCTGGCTGATCCCGGCCATGGACCGGCTGTTTCTGGAAGGCGCCGGCAATCGCCGCCGGTTTCTCGACCGGCTGGTCTTCGCCTTCCACGCCGACCACGCCGCCCGGCTGAGCGCCTATGAGCGGGCGATGCGGGAGCGCAATCGCCTGCTGAAGGAGCCGCGCTGGGATACGGCTTGGCTCGCGGCCCTGGAAGAGGCGATGGCTGCCAATGGCGTGGCCGTGGCCGCAGCGCGGCGCGAAGTGGCGGCGCGGCTGGCCGCGTCGGCCCGGCAGGTCAGCCCGGCCCGGGGCCGGGCGCCCTGGGGGACCGGCGATGGGGGGGGCGCCTTTCCGGGCGCGGCGCCGACGGTCTCCGGTGCGCTGGAGGACGGGCTGGCCGACAGCCCGGCCCTGGCGCTGGAGGACCGCTACCGCGCGCGCCTGGCCGGCATCCGGCCGGTCGACGCCGCCGCCGGCATGGCGACCGAGGGGCCGCATCGCAGCGACCTCGCCGTTGTGCATGTCGAAAAGGGCTGTCCGGCCGGCCAGTGCTCGACCGGCGAGCAGAAGGCGCTGCTGATCACCCTGGTGCTGGCCCATGCCCGGCTGCTGGCGGCCGAGCAGGGCGCCCCGCCGCTGCTGCTGCTCGACGAGGTCGCCGCCCATCTCGACGCCCGGCGCCGGTCCGCCCTGTTCGAGGCGATCCTGGCGGTCGGGGCCCAGGCCTGGCTGACCGGCACCGATCCGGCGCTGTTCCGCGAGCTGGGCAGCGCCGTCCAACATCATGTCGTGGTCGATGCGACGCTGTCCGACGCGCCGCTCGATCCCGGTTCCTGAACGAAAGTTTGAGCGATATGGCCGAGTCCCCGCTGCCGATTAGCGAAGAGAGTGATTACAGCGCCCAGTCCATCAAGGTGCTGCGCGGGCTGGAGGCGGTGCGCCGCCGGCCGGGCATGTATATCGGCGACACCGACGACGGCACCGGCCTGCACCATATGGTCTATGAGGTCGTCGACAACGCCATCGACGAGTCGCTGGCCGGCTGGTGCGACACCATCGAGGTGACGCTGGAGTCGGACGGTGCCGTCACCGTTACCGACAATGGCCGCGGCATTCCCGTCGACCTGCATGAGGAGGAAGGGGTGAGCGCCGCCGAGGTGATCATGACCCACCTGCATGCCGGCGGCAAATTCGACCAGAACTCCTACAAGGTGTCGGGCGGCCTGCACGGCGTCGGCGTCTCGGTGGTCAATGCCCTGTCGGAAGAGCTGGGCCTGACCATCTGGCGCAATGGCCGCGAATGGACCATGCGCTTCCGGGACGGCGAGGCCGAGGCGCCGCTGGCGGATACCGGGCCGGCACCGCAGACCGACGGCCAGGCCTGGACCGGCACGCGGGTCCGCTTCCTGCCCTCTCGCGATGTGTTCACCCAGATCGAATTCGACCTGGCGACGCTGGAGCACCGGCTGCGCGAGCTCGCCTTCCTCAATTCGGGCGTCCGGCTCACCCTGATCGATCGCCGGGGTGTCGAGCCCAAGCGCGTCGAGATGAAATATGACGGCGGGCTGGAGGCCTTCGTCGCCTATGTCGACAAGGCCAAGACGCCGCTGCACAAGCCGCCCATCCACATCAACGCCCAGCGCGACGGCATCGTCGTCGAGGCGGCCATGGAGTGGAACGACAGCTATCACGAGACCATGCTGTGTTTCACCAACAACATCCCGCAGCGCGACGGCGGCACCCATCTTGCCGGCTTCCGCGCCGCGCTCACCCGCCAGGTCAACAGCTATGCCGTCGACAGCGGCATCGCCAAGAAGGAAAAGGTGACCCTGTCCGGCGACGATGCGCGGGAGGGGCTGACCTGCGTCTTGTCGGTCAAGGTGCCGGATCCGAAGTTCTCCAGCCAGACCAAGGAGAAGCTGGTCTCCTCGGAGGTGCGGCCGGCGGTCGAGGGGGTGATCGGCGAGGCGCTCGGCATCTGGTTCGAGGAGCACCCGGGCGACGCCAAACGCATCGTCCAGAAGGTGGTCGAGGCCGCGGCGGCCCGCGAGGCGGCCCGCAAGGCGCGCGAGCTGACCCGGCGCAAGGGCGCGCTCGACATGGCCTCGCTGCCGGGGAAACTGGCCGATTGCCAGAACCGCGATCCGCGCGGTTCCGAGATTTTCATCGTCGAGGGCGACAGCGCCGGCGGCTCGGCCAAGATGGCGCGCGACCGGCGCTTTCAGGCGATCCTGCCGATCCGCGGCAAGATCCTGAACGTCGAGCGGGCGCGCATCGACAAGATGCTGGGTTCGGCGGAGATCGGCACGCTGATCACCGCGCTCGGCACCGGCATCGCCGACGATTTCGACATCTCGAAGATCCGCTATCACAAGGTCATCATCATGACCGACGCGGATGTCGACGGCAGCCACATCCGCACCCTGCTTCTGACCTTCTTCTTCCGGCAGATGCCGCAGGTGGTCGAGCACGGCTATCTCTATATCGCCCAGCCGCCGCTCTACCGCACCAGCCGCGGCAAGAGCCAGGTCTATCTCAAGGACGACCCGGCGCTGGAACGCAGCCTGATCGACCAGGGCCTGCACGAGGTCGTGTTCGTCGGGCCGGAGGGCACCCAGATGGCCGGCAACGACCTGTATGACGCGGTGGAGCAGGCCCGGCAGGTCAAGCATCTGCTGGAGCCGCTGATCGCCAAGGTGGGCAGCCGCGACGTGGTCGAGCAGGCGGCGGTGATCGGCGCGCTCGACCCGGCCCGGCTCGGCGATCCCGAACAGGCGCCGGCGCTGGCCCAGACGCTCTGCGAGCGGCTGGACTGGCTGGCGCCGGAATTCGAAAAGGGCTGGCAGGGCGGCACCACGGATGACGGCTCGCTGATGGTCAAGCGCACCCTGCGCGGCGTGACCGAGACCCGCGTGCTCGACCCCGACATGCTGCACAGCGGCGAGGCGCGGCGGCTGACCGCCATGGCGGAAGAGCTGCTGGCGCTCTATTACGACACCGGGGTGCTGCGGCAGACCGGCAAGACCGAGCAGGAATGGCGGGTCTTCGGCCCGGTCTCGCTGGTCGACCAGGTGATGGAGCGCGGCCGCAAGGGCGTGTCGATCCAGCGCTACAAGGGGCTGGGGGAAATGAACCCCGACCAGCTGTGGGAAACGACGCTCGACCCCAATGCCCGGGCGCTGCTGCAGGTCAAGATCACCCATGCCGAACAGGCGGAGGAAATCTTCTCCACCCTGATGGGCGACATCGTCGAACCGCGCCGCGAGTTCATCCAGGACAACGCCCTGAATGTCCAGAACCTGGACGTGTGAGCGGCAGCAGCGGCGTCGCCTCCCGTCCCGGCACGGCCGCCGGTCGGCGGCATCGGCCGGCCGACCGGTCCCAAACCCTATCAGCCCCGGCCGGCAGCCTGCCGGTGAAGCGCGGGGCCCTGCGGCACGGTCTGCCAGAGCGCTGCCGCCTCGATGACGCACGCCCGAAAGGCCGTCAGGTCGGTGAAGCGCTGATCTTCTGCCGCGTCATGGACCTTGACCTCTGTGCGGCTCACTAGCGCGGCACAATGAATCATGAGATTGTCACGTAAACCGAAATCCTCTATTTCCATCCCCAGGTCGTCGACCGCATTTCCAGTGTCGTCATCGAATCTCTCAAGATAGGTTCGATCGACGTTCGAATAAAGGAAGATCCTCTTGTCTGCATTTTCTGCGTGCAGAGCATGCATGTACCCGATTTCAAACGCAGTTCCGGGGTCTATACTTGGTCCGCGGAACGGCGTCATATTCGCAATGATGAAATCGGCCCTGTTCATCAGTTGCAGGTTATGCCGAAAAATGCGCAGAGCGACCTCTTTGCGGTCCGGTGCGGCAGTTGCAAAGTGATTGAGGTCCAGCTCAAAAATCGGAAAGAGCCCGCAAATGTTGTATTTTTTGCAGATATCGATTTTTTCTTGCCCAATCTCAGCAGCGTTCGGCAGGAAGACCTCGGGTCCGGCAAGATAAGCCAATTTCTGCATGGTCATCTTTTGAAACTCCGAAGGGTGTGCCGTAGCCGGGATCAGTGACGCCGCCCGCCCTCGCCGAACCACGCAGCCACTATATATGGCAGCGAAATCGGCCTCAAGCCCCAAATATCGACAAGGCACGCCTTCCGCCCACAGGACGGGAGCGTAGGGTGTTTTCACGACCGAGGCAAGCTTTGTTGATTTCTTTCAAGAGACGTGCTAAGGCGGTCATGTAAAGTTGAGCAGAAATGGATTAACAAGCGATGATCAACAATACGGAACGCCTAAATGAGGCTGAGTTGATCGAATTCTACAAGAACCTGCGTGCATTTGAGACGGATTATGACCGGTCGCAAGGTGGCCTCCGTTATGTGGCCGCGCTCTGGCTGTTGGCGGGCTTTGGTGCACTAGCCTATGCGCTCTTCTTTCTACCGAGAGAATATGGGACGAACGGCTATATCGAAGGCTTGGCCGCCGCCTGGCTTTGCCTCTTCGGTATATTCCTGCTATGGATTCTGGACCAGATCTTATACCAGTCACTATTGCACTCGGTTTTTACATTTGGCCTTTATATCGAGTTTCGGGATGCAAGACTGCCGGGGCTACGACGCGCCTTGTATCTGAGACACAAGAACGTATCAATGTTCATGAGTCTATATTATATATTGCCGGTAGGTGTCCTTTCGGCCGTGATATATCTTATATATTTTTCGATTGAGGTTCCAAACTTGAGTCCTGCGAACTCTCATTATGCCATCAATCAGATGTTTTTGCACTATTTGGACAGCTGGATCCTCCTGACGACGATTTTGATCGATGTCGTCATGATCTCATATGCTGGTTTTGCTGTCATTACTGACTATCCTAATCGGAGTTGGAAGATATACCCTGATGAATTTTTTTCCTGGTTGAAAAAGGATATAGGCCGCAGTACCGAGCCGACCGCCCGGGCGCCGGACGACCCGGAAGAGGCTCGGGCGTCACAATCGGATGACGGACCACCGGCGAGGTGACCAGCTGACAGCGGCCTGGCGTCTTCAGTGCGGGCATGGTCCGGTGGGGCGGGATCGGGAGTGCAGCTTCCGACCCCGCCCTCTGACTTACGCCGCCTGGGCGTGGACGGCCTGGCCGTTGACGACCAGACCGGCCTCGCCGGCACTGACATGGACGGTGTCGCCGTCGCGGATGTCGCCCTTGAGGATCATGGTCGCCAGCGGGTTCTGCAGTTCGCGCT
>JAAAOG010000163.1 GCA_009909005.1 Alphaproteobacteria bacterium | reverse complement strand
CGGGGCCGCCCATTCCCAGGGGCGGCCGTCAGCCGGCAGCGCGTGGGGCCATAGCTCAGCTGGGAGAGCGCTACAATGGCATTGTAGAGGTCAGGGGTTCGATCCCCCTTGGCTCCACCAAACCCGCCGGTTTCATTTTTTGGGAGGGGCGGCGTTCCCCGCCGCCGGATCTTCTGGGAGGGGCGGCGTCGCCGCCGCCGGATCGGCGGCCTCACGGTGGCGCGCGGCCTCATGCGCCCTCAGCTCCCGCACGCTGCCCATCAGCCCGTCATGTAGCGTGAGATTTCGTAACCTGCCGCCCCAGCCAGTGCTCAGCCGGTGCCGGTTTCGGTGCGGTCGGTCGGGCAGAGGCGGCTTTCGGGGAAGTAGAGGTTGACGGTGGTGCCTTCGCCCGGCCGGCTGGTCAGGGTCAGGCGGCCGTCGTGCATCTCGATCAGCGCCTTGACCAGCGACAGGCCGAGACCGGTGCCGCTTTCCCCGGCGAGCGCGCTGGAGCGGCCCTGGCGGAACGGTTCCAGCACCACAGCCTGGTCCTCTTCCGGGATGCCGATGCCGGTATCGGCAACCGAAAGGATCAGGCCACCCCCGGCCTCGCGCTCTGCCGCAACCTGGATCTCGCCGCCGCGCGGGGTGAATTTGATGGCGTTGGACAGCAGATTGATCATCATCTGCTTCATCGCCCGGCGATCGGCCCAGAGCGCCGGGAGATCGGCCGGCAGCCCGGCCATCAGGACGAGGCCATGGTCCTTGGCCTGGTCGCGCATCAGCTGGACCGTCGTGCCGATGGTCGTCGACAGGCACAGCGCCTCTTCGTGCAATGGCATCCGGCCGGCCTCGATACGGGACATGTCGAGGACGTCGTTGATCAGCGACAGCAAATGCTCGCCGCTTTCGTGAATGAAGCGGGCATAGTCGAGATAGTGCGGATTGCCGAGCGGACCGAAGACCTCCCGCTGCATCATCTGCGAAAAGCCGTTGATGGCATTGAGCGGCGTCCGCAGCTCGTGGCTCATGGTCGACAGGAATTCCGATTTCGCCCGGTTGGCTTTTTCGGCGGCCCGTTTGGCAGCAACAAGGGCATCGCGGGCCAGACGGCGCTTCAGCGCTTCGGAATAGATGGAGAGCGCCGACTGCATGACCTCGCGATCGGCCGGCGAAAAGGGCAGCTGCGCCGCGTTGAATGGCTGCCGAATGAGAACCAGTCCGATCCGGTCGGCCGTGTTCCACGACCAGGCCAAGTGTCGCTGACCGAGATGCGCCGCCAGCGCCGCGACGATCTCGGACCCGGCGTTACAGTCGTTGAGATAATCGAAGTCGGGCAATTTCCCGGAGACAGGCAGGCGGTCCACCGGAGTCGCGGCCCCGAATTCATGGAGGCCATGAACGCCGCCGCCATCCGGATCGGCCATCAGGATCGCCGCGCCATCCGTCAGCATCAGCCCGCAGAGCTGCGCCAGGTATTGCAGGCTGAATGCCTTGGTGTCGCTCGCCGAATCGGCGATATCGTGGGCCCGGCGCATGAGCCCCAGGATTTTGCTGGTCCGGTCCGCCTCGATCTGCGCCAGCCGCCGTCTTTCCTCGGCCGCGATCAGGCGCTTGCCGAGGTCCTCCATCCGGCGCCGGTAGTGGTCACTCCGGTCCTGCATCGGCGGCCGGCCGTTTTTCATAAATCACCGTCAGGACTCCGGTCCAGTCGAGGGGCCGGCTGCGTCCCAGGATCGGCGCGATCTCCACGGCGGAATAGAATCCCGACAGAGGAACATGCGGCCCCAGGACGCGAAGCACGATTTCTGCCTCCTCTTCCGGCGTGCCGCTGATCCCGCCGGCGCGGCCGGCGCAATCGAAGTAAAGCGCCCCGAACGGTCGGCCGCGGCTCAGCCGCTCGGCCACCCGGACGCAGCCGGTGCGGGTCGTCTCCAGAACGTAAAAGGGATCGCGCAGCATCAATTGCACGACCTGACCCTCGGCAAAGTCCGCATCGAACAGCCGTACGGCACCGCTCTCCTCATCGAGACCAAGAATGAGCCGATTGACGTAATTGTGCTCCTCAAATTCGGCGTTTCCGGGGCTGCAATCCTGGCCGATGGTGATATGGAGCATGAGCTTGGTCTCGCGGCTCGGCACGCCGTCCGGCAGGAACCCCCGGATCACTGCCTCGGCCGGCTGCCCGTCAAGTTCATAAAGCAGCGAGCCCTCGATGCGGGTAATCGTAAAATGGCCCGAAATTGGAATGCATCCATGGAAAATCGCCGTTTCTGCCGACAGCGCCGGCGGACAGATGACGGCGACGGCCGCATGGCGCACAAGGCTGCCCCCGGCGAACAGCCAGCTGTTGCTCAGGGTGAAATCCGCCAGGGTGCCGGCACCGGAGAGCTCGATCGGATGGCCCTCGAGCCCGGCATACACCCCGTCGACAAGATGGCTGCAGGGGTGAAGCCGCGGCGGCGGGCCGGCGTCGATCACGCTGTCGAAGAACAGCAGAACGGTCGGCGTCTTGCGGCCGAGCGCGGCGATCCGGGCGCCCAGCGCGCGCCCGGCGGCGAACTCCCCATCGCGCAGGTCGGGGGAGGTCAGGGTCAGGAACGGGCCGCAACGCGCCGGGAACAGGGCAACACTGACCTCGAACCCGGAATAGCCGAGCCGTCCCGCGCCGATACAGCCGACGGCCGCACCGCCGATGATCGGGACGGGCGACAGGGCATGGCTCAGCCGCTCCCAGGCGATCCGGGGATCGTGCCGGCCGCCGACGAACACGAGCGCCAGCCCGGGCGGATCGCCCAGGCTGTCCGCCAGCGCCGCGTCCAGGGCCGCATCGACGGCCCGGCGCGTATCGGACAGTTGGGCGAAGCCCGTCCCCTGCATCGGTACCGATCCAAAAGCAACGGAAAACGAATAGCGGGTGTTCCCGGGAAGTGACCGCATTCCCGATAAGGTCGGACGATAGCAAGGCCCGGGCGCAACCGTCCACGCCATTTCCAACTCAGGAGAAGATGTATCTGAGAGAACCCATGCCGGTTCGCGAGACGGAGATATTCCTGAGATAAAATATTGTCTATGATTTTCAACTAAGCGGCTCAGCGCGCCCTGCCAAGGACCGGCGCAGTCTCATGACCAGCAGGTCGGGGGTCAAAGGCTTGACGAGACGGTCGTCCATGCCGGCCTCGAGGCAGGTCCGGGCATCCTCGTCCAGGGCGCTGGCGGTCAAGGCGAGAATGGGGGTGCGCCGGCCGGCCGGCCGCACAGTCTCGCGGGCCCGAATCTGTCGTGCCGCGTCGAAGCCGTCCATCTCCGGCATCTGGCAGTCCATGAGGACGACATCGAAGGTGCCGGCTTCCCAGGCCTCGACGGCCGCCCGTCCATTGGCAACATGAGAGACCGCCGCCCCGGCAGCCTCGAGAATGCCGATGGTGATTTCGGCCGTCATGGGATCGTCCTCGGCCAGCAGGATCGAGGCGGCGAGCCGGGCCTCCGCACCCACCGCATCGTCGGCCGCGGGCTGCCGACCGGCGATCATGCGCTCGAGCGCGGCCAGGAACCGCGCCGGACTCCCCGGCTTGACCAGCAGGCCGGCACTATCGGTGGCGTCGTCCGCGGACGGATCGACATCGAGGAAGCCGCCGAGCGCCACCAGCATCCCGGCCTGCCGGGCGATGGCCATGCGGGCAGCGGCGTCTTCCGCACCATCCCGTCCCTTGAGAAGATGGACGTCGATCAGCGCCGCTGCCGGCGGCGCATCATCGCTGCCGCTCTCCAGCAGCGCCGCGGCCTCGGCAAGGCGCGCGGCGGCGATGGTCTCGGCGCCGGCCCCGGCCAGTCGCTCGCAGACGGCGCGGCGGGCGGCGCCATTCGGGTCGACCACGAGAAAGCGCCGGCCTGTCAGGTCGGCGGGGCGGTCATCCACCGGCCCCGGAGCCGGCCGCAAACGCACGATCGCCCGGAACAGGGACCCGGCCCCGGGCACGCTCTCCACGGTGATGCCCCCGCCCATATGCTGCGCCAGCTCGCTGGCAATGGTCAGGCCCAGCCCGGTGCCGCCGAAGCGCCGGGTCGTCGCTTCGTCGGCCTGGCTGAACACGTCGAAGATCCGTCTCTGCGCCTCGGGTTCGATGCCGATGCCGGTGTCCCGCACGCCGACGGCGACGCGGACGTCGCCGTCGTCCTCGATCGCCGTCTCGACGACCAGTTCGACCTCGCCGGTCTCCGTGAAGCGCAGGGCGTTGCCGACGAGATTCATCAGGATCTGGCGGATGCGGCCTTCGTCGCCCAGGAGACGGCCCGGACAGTCGCCCGCGACGCGCAGGACCAGCTCGATCCCCTTGTCGTGGGCCGGCAGCGCGAACAGCCGCAGGATGTCGGCCGCAAGGTCGGCAAGGTCCAGCGGTTCGCTGCGCAGGTCCAGCCGTCCGGCCTCGATCCTGGCAAGGTCCAGCACGTTGTTGAGGATGGTCAGCAGGCTCTGTCCGGACTCGGCCGCAGCATCGATGTAGTGGCGCTGGATGCCGGACAGTTCCGTGCGCTTGACAAGCTCTAGCATGCCGAGCACACCGGTCATCGGCGTGCGGATGTCGTGGCTGATATTGGCCAGGAAGCGCGACTTCGCCGCGCTCGCCGCGGCCGCCGCGGCCGCGTCGGCCCGGGCCGCCGCCACGGCCTCCTCGGCTTCGCGCTGCTCCGTCAGGTCGATCAGCATGAGAAAGCCGAGGGGCGTGCTGCCGCGCAGGTCCTTCAGGACATTGTACAGGGCAAGCGCGTAGCGCATGCCTCCGGCAGTGCGCACCGTGACCTCGCCCCGCCATGACCGCTGCGTTTCGCTCCAGAGTCTTTCGAGCAGGTTGGGCGGTTCGACAATCGATATCAGGTCCTGCGCCTGCCGATCGACGACGTCATGCCCGTCCTCGGCGACGGCGCGACGGAAGGCGCGGTTGGCATAGACAATCCTGCCGGTCCGCTCGGTCAGGGCCACGGCGTCGGTCACCTCATCGAGCGCCTTGCCGAAGACTGTGAGGCGCCGCTGCTGCTGCAGTCCGGCCGCAATGCGTCCGACGGCCTCGAGCAGGGCCGCCGTGTCGATCGGCTTCAGAACATATTTGTCGATGCCGATCTCGATCGCGCGGATCAGATGGTCGGTCTCGCTGACGGCGGTGGTGACGATGACCGGCGTCGCCGGATCGAGCTGCTTGATCCGTTCCGCCATGGTCAGGCCGTCCATTTCCGGCATCACGATGTCGGTAATGACGATATCCGGACGGTCACGGCCGAAGGCCGCCAGACCCTCTACACCGTTCCTGGCGACGTAGAGAGAGCCCACCCGTCGATTGAGAAACATCGACAGCTGCTCAAGCACCGACTCATCATCCTCGACATAAAGAACAGAGAAATGCGGGAGATGGTTTTCCCAACCCCTGAAATCATTTTTCCGTAGAGGCATTGCCATGGGTCGGGCTCTCTTCGATCGTTGCCGGCCGGGGAGATAACCCCGGTATTTCTGCAGACAATGGTAAAATAATTGAAATTTCCGCCCCCTGCCCGGCATTATACGCGTCTATGCGTCCGCCCATTTTCTGCTCGACAATAATTCGGGCCATATGGAGCCCGATTCCCAGCCCTTTCGGCCGTGTCGTGAAATACGGATCGAATATTCTCGGCAGGATGTCCACCGGAACACCCTCGCCATTGTCGGCGATCTCGATTTTCCCCATACAATTTTCATGGTCTTGGCACGAAATGCGCACTGTCACCTTTCCCTTCTCCCCGGTCCGGTTTTGGATTGCATCCTTGGCATTGGCCAGAATGTTCAGGATGACTTGCGAGAACTCGCGCCGGAACCCTTCGGCAAACAGGGTTTCGTCGGCCTCGATGGCGACGTCGATGCCGTGATAGACGAGGCTGGCTTCCATGACCGACACGGCATCGCGCACGGCATCGACGATCCGGAAGGGCTCGTTCTCCCGCCCCTGGCTGAAGAAGCTGCGGAAATCGTCGATGGTTGCCGACATGCGCTGGATCAGCTGCCGGCCCTTTTGCAGCTGCGCGTCGAGATAGGCCGTATCGAGTTCGCCATAGTCATACGCATCGCGCAGGTTTGCCAGAAGCAGGCCGAGCGCATTGATCGGCTGGCGCCATTGGTGGGCAATGTGGCCGATCATCTCGCCCATCGCGGCCAGGCGCGATTGCTGGATGATGAGGTGATCCTTTTCCCGGTTGCGGGCGACCATCTCCTCGACCCGCCGCTCCAACTCCTGATTGACGCTTCTCAGGGCCGCTTCCGCTTGCCGCTGCTCGGTCACATCGCGGTAGAGGCTATGGCACACCGTCTTGTTTCCAAGCTGGATCGTACGGGCGATGACGATCACCTCCCTGACACTGCCGTCCTTGCGCCGCATGCGGGTCTCGAACTGATCGCCGCCTTCGCGCACGACCCTGTCGATATGCGCCCTCACCGCGTTCGGGCTCTCCACGGCTTCGTAAGCGGCAACCGGGAGCGTAGCCACCTCCTTGGCCGTATAGCCGAGGAATGAGCAGAGCCTTTCGGAGAACTCCAAGGGCAGGGTCGTTTCCGGATCCACAACGAGAACAGGATCATGGGACAGCTCAAAGAGGGTTCTGTAGCGCATCTCGCTTTCGCGAATCCGCCGCTCGGCCTCGACACGGTCCGTTATGTCCGTGACCACATTGCAGAGGGCAAGCGGCTTCCCCTCATCATCCCTTAAGAGATAGATGTTCTGTATGGTGGGCGTGACGCCTCCGTTCAGCGTCCGAACCGCCAACTCTCCCACCCAGGATCCCTGCTCGTGAACCTTCGGAATGGCGACGCTCTCAAGAAAGGCAAGGTCCTGTTCGCTGTAGAAATCGCGATAGGTGTATTCTCGGGCCTCCTCAAGAGATGACAGGCCGAGCATGCGGAGCAGCGCCGGGTTCTGATAGTCGACATTGCCGTTCAGATCCGCCGTGCCGATTCCCTGCGTCGCCGATTCCACCATGCGCCGGAAGATCGCCGCCTGGCGATTGGCTTCCCGCAGGGTCTGCAACTCCTTGAGGCGCCCGGTGATATCGCGGGCCATAACGACGATGCCCTTGACCCGGCCGTCGGCGTCCCGATAGGGCGCCTTGACCGTTTGGCAGGTCAATGGAGCGCCGCCGCACACCAGCTCCTCCTCCTCCGACGTGCGAATCACGCCGGTCCGCATGACCTCGCGATCGATCTCGATCATTGCCGCGGCAGCCGACGGAGGGAGAAGCTCCTCGGTGGCCTTGCCGATGATGCTCTCGGTCGTCAGGCCGCAACGAGCGGCCATCTGCTCATTGGCCATGACGATGCGGCTGTGCTCATCCTTCACGAAAATCGCATCCGGAATGGTATCGAAGACGGTGCGCAGCAGACTGAAATTCTCGCGGATCTGCCGCTCCGCCGTCAGGAATTCCGTGACGTCCTCGACGCAGGCCAGCACACCCTCCACCGAGCCGGAGTCGGAATGCAGCGGCACCTTGCGGCGCTTGATATAGCGGATCTCGCCGTCGGGCCGTATGTAGGTGAGCAGCACATCGTGCTCCGGCTTGCCGCCTGCCATGATGGCTGCATCACTTGCCTGGAATTCCCGGGCGACGGTCTCGGTGAAGAGGTCGTGGTCGGTTTTCCCGATGACGGTCCGCGTCCGGTCGATCCCTGCGATCGCCCGCGCCTGCCTGTTGTATCCCTGGTAACGGTGTTCCCGGTCTTTCCAGAAGATCGCCACCGGCGCGGTATCGAGGATCAGCTGCAGGGTCCGGCGCTCGGCCTGCAGGGCCCGAGTTGCCGCCGCAACCTTGCGGCGCAGGATGGTGATGCCTGCAAAGCCGGCTCCGGCGAGCGCCAGCCCGGCAGCCCCGGGAACCAGAATGATGAGAATCCAGGTTCTGAGCCGCGCGGCCCGCTCCGCCGCGGGGTCGAAAATCAGCCGGGCCGCATCGAACTCGCCGTCGACAAAGCCGGCATCGGCCAGCAGCTGGTGCATGCGCTGCCAGCGCGCCGGGCTGGTATGGCCGAGCTCGACCAGCGGGTAGCCGGTCAGGCTGCGGACCACCTCTGCCGAAAAGAGGTTGTAGCCGAGCAGGTTCTCGTAAGGAATGTGGCGCGGCAGCTCGGCCGTGATCCGCTCGGCGATGTCCCGTTCATGTTCCAGGGCATAGGCCCAGCCGCGCAGCGAGGCCCGGACGAAGCGGTCCGCCATGTCGGGATGACTCTCGACGAACGCGCGCGTCGTGAACAGCGTATCGCCGTAGAAGGCGGCGCCGAAATCGGAGGCCACCAGGCGGGCCAGGTCGATGCCGAGTTCCCGGGCCCGCCATTCCGCCGACATGCGGTAGCTGGGCGTGATGGCGAAATCGCCGCGCAGCAGCGGCTCCAGCCCCGGCTGGAAGGGCCGGCGGTCGACCTGATCGGGGTCCAGGCCTTCCGCCACCAGCATGGCGAACAGCTCCAGGCTGTCATAGTCGTTGTCCAGCAGGGCCACCGGATGGCGCAGGAAGTCGGCCGGTTCGTGCAGGGTCTCCCGGCTCAGGGCGTAGAAGGCGTTGGGGCTCTCATGGAGGATCGTCGCCAATACCACGTAATCGGCGCCGCGGTCGTTGTGGACCAGAATGTCCGCGCCGCCGATACTGAAATCGGCCCGGCCCAACTCCACTTCCTCGAAAATGTCGCGGAAGGACCCGTCCGAAGCGATGCGCGAGCGGATCTCGACCTGCAGCCCCTCCTCTTCGTAGAAGCCCTGCCAGAGCGCGGCGTAATAGCCGGCGAACTGGAACTCGTGGTCCCAGCGCAGTTGCAGCACGATTCGGTCATGCGCCTGTGCGGCAGGGAAAGCCAGGCACGAAACGACGGCCGCCGAACAGGCTGCACGGCAGCAAGCGCCGATCGCTCGGCGCACGGTTCTGAGCCAACTCCTAGCCATGGGGCAAATGGCCGAACGTCCTTACAAAGGATGGCATCACGATACAAAGGATGGCATCACGATCCCGAAATGGCCAGATCGGGGCCGCGTCCGCGGGAGGCGGCGCGTTGCAGGGTCAGGGTCAACGCGTCGAAGTCGAAGGGCTTGGTCAGGACGAAATCGGCACCAATGCGGTCCGCCATGGTCAGGACATAGTCGCGATCGAAGGCGCCGCCGGCCGACATCGCGATTATCTGGGTGGCGAGCCCGTCACGGCGGATGGTGCGGATCACTTCGATGCCCTCGCATTCCGGCATCAGGATGTCGGTGACCACGACGTCCGGCCATTCCGCGCGGTAACGCGCCAGCCCTTCGCGTCCGTCCCAAGCGATGATCGCCTTATGCCCGCAAAGAAGAACGATGTCATGGACAATCGTCCGGGAGATTTCGTCATCATCGATGATCAGCACGGTCGCCATGGGCGGCTCTCCGGATAGGGACACATGGCGCCGGCCAACAGGAACGGCCGCACCTTACGCGCTTCTTTGCAGTCGTCCGGCCACGTTAACGGCCGGCGACGTTTCCTGGGAACACTCAGAAAGGCCGTGACGGAACACTGTAGAGTTTTATGCACATTTGACGCAAACCCAACAGACATAGTAAAGTATTCAATTGCCTGCCGGCGGCAATTGTCCGAAAGTCAGATATACTTTGGAAGATCCCGAGAAACCGGCCTGGTACACGCAAACGGTGGTGCGGGTGGCCCGGATTGACTTTCTCGTGTCTCGGTCAGCCGGAGACCGCCGGCGCGCCCGGCCGAATCCGGGAAACCGCCTCGTGCAGCGCCCGGGTCATCTCCCCGGGATCGAAGGGTTTCCTGAGGACGAAATCGGCTCCCATCCGCTCCGCCGTCTGCAGCACATAGCCCGCCCCCATGCGTCCGCCGGCGGACATCGCGATGATCGGCGTTCCGGGCCGGTGGTTGCGGACCTTCCGGATGATCTCGATGCCTTCGCAATCCGGCATCAGAATGTCGGTCACAACCGCATCCGGCGATGTCTCATAGAAACATGCCAGTCCATCGCGGCCACTATACCGGAGGATCGGCCGGTACCCGCAAAGGGCAACCAGATCCCTGACGATGGTTCCCAGAATTTCGTCATCATCGATGATGAGAACCGTTGCCACGGTTTTCTCCTTTGGTACCCCGTCATCGGGCAGTCGGCACCGACGCTGACTCCGGTTAAATTCATTTGTAAACTTTTCTCAATTAACCGAACGAGTGCTATCCGTCCGAAGATCCGATGGCAGCGAATAGTCGGGTTGGGCACATTATGGCATACATGCCTTTACACCGCCCGAGATTGCTCCACCTCCTGTGTGGTACCGATCGTTATTGGCATCGATCGGCCCGGCAGTGGGATGGCGGCAATGTTGCGATCGATCATGAATGCGCAAGGCCGGGCTGTGCACGCCGCAACTCTGCTTCAGTCGGACCGCTTGCAGATGCTGGAGGGCATGCTGGGCCGGCCGCGGCTTGAGAGCCTGTTGCGCCAATTGGCTGAGCGGGCGACGCAGGACCTGAACGCTATCGTCGTGGCCCTGGAAGCGGGCGACGGCGCGCAGGCCTCCGGCCTGGCCCATGGCCTGAAGGGAGCCGCCGGCATGCTGGGGGCGGCACGCCTTGCCGCGGCGGCCGAAGCCTTTTGCGACGCAGCCGATCAAGGCCGTTCCCCCATGCCGGCGCTGGAGGATCTCCGACGGGCCGTTGCAGACACATTGCGCTATCTGCCTCCTCCGGACCGCGAGGATCCGACATAGGCACCGACATAGGCTGGGCGGCTGGGTCGGCAGCGTGCCTTGCGCTCCGCTCATTCCAGCGCTCCCGTTTCCAGCGATATCGCCTGCTCATGCAAATGCAACACGCCGTTTCTCTCCAGGATCTCGATAATCCGGTCATGCGCGACCGAACCGTTATTCCGTGACAGAAAGACGATCTGGCGCAAGCTGGCGCAAATGGCTCTCGACCCCCGCTGCAGGATTGCCAGGTCGCTGTTCAGTTTGCTGACATGGGGTCCGAGCATCGCCATCACCTCTTCCACCGTGATCTCGGTCTCCGGAGCGTGGGCGGACTGGTGACACGCTGTCTGGGACATTATCGGGATTCCTTCCGTATCGTTTCATTCGCTTGAGGTCAGGACCATGGGGCGCCCGCGCGGACGCCCCACAGCCCCGGTCACGCCGAACGCACGTCGCCGAGGAAGCGCTCGACCACGCCCTTCAGGCTTTCGGCCTGGCGGGAGAGTTCGCCGGACGCTTCGCGCACCGAACTTGCCGACTGACCGGTGGTGCCGGCCGCCTCGCGGACATGGCCGACATTATCGGTCACCTGGGCTGATCCGGCCGCGGCTTCCTGGACATTGCGGGCGATCTCCTGGGTGGCGGCGTTCTGCTCCTCCATGCCGGCGGCCACCGACGAGGCGATCTCGTTCATGTCCCTGATCTGCCGGCCGATGCGCTCGATGGCCTCGACCGTCTCGTCGGTCGAGCCCTGAATGGCGGCGATCTGGGCGGAGATCTCCCCGGTCGCCTTGGCCGTCTGGTTGGCCAGGTTCTTGACCTCCGAGGCGACGACGGCGAAGCCCTTGCCGGCATCGCCCGCCCGGGCCGCCTCGATCGTGGCGTTCAGGGCCAGGAGATTGGTCTGCTCGGCAATCGACGTGATAAGCGAGACGACCTCGCCGATCTGCCGGGCGGCCCCCGCGAGCTCCTGCACCTTGGCGTTGCTGCTGTCCGCCTCCTCCACGGCGCTTGCGGCGAGTTCGGCCTGGCGGACGACCTGGCGGCCGATCTCCTGGATGGAGGTGGTCAGCTCCTCGGCCGAGGCGGCGACCGTCTGGACATTGGCGGCCGACTGCTCGGAGGCCGCGGCGACGACCGAGACCTGCTGCGTGGCCTCCTCCGCGGTTGCCGACAGGCTGTCGGCGGTCGCCTCGAGCTGGGTGGTCGCCGAGGTGACGCTGCCCAGCATGCCCGAGACGTCACTGTCGAAGGCGGTCGTCAGGCTCTCGATCTGCTGCGCCCGGCGGCTGCGTTCCTCCTGCTCCTTGCGCGCCTCCTCCGCCAGCTCGTCATTGCGGATCATGTTGTCCTTGAAGACCTGGACGGCCTTGGCCATCTCGCCGATCTCGTCGACGCGGTCCTGCGAAGGGATCGCGGCGGTCTTGTCGCCGCCGGCGAGGATGCGCATGGCGCCGGTCATGCCGACCACGGGATTGGCGACCGACCGCGCCAGCCAGAACCCGAAGCCGGCCACCGCCGGGATGCCGATCGCGGCCAGGATCGCCATCAGTCCTTGCAGATCGGTGACGGCCGCAAAGGCTTCCGCCTCGCGGATTTCCGCGACCAGTGCCCAGGTCATGTCGCCGACATGGAGCGGCGCATAGGCCGACAGGACGCGATGCCCGGCATAGTTGGTGACCAGATCGCTGCCCGTCTCCTCCGCCAGGGCCGCGGCGACCGAGTCCGTGTCGACAGTGCCGCGGTCCGGATTGGCGAAGGACGCTGCCACCGTGCGGTTCGTCGGGTCGCCATGCGCGTCCGAGCGCATGAGCCGGTCCGGCCCGACGAGATAGGTCTCGCCGGTTTCGCCGAGGCCGGCGCGCTGCAGCATGACCTCATTGATCTCGGTGATCGACAGCTGCAGCGCCACGACCAGTTCGACCTGGCCATGGTGCATCAGCGGCATGGCGATGAAAGCGGCCGGCGCGCCGTCGCTCGGCGCATAGGGGGCGAAATCGGCGAGGACGAGGCGGCCGCTGTCCAGCGCTCCCCGGAGGGCGGTGCCCAGCCCGCTGTCGGCATAGGGGCCGGTCAGCATGTTGGTGCCGAAATCGGCCTCGCGGCTCACGGTGTAGAAGACCTCGCCCTCGGGATGGATGAGGAAGAGGTCGTAATAGCCGTGCTCTTCGATGAAATGGCCGAAGAAGTCGCCCTCCTGCCCGGCCAGGCGCGTGGCAATGGCCTCCTCCAGGTTCATTTTCGAGATGATCGCCCAGGTCAGGCCGGCGATGTCCAGCGGCTCGTAATCGACCAGGACCAGCCGGCCGGCGCTGTCGGTGAGGACCGCACTGGCATCCTCGCCGTCGAGCGCCCGTTCCATATAGGGCGTCACGATCCCGTCGAAGCCGACGACATAGGCGCCGTCGCCCATGGTGACGAGATCGCTGCGCAGGGCGATGCGGTCTGCCGTGCGGCCGACCAGATAGGTTTCGCCGCTTTCGCCCATGCCGTCGCGCCGCTGGACGATGGCGTTGAGCGGGTCGGCGGACAGCTCCAGGGCCACCACACCGGCGATCTCGCCGGCCAGCATGACGGGCGCGGCGATGAAGGCGGCCTGGACGCCGTCGCCCGGGGCATAGGGGGCGAAATCGGCCAGATGCGGCTCTCCCGTCTCCATTACCCGCTGCCAAGCGCGGGCCGGGCCTGCGCCGGCCAGGGCTCCCGCGCTCAGGCTGCGGCCGCTGAGCGCCGGGCGGTTGGCCGAGAAGAGGACCCGGCCGCGGTCGGCATCGATCACCAGCAGATCGCGGTAGCCTTCGGTCCCGGCGAAGGCCTGAAGGGCGGCGTCCGCGTCGGACCGGGCCGAGCCGGCCAGGGGTGCGGCGACGCGACCTTCGGTCCCGCCGAGGAGGTCCCGGACTTCATTCAGGCGCGCCAGGCTTTCCGCATCCCGCCGGACCTCATCGAAATAGGCTTCCACCTCGCTGCGTTTGGCGGCCTGCAGGGCCGCCAGCCGGGCCTGGGCATTCTGCTGAAAGATCCGGACGGTTTCGACGACCGAGCGCAGATCCTCTTCGCTTCCCGCGAAGAAACTCTCGATTTCGTGAGCCTTGGTGTCGCGCAGCCCCTGCAGGGTCGCGAAAGCGTCCTCTTCCAGGGCCGACCGGGCTTCGGTCAGGGCAATGGCGCCAATTGCGACGGCAGGGATCAGTCCGACGAGAAGAAATCCGGCAACCAGCTTTGGCTTAATGCGCAGATTGAGACGTGGCATGGGAAGTCTCCCCATTCTGTTGTGGTTGCGTCCGGGAAGAGGGCCAGGACGGGCCCGAAGCGCGTCGATCAATTCCCGAGCGTTCGAAGCCGAACAAATCGCTTCCAAGGTTGATGAATACGGGGATGTTCTTAATCGAGAGTTAACCAGACAGATATTCGCGGGGCGAGCAAAAGTATCGTGCATTGTTTTAGCCTTGTCCGAAAGGCTGATACCCATACCCCTTTCGGGTATATGGTTGAAATATGGAGACCAGAGAAGGTCGTTCAGGGGCCTCAATTATGCGATATTATTCAGTTTTGGAGGGGGTTATGCGGGATTATTCAAGGACCGGTTCTCCAGCGCGAAACGGACGGCGCTGGCGCGGTTGGAGACGTTGATTTTCTTGTATAGTCGCCGGAGGTGCAGTTTGACGGTGACCTCGGCAATGCCGAGATTGGTGCCGATTTCCTTGTTCGACAGGCCGCGCACCAGTTCATCCAGGACCTCGCGCTCCCGGTCCGTCAAGGCGGCGGCCGACGCCTCGCCCGGCAGGGAGTCGCCGGCCACGTCCTGCGATCCGGCCGGCGCGGCGGCGCTGTCCTGCATCATGATCGGCCAGGGCAGGTAATGCCCGCCGGCGGCCATGACCCAGATGGCGTGGACCATTGCTTCCGGCGCCATCGACTTCGGAATGAAGCCGAGCGCCCCGGCCGCCATGACCTTGCGGACGATTTCCATATCCTCCGTACCGGATATGATGCCGAGCCGCAAATCGGGATAGCGATCGCGGATCTCGAAGATGGCCGAGCCGTCTGGCGCATCCGGCATGCAATAATCGATCAGCACGAAGTCCGGCAGCGGACCCTCGTTCAGCGCGGTCATCAGGTTCGTGATGCGGGCATGGACAATGACGTCGGTCGAGGGATCGGCCGCTTCCAATATGGTCTTGATGGCTTGCGCGACGATCGGATGGTCGTCAGCGATCACGATCTTCATGCTTCACCGGCTGCGACATTCTGTCATTCTTACAACGTGGGAAATGGATTGCTGCTGCGTGGCGGCAAGGCCGAAGGACATATTTTCGGATAGCCAGTATCCTTTTATCCCGGCACCGGGAGACGTTTTATATCCTTAATCGAGACGCATATCAAGGTATTCAGTCGATATGACAGGGTTCGGCTTGTGATTTCCGTTGAAACGAAGACATTCTCGCATAATCGGGTCAGGGTTTATGCCTGCTCCTCCCGGATATCCTGAAAGCGGTCCGGTCAAACCGTTTTGACGATACCGGCGCGTCCTTTGGCGGCGGCCGGCGCGGTCGCTGCACGAAAGAGGCGCCGACGAACGGGGAGACCGCTCCTCCGGAATTCTCTGAATGCCTCATCCACCCGGCTCCGCGGACCGTATGAGCGATGTGCTGGGCCGGAATGATGATTCAGGGTGTGACCGTGATGACAACTCCGAGCAAAACGTCGGCGGCCGAGGCGGAAACCGGCACGTCTGACAGTGTCTTGCTGGATGAGAAGCAGCTGGCGTCGCTGGAGCGCATGGTCGGGCGACAACGCGTCGCGGAGTTGCTGGAGCGGATGTCCGGTCGTATCCCGGCACATCTTGCCGCGATCGACGCCGCGCTTGCCGTCGGCAATCCGGAAGACCTGTTCGGACAGGCGCATGGGCTGAAAGGTGCCGCCTCCATGCTCGGCCTCGTACGGCTGACGGCGGCAGCGCATCGGCTCTGTATGGCGGCGAACGACAGCCAGCTGGCCGGCATGGTCAGTCGGGACGTCCGGGCAGCAGCTGAAGCGACGCTTGCCGGTGTCGCGGACCGTCTTCGGCACCGAGGCAGTGGCAACAGCATGCAGGAAGCGCCGCGGAACGCGCGCAAATCTTCGCCCCACCCGCTCGCTGTCCGTTAAACAATCTTGAATACGTCTCCGCTCCTGGAGCACGCTGTCGGTTTTCCTCATCCTTGCGTGGATATCGGTCCGGATCCAACCTTCCGGTTGTCGGACATCGTTGCCGGCTTTGCCGGCACCTTTCGGGACGCCGGCCTCCCGGACGAAATTCACCAAAAGGCGCCGGTTTTACCACACCAGATGAAGGAGGCCGGGGTCGCGCAGTTCGACGGAGGCGCCGAATTTCTGCCATTCCAGGTGCACGAGCTGGGCCAGCAGTTCCGTGTCCGCGCGGGAGGGCGGCACCAGGCGGAATTTCCTCGTCTGCATCGGCACCATCTCCCGCGATTCCAGGCGGTGGGCGGCGTGGTCGAAGCGGGCGAAATACATCAGCACCAGGGCGAGGCCCGGCCGGCCGCGATGGGCGGCCCAGGCGGGGGGAATGCCGCTGGAGGAATGGCCGATCCCGTAGACCAGCACCCGACCCTTGCCGGGGACCGGGATGACGGCCGGGGCGAAAGCCTCCTGCGGATCGCGGCCGGCTCCGGCCGTCCGGATGTCGAGCCCGTGCAGGACGTCGAGCGTCTCTTCCAGCCCGCGGCGTCCCCAGTCCAGCACGTGATTGTTGGCCAGGACGCAGGCATCGACGCCGGCGGCGGTCAGGCAGCCGGCGTTTTCCGGGCTCATGCGGTAATTGATGCCCTTGTCGGCGGCGTCCTCGCTGCGCGTGACGGCCGTTTCCAGATTGATCACCCGGACATCGGGCCGCGCCTGCGCCAGGACGGTCAGCGCCTCGCCCCAGATATAGGCGGGGTCGACCGGCGCCGGGATCGGCCCGTTGGCGCGTTCGGCCATGGCGACATAGTCCCCGGCGTCCTTGACGGCCGGCTCGTACAGGCGCGGCGGACAGGGCTTGGCCATGATCCGGTCGATCCCGCGCCCGGTCATGACATCGCCGCAGAGGAAGAGGGACAGCAGAGTCGTATCCATAACGCCCGGATCCGGTAAGAAAGGGGGTCGGTCCTCCGTGCAATGCCGGCGCGGGGCCCGCGGTTCCGTGAAATGTGCGGCTGAGCCCGTCCCGGGTCCCGCGGCCGATTCTTTCCCTGCAGCCCTGCAAAAGCGGCATCGCAGATGGTTGCGGCACACAGGCGTCGGCGCAAGACTCTGAAAACAATAGACAATGACCAATTACTCATGAGTCGTGGCGGCATTGACAGTTTCGCCATCTCCGGTACCGTTTCGGATGCGCTGCATTGCAGCAAAGCCGCCGGCCACGGCTCCGGCGCGGTGTCGGGCCCCCTGTTTCCCCGAGCATAAGGCAATAGACGATGTTCCGAGGCTATGAAGAGCTTGCCCAGTTTCATGAGGCCAATTTCGAAGCCGTTCTGCGCGGGACCGGTGCCGTCGGTCGCGGGGTCGACGACCTGCAGGTTGCCGTCATTTCGCTGGTGAAGGGGGCCGGCCAAACGGCCATTTCGGCGGCTGCGGCAGTGCCCGGCTGTCAGGGTGTCTCGGATGTGGTCCAGCTGCAAAGCCATGTGATGAAGGGTCTGTTCGACACCTGTATCAGCCGCAGCCGGCGAATGGTCGCGGTTCAGCGCGCCACGGCCCGGGAGGTGTTGCGCCCGGTGGAAGAGCGGTTCCTGGCCGGCGTGGAGGTGCTGGCGCGTGCCGCCTGAGCCGGAGTTCAGGCTTGTCTGTCCCGGTCCGCGCCCCGATCTGCCGATTGCGCCGGTATCTCTCCGGACCCGCCGGGCGGGCCCCCGGGGCGAGCCGTCGCGTGCAAAGACGGGCTTTCTTCACCGGCCATCGATCTCATATCATGAGGGCGTGTTCGGTGACGCCGGGACCGGGAATGACCTCGATGAGCGACTTCGACAAACTTGGCGATGACGGCTCGAACACCGGGGTCGTTATCAAGAGCAAGCCGAAGACGAAGAAACCCTCTCACTATAAAGTTCTGATGCTGAACGACGATTATACCCCCATGGAATTCGTCGTGCATGTCCTGGAACGATTCTTTCACAAGAATCGGGACGAAGCGACCAGCATCATGTTGCACGTTCACCGCCGCGGCGTCGGGGTCTGCGGCATCTTCACCTATGAAGTGGCCGAGACAAAAGTCGCGCAGGTGATGGACTTTGCCCGTCGCCACCAGCATCCTCTCCAGTGCATTCTGGAAAAGGCCTGACCGGTGAATGTGGTGACCGGAACCGATCGACGCGGGACGTAACGCCGAAGGACCGCCCATGCTGTCGCGCAATCTCGAGGATACGCTGCATCGCGCGCTGGCTTATGCCAATGAGCGACGCCACGAATATGCCACGCTGGAGCACCTGCTGCTCTCTCTCGTCGAAGACCAGGACGCACGGGCCGTGATGCGCGCCTGCGGCGTCGACCTGGACCGTTTGCGGCGGGAACTCAGCAATTATCTCGACAATGAGCTGACCAACCTGGCCACCGGCCGGATGGAGGACGCCAAGCCCACCGCCGGATTCCAGCGGGTGCTGCAGCGTGCCGCCATCCATGTCCAGTCCTCGGGGCGGGAAGAGGTCACCGGGGCCAATGTGCTGGTCGCCCTGTTCTCAGAGCGCGAGAGCCATGCCGTGTACTTCCTGCAGGAACAGGACATGTCGCGGTTCGACGCGGTCAATTACATTTCCCACGGCATTGCCAAGACGTCACAACGGGCCGAGCCGCGCCGGGTGAGCGGCGCCGACGAGGACGCGAGCGCGGAAAAGATGGTCAAGAAAGGCAGCGAGGCCCTCCAGAGCTATTGCGTCAACCTCAACGAGAAGGCGGCGCGCGGCAAGATCGATCCCCTGATCGGGCGCGAGCAGGAGATCGAGCGGACCATCCACATCCTCTGCCGGCGGTCGAAGAACAATCCCCTTTATGTCGGCGATCCCGGCGTCGGCAAGACCGCCATTGCCGAGGGCCTGGCCAAGAAGATCGGCGAGGGGCAGGTGCCGCCCGTCCTCGAATCGGCCACCATTTTCGCGCTCGACATGGGGGCGCTGCTGGCCGGCACCCGCTATCGCGGCGATTTCGAGGAACGGCTGAAGGCCGTCGTCAACGAGCTGGAGAACCTCGACGGCGCCATCCTGTTCATCGACGAGATCCACACGGTGATCGGCGCCGGCGCCACCTCCGGTGGCGCCATGGACGCCTCCAACCTTCTGAAGCCGGCGCTGGCCAGCGGCACGCTGCGCTGCATCGGCTCGACGACATACAAGGAATACCGCAACTATTTCGAAAAGGACCGGGCGCTGGTGCGGCGCTTCCAGAAGATCGACGTCAACGAGCCGTCGGTCGAGGACACCATCAAGATTCTGCAGGGGCTCAAGCCCTATTACGAGAAGCACCACCAGATCCGCTACACGGCGGACGCCATGCGCTCGGCCGTGGAGCTGTCGGCGCGCTATATCGGCGACCGCAAGCTACCCGACAAGGCGATCGACGTGATCGACGAGGTCGGTGCGGCCCAGATGCTGCTGCCGCCGTCGCGCCGCAAGAAGACCGTGACGGTCAAGGATGTCGAGGACATCGTCGCCAAGATCGCCCGCATCCCGCCGAAGAGCGTCAACCGCGACGACAAGACGGTGCTGCGCTCGATCGATCGCGACATGAAGACCCTCGTCTTCGGCCAGGATTCGGCGATCGAGGCCCTGGCCAGCGCCATCAAGCTGGCCCGGGCCGGCCTGCGCGATCCCGACAAGCCGATCGGCAGCTATCTCTTCTCCGGTCCCACCGGTGTCGGCAAGACCGAGGTCGCCCGCCAGCTGTCGCGGCTGCTGGGCATCGAGCTGACCCGCTTCGACATGTCGGAATATATGGAGCGGCACTCGGTCAGCCGGCTGATCGGCGCCCCGCCCGGCTATGTCGGCTTCGACCAGGGCGGCCTGATGACCGACGCCATCGACCAGCACCCGCACTGCGTGCTGCTGCTCGACGAGATCGAAAAGGCGCACCCCGACGTCTTCAACATCCTCCTGCAGGTGATGGATCACGGCAAGCTGACGGATCACAACGGCAAATCGGTCGACTTCCGCAACGTCATCCTGATCATGACCACCAATGCCGGCGCCTCGGAACTCGCCAAGCCGGCCATCGGCTTCGAGCGCGAGACCCGGGAGGGCGAGGATACAGAGGCGATCAACCGCACCTTCTCGCCGGAATTCCGCAACCGGCTCGACGCGGTCATCGGCTTTTCGCCGCTGGGCATGGAGGTCGTCACCCAGGTGGTCGACAAGTTCGTCATCCAGCTGGAGCAGCAGCTGGCCGACCGCCGCGTCACCATCGAGCTGACCGACGAGGCGCGCGAATGGCTGGCGCAGGAGGGCTATGACCGGCTCTACGGGGCCCGTCCCCTCGCCCGCGTCATCCAGGACCACATCAAAAAGCCGCTGGCCAATGAACTGCTCTTCGGCAAGCTGGCCAAGGGCGGCGTGGTCCGGGTCTTCGTCAAGGACGGACAGCTGGCGCTGGAGTTCCCGGAAGTGGAGGCGGACGACAAGAAGACCGAGGAACCGGCCCTGGTCGAATAGGACGCAAGCGGGATGCGGGGAGTGAACGATCTCCCCGCAAATCGCAAACCGTCTTTCGCGTCAGTCTGAGAACCGGAACAGGCATGGGGTGGGTCATCACTTTGACACCGCCCCGCGCGTCCGTTGCTTACAGGGCGCGCGCCTGGTCGCGCAGGACGAATTTCTGGATCTTGCCGGTCGAGGTCTTGGGCAGCTCGCAGAAGACCACGGTCTTCGGCACCTTGAAATGGGCGAGGTGCTCGCGGCAATAGGCGATGATGTCCTCGGCCGTCGCCTCGGCGCCCGGCTTCAGGGTGACGAAGGCGCAAGGGGTTTCGCCCCAGCGCTCGTCCGGGCGGGCGACGACCGCGGCCTCCATCACCGCCGGATGGCCATAGATGACGCCCTCGACCTCGATGGTCGAGATGTTCTCGCCGCCCGAGATGATGATGTCCTTCGAGCGGTCCTTGAGCTCGATATAGCCGTTCTCATGGATCACGCCGAGATCGCCGGTGTGGTACCAGCCGCCGGTAAAGGCCTCTTCGGTCGCCGTCGGGTTCTTCAGATAGCCGCGCATGGTGATGTTGCCGCGCATCATCACCTCGCCGATCGTGACGCCGTCGCGCGGCACCGGCTCCATCGTTTCCGGGTTGGCCACCATGATCGCCTCCTGCACCGCATAGGCGACGCCCTGGCGGGACTTGTAGACCGCCTGCTGCTCCAGCGGCAGGTCGTTCCATTCCTCGTGCCAGGCGCAGACCACGGCCGGCCCATAGACCTCGGTCAGGCCGTAGGTATGGGTGACCTCCATGCCCAGGCGCTGCAGCCCGCCGATCACCGCGGCGGGCGGGGCGGCACCGGCGGTCATCATCTTCACCGTCTGCGGCACCGGGCGGCGGGCCTCCTCCGGCGTATTGACCAGGAGGTTCATGACGATCGGGGCGCCGCACATATGCGTGACGCCGTGATCGGCCAGCGCATCGTAGATCGCCTTGGCCTCGACCCGGCGCAGGCAGACATGGGTCCCGGCCATGGCGGTGATCGTCCAGGGGAAGCACCAGCCATTGCAGTGGAACATCGGCAGGGTCCAGAGATAGACCGGGTGGTGCGGCAGGGCCCAGGTCAGGACATTGCCGACGGCGTTCATGTACGCGCCGCGATGATGGTAGACGACGCCCTTGGGATTGCCGGTGGTGCCGGAGGTGTAGTTCAGCGAGATCGCCCGCCATTCGTCGTCCGGCAGGGTCCAGGCATAGGCGGGATCGCCCTCCTCCAGCAGCTGCTCATAGGTCAGAGCGCCGAGCAGGTCCCCGCCCTGGCCCAGGGGGTCGTCGATATCGACGACCATCGGCCGCTTGTCCTGCGGCATCAGCGCCAGCGCCTTGCCGATGGTCGGCGAGAACTCCCGGTCGGTGAGCAGCACCTTCGCCTCGCCATGCTCGAGGATGAAGGCGATGGCCGCGGCGTCCAGCCGGACGTTGAGCGCGTTGAGCACGCCGCCGGTCGCCGGCACGCCGAAATGCGCCTCCATCAGCTCGGGGATATTGGGCGCCATGACCGCGACCGTGGTGCCGAGGCCGACCCCGCGCTTTTCCAGCGCCGAGGCGAGACGGCGGCAGCGGGTAAAGGTTTCCGCCCAGGTCCGGCGGATCGGCCCGTGGATGACGGCGGTGTAG
This sequence comes from Alphaproteobacteria bacterium, assembly GCA_009909005.1. Taxonomy (GTDB): domain Bacteria; phylum Pseudomonadota; class Alphaproteobacteria; order DSM-16000; family Inquilinaceae; genus JAAAOG01. Next base: position 13,026 of record JAAAOG010000163.1, on the reverse strand, counting down.
TCCGGAAAGACCTCGGCCGAGCGCCGGACGAAGGTCAGCGGCGACAGCGGGACGTAATTGGCGGGATTGCGGTCGAGGTCGATCTCATAGGGATTGGTGTGCGCTTCGTGTGTCGACATGAGGCGTCCTCCGGCAGTCGGGCCGGTTGCACCGGCCTTGAGCGCGATCGGACGAAGCGGAAAAGCTGCTTCCGCCCGGCCCGCCGTCGCGCTCGTCGGTTACCCGTGTTGACGCCTGATTACCTGCATCTGTTACCAAAACGCAATATGAGAGAGGCCGGCGGCTCAGGCCGTAATGTCGACGATGTGGACGCTGCGCCCGGACCGGCCGCCGCTCTTGTCGTCACCGCCTGCGGCAGGCTCATTGTCCGCTGGCCCCGCAGCGGCGGCCGGGTCCAGCCGTTCGACCGGGCCTTCGACCCGGCGGCGATGATCGGCGTCGTTGGCTGCCTGCTCAAGACTCCGCAGGGGCTTGTTGAGATAGGGGCTGGCGGCCGTAGTGGCGAGAGGCGCCGGCATGGTATCGTTCCTTTGGGTCTCGGTCTGCATATTGGGTTCTTGGGTCGCTGGCATGGAATATCTTGCGTCAGGCATAGCCTTGAATTGGTTAAGACAAGGTTAAGGCCAGGCGCAGAGCCATTCCGGCCACCGGCGGGTCAGACCCCGAAGCGAGCCATGACCGGCTCGAGGTCGGGGTGGATGGCCGTGGCGTTGCGGCGAATGAAGACCAGGAGCGCCCGCTCATTCTCGTGCAGCACGCCGTCGGCGGCGATGCGCTGACCCAACCATTGGGCCTCTCTTTGATCGATGGCTTCCCGCATATCCGCTTCGGCCTTGCGGGCCGCCTCGCGCTGCTCCATCTCGCGCTCGGCTTCGCGACCGAACGGATCGAGCGCCCGCCAGGCCTCGCCGAAGCCGAAATCGCCGCCGCCAAAGGCACGGGCGAAACGGGCGAGGAAGCCACGGGTATCGGCTCCGGCTGCGGCCTTCGCCGCCCGCCGCTGCACCGTTTCGGCCGCCGGGATGACCGGGGCGCCGCGCGGGAACATCAGATAATTGGCGACGCCCTTGACGAAGAGGTCCTGCCAGGCCGGGGCGTTGTCGGCATCGACGGTCGCGTCATTGAGGGCGAAGAGCAGGTCCGCCTCGCGCTCGGTGATGGTGAAGCCGCCCGGGGAGGCGGCGGCATAGACCACCTTGCGGACGATTTCGACATCGACCGGCACGATGACCCCGGGCTGCCGGTCCTTGCCGTAGACCGGATCGCCGCCGCGCAGGACGCTGTCGTGCACCGCTTCGAGGACAAAGACGCGCAGGCCCGGTGGCACCGTTTCGGCCCGGTCGACGATGCTGACCAGCAGCGCCAGCTCGGTCGGCCCGTGAATGCGGCCGTCTTCGATAATCCGCTGCATCAGCATGTCGGCGGTGGCCTCGTCGACATAGCCGCGCGGCTCGCGGCGGCGCACGATATAGTCGGTCAGCGCCTCGCAGTAGAAGGTGGTCCAGCCGGGGGCCTTGTCGCGGCATTGCCGCTCCAGTGCGAAGACCATCTCGGCCTCGTTCGCATCGACGATGCCGTCGCGAAAGACGCTGCGGCGCAAGGCCAGGACGTCGTCCTCGCCGATGCCGCCGCGGGCGATCAGGGTGTCGACCAGGTCCGTAGCGGGCGCGGCGGTCTCGGTCAGGGGCATTGGGCGCTCCGGGCAAAGTCACGGGCCGGAGCCGCGGCCGATTTGCGTGGCGTGGCCGGCGGCTCTACAACCGGTAGACTTTGCCGTAACATTGATTAACAAACGGTCTAAACCAGACGAGAAATTGGAGAGATGGCCGGAACCAACATGAGCCGGGCCGGCCCGGCGACGGATGCCGGCCCGACGGTGATCCTGGTTGCCCCGCAGCTCGGCGAGAATATCGGCACCGCGGCGCGGGCCATGCTGAACTGCGGCCTGACGGAACTTCGGCTGGTGGCCCCGCGCGATGGCTGGCCCTCCGAAAAGGCGCGGGCGGCGGCCTCCGGCGCCGATGTCGTGATTGACGGGGCGCGGGTGTTCGACCGGCTCGAAGAGGCTATCGCCGACTGCACGCTGGTCTACGCCACGACGGTGCGCGAGCGCGGCATGGTCAAGCCGGTGGTGACGCCCCGGCTGGCGGCGGCGGAGATGCGCGCCGCCATTGCCGCCGGCAACCGGGTCGGGGTTCTGTTCGGGGCAGAGCGCATGGGCCTGACCAATGACGAGGTGTCGCTGGCCGACACCATCATCACGGCCCCGCTGAATCCCGCCTTCGGCTCGCTGAACCTCGCCCAGGCGGTGCTGCTGGTCGGCTATGAATGGTTCCAGGCCGGCGACGCCACCCCGCCCCGCGACCTGCCCTATGGCCATTCGATCCCGGCAACGCGCGAAGAACTAATGCGCCTGTTCGCCCACCTGGAGCAGGAGCTGGACGCCGGCGGCTTCTTCCGAACCGAGGACAAGCGCCCGTCGATGATCCGCAATATCCGGGCGATCTTCGAACGCGCCGCCCTGTCGGACCAGGAAGTCCGCACCCTGCACGGCATCATCACCGCCCTCTCCGGCCGCCGCCTCGGCGGCAAAGCCAAGGTGCGGGGCGAGGAGCGGTGATGCCCTCTTGTGCGCAGCCAGGTAGGTTGGGGTGAGCACCGCGAACCCCAACAGGCATGGATCGCGGAAAAGTTGGGTTTCGCTTCGCTCAACCCAACCTACGGCCTTGTGCGCAGCCAGGTAGGTTGGGGTGAGCACCGCGAACCCCAACAGGCGTGGCTCGCGGAAATGTTGGGTTTCGCTTCGCTCAACCCAACCTACGGCTTCCGCTCTACTCCGCTGCCTGGCGTGGAGCCGAGACCGCTTCGGCCGGCGGGCGCCAGCGGAGGATTGGTTTGCGGGCGGCGCCGGTTTCGTCGAGGCGGGTGCGGGGGGTGAGGCGCGGGGCGGCCGTCAACGCCGCCGCGTCGCCGGACTGCGCCTGCTCGGTCAGCTTGAGCAGCGTGTCGGCGAAGCGGTCGAGCGTCGCCTTGCTCTCGCTTTCCGTCGGCTCGATCAGCATGGCGCCATGCACCACCAGCGGGAAGTACATGGTCATCGGGTGGAAGCCCTCGTCGAGCAGCGCCTTGGCGAGGTCGAGGGTGCTGACCCCGGTGCCGCGCAGGAAGCGATCGTCGAACAGCACCTCATGCATGCAGGGGCCCGGATAGGACAGGCTCATCACCGACTGCAGGCGGGCCCGCAGGTAGTTGGCGTTGAGCACCGCATCCTCGGCCGCCTGCTTGAGGCCGTCGGCGCCGTGGCTCATGGCGAAGGACAAGGCGCGGACGAACATGCCCATCTGGCCGTGGAAACCCTTCAGCCGGCCGAAGCTCTTCGGCGCCGGCCCGCCATCCTCCGGCCGTTCGACGAGGCGGAAGCCTTCGGGACCGTGCACCACCGCCGGCAGCGGCGCATAGGGTGCCAGGGCCTTGGACAGCACCACCGGACCCGCACCGGGACCGCCGCCGCCATGCGGGGTGGAGAAGGTCTTGTGCAGGTTGATGTGCATGGCGTCGATGCCGAGATCGCCCGGCCGCACCCGCCCGACAATGGCATTGAAATTCGCCCCGTCGCAGTAGAAGAGCGCCCCGGCCGCGTGCAGCGCCTCGGCAATGGCGACGATCTCGGTCTCGAACAGCCCGCAGGTGTTCGGGTTGGTCAGCATCAGCGCGGCAACATCGTCGCCCAGCTTGGCCTCCAGCGCCGCCCGGTCGACGCGGCCGCGGCTGTCGGAGGGCACGGCATCGACCGTGTAGCCGAGCGCCGCAGCGGTCGCCGGGTTGGTGCCGTGCGCCGAATCCGGCACCAGCACTCGCCGGCGGGCATCGCCGCGGTCCTGCAGCGCGGCCTGGATCGCCATCATGCCGCAGAGCTCGCCATGCGCCCCGGCGCCCGGGGTCATGGCCACCGCCTCCATGCCGGTCAGCACCTTGAGCCAGTGGGCGAGCGTGTCGATCAGCTCCAGCGCCCCCTGGATGGTGCTTTCCGGCTGCAGCGGGTGGATGTCGGCAAGGCCCGGCAGCCGCGCCATCTTCTCGTTGAGGCGCGGATTGTGCTTCATGGTGCACGAGCCGAGCGGGTAGAACGTCGTGTCGATGCCGAAATTCTTCTGCGACAGGCGGGTATAGTGCCGCACCACCTCCGGCTCGGCCATGCCGGGCAGGCCGATGGCGGCGCGGCGCTTGACGGCGCCCAGCCGCGGCGCGCTCAGGCCGGGATCGGGCAGGTCGACGCCGGTCTTGCCGGGCGAATCCTGTTCGAAGATCAGCGGCTCCTCGATCTGCAGGCCGCGGTTGCCGGTCAGGGTTCCGGGCGGGGTCTGGTTCTCGCCGGGGATCGGGTTTCCGGTCATCGGACCTCCTCATGCAGCGCCGTGGCCAGCGCCTCGATATCGTCGTCGGTGTTGGTCTCGGTGGCGGTGCAGAGCAGCAGGTCCGCGAGGTCCGGCCGGTCGGGATAGAGCCGGCTGACCGGCACGCCGGCCAGAATGCCGCGATCCGCCAGCCGGTCGACCAGCGGCCCCGCCGCCTGCGGCAGGCGCACGGTGATCTCGTTGAAGAAGCCGTCGTTCAGCACCGCGACCCCCGGCACCGCGGCCAGCCGGTCGGCCAGGCGGATGGCGCGGGCATGGTTCGTCTCGGCCAGGCGCATCAGCCCCAGCTCGCCCAGCAGGCTGAGATGGATGGTAAAGCCGAGCGCGCACAGGCCGCTGTTCGTGCAGATATTGCTGGTCGCCTTTTCCCGGCGGATATGCTGCTCGCGCGTCGACAGGGTCAGCACGAAGCCGCGCCTTCCTTCGGTGTCGACCGTCTCGCCGCACAGCCGGCCGGGCATGTTGCGGATATATTTGTCGCGGGTGGCGAACAGCCCGACATGCGGACCGCCGAAATTCAGCGTGTTGCCGATCGACTGGCCCTCGGCGGCGACGATGTCGGCGCCCATGTCGCCCGGCGGGGTGAGCAGGCCGAGCGACACCACCTCGGTGACCACGGCGATCAGCAGCGCCTTTCTGGCGTGGCAGGCCTCGGCCAGGCGCGACAGCTCGCGGACATTGCCGAAGAGGTCGGGGGTCTGGACGACGACGCAGGAGGTCTCGTCGTCGATCTGCGCGACAAGATCCTCGGTCCCCGTCGGATCGGGGTCCGGCCGGACGAGATCGAAGCCGGTATAGCGGGCCAGCGTCGCCGTCGTCTCGGCGTAATGGGGGTGCAGGCCGCCGGACAGCACCGCCTTTTTCCGGCGGGTGACGCGGTTGGCCATCATCACCGCCTCGGCGCAGGCGGTGGCGCCGTCATAGAGCGAGGCATTGGCCACGTCCATGCCGGTCAGCAGCGCGACCTGGGTCTGGAACTCGAACAGATAGTGCAGCGTGCCCTGCGACACCTCCGGCTGGTAGGGCGTGTAGGAGGTGAGGAACTCGCCGCGCTGGATCAGGTGGTCGACGGTCGCCGGGATGTGGTGGCGATAGGCGCCGGCGCCGAGAAAGCTTGGCACCGACCCGGCCGGCACATTGCGGGCCGCCAGGCCGGCCAGGGCCCGCTCGACCTCCAGCTCGCCGGCATGATGGGGCAGGTCGACCGGCCCGTCGAGCCGGGCGCCGGGCGGCACGTCGCAATACAGCTCGTCGATCGAGCCGGCGCCGATCGTCGCCAGCATCGTGGACCGATCGGCCTCGGTCAGGGGCAGATAGCGCATTATTCGTCCAGCTCCTTGCAATAGGCCGCATAACCCGCATCGTCCATCAGGCTTTCAAGGTCGCCGGGACTGGACAGCTGCAGCTTGAAGAACCAGCCCTCGCCGAGCGGCTGCTCGTTGACCAGCGCCGGGTTGTCGGCGAGCGCGGCGTTGGCCTCGATGACCTCGCCGCCGGCCGGCGCATAGACCTCGCTGGCCGCCTTGACCGATTCCACGGTGGCCGCCTCGTCGCCCTGGGCGAGAACCTTGCCGATGTCCGGCAACTCGATGAAGACGATGTCGCCCAATTGCTCCTGGGCATAATCGGTAATGCCGACGACGCCGGTGTCGCCGTCGACGCGGATCCATTCGTGATCCTTGGTGTAGCGTGTGGTCATGGGCGTCTCCTTGGAGGCTGGGGCCATCGCCGGCCCGGTCTTGCGCGGCGGCTCAGCCGCGGTAATAGCGCTGCGGCACGAAGGGCAGATCGGCGACATGGCCGGGCAGGCTCTTGCCGCGTACCGTGAAGGCGAGAGGCGTGCCGGTCTCGGCCTGCGCGGTGGCGACATAGCCCATCGCCACCGGGGCGCCGACCGAGGGGCCGAAGCCGCCGCTGGTCACCGTGCCGATCGCCGCGCCGGCCGGGTCGGTGACCGGCGCGCCCTCGCGAACCGGCGCGCGGCCCTCGGGCTTCAGCCCGACGCGGCGGCGGGCGGGCCCCTCGGCCAGCTGTTTCAGGATGGTCTCGGCGCCGGGGAAGCCGCCCTCGGCCCGCCGGCGCTTGCCGATCGCCCAGGCGAGGTTCGCCTCGACCGGCGTCGTGGTCTCGTCGATGTCATGGCCGTAGAGGCAGAGCCCCGCCTCCAGCCGCAGCGAATCGCGGGCGCCGAGGCCGATCGGCAGCACTTCCGGCTGGGCCAGCAGGTCGCGGGCGAGCGTCTCGGCCCGGTCGGCCGGCACCGAAATCTCGTAGCCGTCCTCTCCGGTATAGCCGGAGCGGCTGATCCAGCCATCGACGCCCAGCAGCGTCGCCCTCATGCCGGACATGAATTTCAGGGTCGCCGCCTCGGGCACGAAGCGGGAAAAGACTTCGGCTGCCTGCGGGCCCTGCAGCGCCAGCAGGGCATGGTCGTCGGCGCGTTCCAGGCGGGCGCGCCCTTTCAGCTTTTCGGCGATATGGGCGAAATCGGCGTCCTTGCAGGCGGCGTTGACCACCAGCAGCAGGCGCTTGTCATCCGGGTCGGTCGGGCGCCCGACCATCAGGTCGTCGAGAATGCCCCCCTCAGCGTTCAGGAGCAGCGTGTAGCGCATGCGGCCCGGCTTCAGGGCCTGCAACTCGCCCGGCACCAGAGTCTCCAGGGCCGCCGCGGGATCGTCGCCGTCGGGGGCGAGCACCGCCTGGCCCATATGCGAGACGTCGAACAGCCCGGCGGCCGTGCGGGTGTGGAGGTGTTCCTTCATGATGCCGGCAGGGTAGTGCACCGGCATGGCATAGCCGGCGAACGGCACCATCTTCCCGCCGAACTCGCGGTGGAGGTCGGTCAGCGGGGTCGTCTTCAGCGCTTCGGCGCCGTTTTCCGGATTTTCGGGGGTCTCTGACACGGTGATACGCCTCGGTTCAGGGTGGCGGAAGCGCGCGGGGGCTTTGATGCCCGCACGGTTCGCCCCCTCTGTCCGAGACCTGAGAGATTCGCCCGCGCCGAGTCGAAACGGTGGCGGCGGCGGACTTCCCCCTTCGGTGAGCCGCGTCGCCGCGGCTACTTTCCAGAGTGCCTCCCCTGGCGGTCCTTTTGCCTGAGAGTTTCCGGGGCGGTTGCTCCTTCGGCGCCGGCTCGGCCGGTCTCTCCCACCAGGGTCAAAGGCGTCTGATCGATGATCCTTTTCGTGATCGTGCGAGCAAGGCTAGCCGCCCGCACGGAAATGTCAACGCCGTTCGGACGGCTCCCTGACAGCCCCGGCGCCTGATGCGCAGCCGGTGGCCGCTGCGGATCGCCCCACACAATGAGTGGGCTTGAGGTGACAAGATCGGCCCGGCTGCGATACGTTGACGGACCGGATGCCCGATCCTCGGCATTGGCCGCTGCGCAATGCTGTGGTGATCCCGAGATCGACACGCGGGAGCTGTGCCAGCGTGACCGCCGTCGAAGTGACCAGGTGGTTCCTCGCCCTTTACTTCCTTTCCGTCGCCGGCTTCTATGCGGCCCGCGTCGTCGCCTTGACGCGCGGGATGCGCCGATCGCCGGTGTTTGCCGGCCGGAGGGGCTCGCTGCATTGTGCGACACACAGGGCGTTCAGAGCGTTCCGCGCCGCGATTCTCGGCGTCTGCCTCACCCGCCTGTTGTGGCCCCCCGTCGACCGCTATCTCTTCCCCCTGGATGAGCTTTGGCAGCCACCCATCCTCATGCTTGGCAACGGCCTTCTGCTCGCCGGCTTCGCGACGGTCCTCCGGGTCCACTTTTACATGGGTCGGAGCTGGCGATCGGGCGCGCGGCCCGACGACGAGACGACCCTGGTTACCGGCGGCCCGTTCGCCGTCTCGCGAAACCCCATGATGCTGGGCGTGATGATCGCGCAGCTCGGGCTTTTTCTGGCGCTGCCGACGCTCTTCACCCTTGTCTGTCTGTTGGTCGGCTTCTGCGCGGTCGTCAGTCAGGTCTTCGTGGAGGAGCGGGTTCTTCAGGAGAAGTTCGGGGCGGCTTATGAAGCGTATCGCGCCCAGACTCCGCGATGGTTGAAGTTGCGATAAAGCCTTTCGATAAATTCCTCAAGCTGATCCGGCCGGGACCCGGCCTGGCTGCCCTGAGCCGGCAATGTCTGCAGGAAAAAAGCGCCGTCCCCCTGGTAAGGGACGGCGGCAAGGACGGAATTCGACGCGTGCGCCTTATGCCTGCGGCTGCACCTGCGGCGGGCCGACGACCGGACGCGGCCTGACGGGCTTCCGGGGCTCGGCCGGCGGACTGACACGGCCCCCGGGCGGGCGATCGTCTTCCGGCACATCCGGACGGCTGACGGGATCGCCGGCCAGCAGGCCCCGGACCTCCTCGCCGCTGAGTGTTTCGTATGACAGAAGACCCTCGGCCACCGCATGCAGGCCCTGCAGGTCGGTCGTCAGCGTGGCGCGGGCGGTATTCTCAGCGTCCGCAATGATCCGGCGCACCTCTTCATCGATCAGCTTTGCGGTTTCCTCGGAGACGTTCTGCGTGCGCCCGATCGAGCGTCCAAGGAAGACCTGCTCGTCGCTTCCGGCGTAGCGCAGCCGGCCCAGCAGATCGCTCATGCCCCATTCGGTCACCATGCGTCGGGCGAGCTCGGTGGCCTGCTGGATGTCGTTGCCGGCCCCGGTGGTGACGTGGTCACGGCCGAAGATCAGCTCCTCGGCCACGCGGCCGCCGAACATCATGGCCAGGCGGGCCAGGATATCGCTCTTGCGCATGGCATACCGGTCGCGCTCGGGCAGGTTGATGGTGACCCCGAGGGCGCGGCCGCGCGGGATGATCGTCACCTTGTGCAGCGGATCGTTACCCGGAACCCGCAGACCGACAATGGCATGACCGGCTTCGTGATAGGCGGTCAGACGCCGTTCGTCCTCGGTCATCACCATCGAGCGCCCATTATACAAAATTATTAATGTTTTATCTCCTCCCATAGGGGATCTGTACTGTGATGCAGTGCACTTAAAATCTTTGCCATTCTTTGCGTATGCTTTCTAATTGGAATATACACTACCCCAGAGTCCCCTGGAAACTTATCAAGAATACCCTCCTTCATCAACATCTGAAGTATTGAACGAGCAGCTCGCTTATCGGCTGTGTCCCCAAGCCCTCTCAAGAGCGCCTCCTCTTTCCTACCGCCACCCGGTTGAAAGAAGGTTTTCTGAATTATGGCGCAGAAGATTGTTTGTTCTCGGCTTAATTTAGCCTCACGAATTTTTGCCACGTTACTTAATGCATCATAACTTTCAATTTGTGAATCTTGTATATATGTTGGTCGCGGATCAGACGTAGAGAGGCCATGTACGGATCGAATTATGCAACGCCTAAACACGATGTTCTGCGGCGGGACTGGTCCGATATGGAGTTGCTCGACTATACAATCTTCAAATATTATGTTCTTTGCATTACTATCCGCTAAAAATATCTCACCCAGATGCGAATCTTTTATTACTAGATTTTCGAAATCAAGCTGCCCACCTTCAGTTGACAACATGGCCGATACTATGTCCCCAGGCAAAATCTGATTGATTTTTTCTGAAGATTTTTTGCAAAGTCGCAAATATGACGCTGCATTTCCGGGGCTTGCTACATGGTCCGCCAACAAGGCACGCCCAAACGATTCTAGTGGATTGCGCCAATTTTTGTTAATCAATTCCGTTGACTTCTCAAGTGAAATTGACTCTATCAGGGCTGTCGCTCGAAGTCCATCTAAAATATAAGTATCCAAAAATTGCCTATCGCTAGAACCAGGATCGGTTCTCCCAAGCATAGGAAGTCTCTGCAGCATTGCAGATGCTTCGTCACGTGGCCGCAACTCAACAACCCTCTCAAATGCATCATTGATTTCGGTTAAACTTATTGGGCCAACATTTCCAGGTTTTTCACGACTAATATGAGCAATCTCCAAGAGTACCGACCTAATCGTATCTTGGACCAGAGATGGATGTATGCGAGCTTCACGCTCACATATTCCATCAAGCAAATGGTACCAAAATTTATGCTCACCACCTCTCTCGCTTAAAATTGCCTGAAGCTCTTGAATATTAAAACTCAAGAGCATTTTTATTACTAACGGCCTTTTTGGTAGCCATTTAGGAATATGAAATTCTGGTGATTTATTTTCCAAGAAATTTTTCATCTGTTCCTCCGAAAATTCTTCCGCACAACGTATTAAAACCGTATCTGAAGGCGACAACCCCAGACAGTCAAACATCTCTTGATCCGAATTGAAATAATGCTCGCGACCAGCAATAAATATGCCTTTTTTTACTGTTGAAATAAGGTCTTTTATTCCGGAAAGCGAGTCTGCTCGTATAGTTTTTAGACGACCCGGATCATCGCTCCAAGCTTGTGACGCTATTTCATCAAATCCGTCTAATAGAAGTCGAACGCCCCCCAAATCTAAAATTTTTAGCACAGCGTCTGACTTACCGGAAACACCAAGTTCTTCAAAATGTCGCCGAACAACTTCTGAGCGACGCCGCAATCCCCAATTTTCTCTCAAATTTATAGCAATAGGATAAACTTTCTTTGATATGGCCTCGGATCCAATTCTAGTAAATAGTTCTTGTATGCAGCGGCTTTTGCCGGTTCCATAATTTCCAATTAAAATAATGTTTGACCCTCTCAACAGCATTTCTTGTAAATCAGTGATGTCATACTTTTTATTCCGGTGTATGTCTTCGTACGTCACGTTTACATATGGAGATTTGTCTTTTCTTCCTGACATCGGATCCACGGCAGAACCAAAACTACGTTCGGCACGCAGAAAAAAGTACTCGTCAAAGTCGAGGAACATCCGCTCAAATTGGGCAAGAGAAAGCACATTAACATTGTGACCTTTTCCAGTTTTTACGACGCTTTCAGTAGGTTCTTCAGCGCAAATAAAATAGCATTCTGCATAAATATTTTGTGAGTTCAGCCAAGGCCTCACGGCGCCAAATTTTGCTACATCTTCTCGCAGTTTCTGCAGTTTTTTACTTAAAGAAACCTCGATTAACACCCAATAATCAGATTTGGGTTTCAAAACGGCATCACACCGCACGCCGTTTATCTCTTCTGGATTAGATGCGCAATTCCATAGTAATGAAGACAACGTACGCACTCGTTTTTCGAGAGCTTCCCAATCTCTTTCTCCAGCCATTCAAAGATACCCTTCATTAGTCTAGGCTTTTCACAACCTCAAAGATAGAGCAAGCCTCTAAAATTGTAAAGATTTTGTTTTATATTCCGAAGCACGGGATCCCGGTCCGACCATGGGCGGCGTCCTGGAAACGCCCGCGCAGCGCTGGATCACGGTCCAGGTGACCGGTCAGGCTCTCGACAGCCTCGCCATAGCGCCGCCACACCCCCGGCCGCATCTCCAGCCAGCCATTCCAATAGGTCGGCCAGACGACTTCCTGGATGAACTTCTCGGCCCCGCGAAAGCCATGGCGGTCGAGGGTGGCACGCACAACCTCCTCCTCGCACACCAGCCGATGACGGATCCAGGGCGACAGCATCGGTACATGAAAGGCCTGGAGACCGGCGAGGCCGGCCTCCCGCGTCGGCTCCCAGGAGAGTGCCGGCCGATCGGGGAATGACGGCATAGGCAGAGCCGCAGTCATCGACGGACCCCTTTGCTGTCGTATCTCCCTTTGGGTACGGGGCGGCGAAGACCGCCGATGCCGCGCGGGCTGCGACCAAAGCGACCCGGGCTGCGAAGCGCGCCGGTTGCGCCGACCCCGGAAATTGCGATGAAAGGTTCTGGTTATGCCGACTGTTCTTGTCATGGGGGCCAGCCGCGGGATCGGTCTGGCGACGGTGAAGGAGGCCCTGGCTGCGGGGCACAGGGTGCGCGCCATGGCGCGGACCGCGTCCAACATCCGGGTCGACCATCCCGCTCTGGAAAGGTTTGCCGGCGATGCCCTGGACGCGAGCGCCGTCCGCCCGGCGCTCCGCGATGTCGACGTCGTGGTACAGGCGATCGGCGTGACGCCCTCTCCGGATCTTCTGATCAAGCCGGTTCGTCTGTTCTCCGAGGCGACGCAGGTGCTCGTGCCGCTGATGGAAGAAACGGGCGTCAAGCGACTGATCTGTGTGACCGGGTTCGGCGCCGGCGACAGCCGCAACCGCGGCAGCATTCCGTACAACCTGGCCTTCAGCCTGCTGCTTGGCCGGATTTACGAAGACAAGGATGTGCAGGAGCGGATCATCCGCGAAAGCCGCCTGGACTGGATGATTGCCCGGCCGGGGATCCTGACCAACGGACCCCGCACCGGGGCCTATCGGGTGCTCTCGGAACCCCGGGACTGGCGCAGCGGCATCATCTCCCGCGCCGATGTCGCCGATTTCATCATCGGCCAGATCGATGCGCCCACCTGCCGGCACGAAACGCCGGCCCTGGTCGGACGATGCGGCCTGACCCGCGCATTCCGGAACAACGCCCCATGGCCGGATCGCCCGGCCCGGAGGACGAGCCACTGACCACCACGCGGCCCGCGGACGAGACCGGGGCAACAACCTTCCAACAACCGGACTGTAGTGCAAACAGCCACCCCGGCTTCTGCAACCTCTTGATTCCACCCCCTTTTCCGAAACGCACTGTTCAAGTTTGGG
>JAAAOG010000132.1 GCA_009909005.1 Alphaproteobacteria bacterium | reverse complement strand
CCCAGGCGGCCTGCCGCCGGTCGAGCCCGACGGAGCGGAAGGCGTCGGCGTCGGCCAGCACCGACAGCGTCGCCGGGGCGAGGCCGGCCCGCCGCCACAGGCTGCGCGGGTCGGCGAAGGGCCCGCCGGCTCGCCGCGCCGCCACCAGCCGCTCGGCCTCCCCCTGCCCCAGCCCCTTGATCTGCCGCAGGCCGAGGCGCAGCGCGCGGCCCGCCCCCTCGCCGTCTTCCAGCGTGCAGTCCCAGTCCGAGGCGTTGACGTCCGGCTCCCGCACCGCGACGCCGTGCTCGCGCGCGTCGCGGACGATCTGCGCCGGGGCATAAAAGCCCATGGGCTGGCTGTTGAGCAGGGCGCAGGCGAAGACGTCCGGGTAATGGCATTTCAGCCATGAGGAGACATAGACCAGCAGCGCGAAGCTGGCGGCATGGCTTTCCGGGAAGCCATAGGTGCCGAAGCCTTCGATCTGCTTGAAACAGCGCTCGGCGAAATCGGGGTCGTAGCCTCGAGCGATCATGCCGCCGGCCAGCTTGTCGCGGAACTTGTGGATGTCGCCGTTCTTTTTGAAAGTGGCCATGGCCCGGCGCAGCAAATCCGCCTCGGCCGGGGTAAAACCGGCGGCAACGATGGCGATCTTCATCGCCTGCTCCTGGAAGAGCGGCACGCCGAGCGTCTTCTCCAGCACCCGGCGCAGCTCTTCCGAAGGGTACGCGACCGCCTCGCGGCCGTCGCGGCGGCGCAGATAGGGGTGGACCATGTCGCCCTGGATCGGCCCAGGACGGACGATCGCCACCTCGATCACCAGGTCGTAGAAGGCGCGGGGCTTGAGCCGCGGCAGCATGGTCATCTGCGCCCGGCTTTCCACCTGGAACACCCCAAGGCTGTCGGCCTTGCAGAGCATGTCGTAGACGGCCGGGTCCTCGGCCGGCACGTTCGCCAGCGTCAGCGGCCGGTCGTAATGCTGCGCCAGAAGGTCGAAGCCGCGGCGGATGCACGACAGCATGCCGAGCGCCAGCACGTCGACCTTGAGGATGCCGAGCGCGTCGAGATCGTCCTTGTCCCACTGGATGACGGTACGGTCGGCCATGGCGGCGTTCTCGATCGGCACCAGCTCCGACAGCGGCCCGCGGCTGATGACGAAGCCGCCGACATGCTGCGAGAGATGACGCGGAAAGCCGACGATCTGGCGCGACAGCTCCAGCGCCAGGGCCATCGCCGGCTCCTCCGGGTCGAAACCCGCCTCGCGCACCCGGTCGTCATTGACGCCCTCGCGGCCCCAGCCCCAGACGGTGCGGGCCAGCCGGTCGACGAGATCGACAGACAGCCCCATCGCCTTGCCGACATCGCGGATGGCGCCGCGGGCGCGGTAGCAGATCACCGTGGCGGTCAGCCCGGCCCGCTCGCGGCCGTATTTCGTATAGATGTACTGGATGACCTCCTCGCGCCGCTCATGCTCGAAATCGACGTCGATGTCCGGCGGCTCGTTGCGTTCGGGGCTGACGAAGCGCTCGAACAGCAGATCGGCGCGGGCCGGATCGACGGCGGTGATGCCGAGCACATAGCAGACGGCGGAATTGGCGGCCGAGCCGCGGCCCTGGCAGAGAATGCCGCGGCCGCGGGCGAAGCGGACGATGTCGTGCACGGTGAGGAAATAGGGTGCATAGCCGAGCTGGCCGATCAGTCCCAGCTCATGCTCCAGCTGCGCCTTGACCTTGTCGTCGAGGCCCTCGGGATAGCGCTCCCCGGCGCCCAGCCAGGTCAGCCGCTCAAGCTCGGCCTGCGGGTCGGCCGCTTCCCCGGTCACCTCGTCGGGATATTCGTAGCGCAGCTCGTCGAGCGAGAAGCGGCAGGCCTCGGCGATCCCGGTCGTGCGGGCAATGGCCTCGGGGTGGTCGCGGAACAGCCGCGCCATCTCCGCCGCGGCTTTCAGGTGCCGCTCGGCATTGGCATGCAGCCGCCAGCCGGCGTTGCGGATGGTGCAGTGCTCGCGGATGCAGGTCAGCACGTCCTGCAGCTTCCGGCGGTCGGGGCTGTGCATGAGGACGTCGTTGGTCGCCACCAGCGGCACGCCGGTGATCGCCGCCAGCCGCGCCAGCCGGGCGAGGCGCTTGCCGTCGCCGCCGCGATAGAGGTAATGGGCGGCGAGCGAGAGGCGGGTGCCGAAGCGGGCGCGATAATCGGCGAGGTCGGCGGCGAAACCGTCCGACGGCGTGACCGGCGGCACCACGACCAGCCTCTGGCCCTCGGCCGCCTGGTCGACATCGGCCCGGGTCAGCCGGCAGGCGCCCTTGGCCGCCGCCCGCCTTCCGCGGGTGATCAGCTTCGCGAGGCGGCCATAGGCGGCGCGGTCGGTGGGGAAGCACAGCAGGCTGGGGCCGTCCTCCAGGTCCAGCCGCGCCCCGACCACCAGGCGGATGCCGGCCGCCTTGCAGGCGAGATGGGCCCGCACCACCCCGGCCAGGCTGTTGCGGTCGGCGATGGCGATGGCCGGATGGCCGAGGGCGGCGGCGGTCATCGCCAGCTCCTCGGGGTGCGAGGCGCCGTGCAGGAACGAGAAATTGCTCGTCACCTGCAGCTCGACATAGCCCGGCGCTGTCCCGGCGATGGCCATGGCCGTCCCTTCGCTCCCCTGAAGTATCGTTCTCCCTATGTTCTTTTAGCGCCCGCCCACGACGCCGTCAACCGGTGCCGCCCCGCCGATCCGAGGATCGACAGGGCGGAACCGCGGTTGCAGGCCCGGATGGCGAGGCGGTCAGGCGGCGATGGCCGCGGCCGCCGGCTCGTCGGACATGGTCTCGGGCAGCGGCGGGGCATCGGCGACCGCCACGGTCCCGCATTCCGCAAGGCCGTTGAAATCGGTCCGCAACACCCGGGCGTAGGCGCCCATCTGGCCGATCTCGATCCAGTCGCCGCGGCCGATATCGCCCGGCAGCCAGACCAGGCCCGGCAGCGCGTCGCAGCCATCGCAGGTCGGGCCGTAGAGGCGGAAGGGCGCCGGTGCACTTTCGCAGGCGGAGCCGCCGGGCCGCAGCAGCCGCATAGGCGGGCGGACGCCATGGTGCTTGAGATCGTGCAGGCTGCCATAGACCCCGTCATTCAGGTACAGCGCGTCGCCGCGGCGCAGTTCGACCCGCACGACCAGCGAACAGGACCCCGCCACCAGCGCCCGGCCCGGCTCGGCCACCAGCCGGCAGCCCTCCGGCAGCCCCGCCTCGCCGGCCGCCACCCGGATCGCGTCGCCGAAAACGGCCGGTTCCGGCACGGCAACGCCGTCATAGGCGACCGGAAAGCCGCCGCCGACATCCAGCAGCGCCAGCGGCACGCCGGCGGCCCGGGCCGTCCGCCCGGCGAGACCGATGGCAGCGCGCCAGGCCTGCGGCTCCGGGCATTGCGACCCGACATGAAAGGTGAGGCCGGCCTGCCAGCCGCGCGCCGCCACCGCCTGCAGCAGCGCTGCGGCCTCGGCCGGCTCGGCGCCGAACTTCGTGCCGAAATCAAGCAGCGCGTGCCGGCCGGAGACTGCCAGCCGGACGACCAGGGTCAGATCCGGACCCGTTGGACCGGCGGCCTCGACGATCTTCGCCAGTTCATCCTCATGATCGAGGGCGAAGGCCCGGACGCCGTGGTCATGGATGGCGGCGCGGATCTCGGCCGGCCGCTTGACCGGATGCATGAACCAGCACGCCGCCCGAGGCGCCGCGGCACGGACCCGCCGCAACTCGGCCAGAGACGCAACGTCGAAGCCGGCGAGGCCGGTGCCGGCCAGGACGCCAAGCACTGCCGGATCGTCGTTGCACTTGGCGGCGTACAGCACGTCGCCCGGAAAGGCCGCGCAAAAGGCCTTGGCGGTCGCCTCCAGGACATGCGGGCGCAGGCAGAATACCGGCATATCGGGTTGCAGCGCAGCCGCCATGGCGGCTGCGGACGGAAAGAACTCGGCCACGGGTCAACCCCTCCCCGGAAAAGGCAAGCCAGAAGGGGCGCGGAGTCCCATGGGAACCGCGCCACACGGCAGACAGGCCCGGCGGCGATGCGCCGGCACAGGGGAAAGGGCTTATGGGATGACCTGAAAAGCGGGGCCGAGCAGGCGCTCCAGGTCGCGCTGCATGGCGCCGGGCACACGCCCCACCGGCGGGCAGGCCGTCGCCCGTTTGGTAGGATCAAACCGGTGCATAATGGTCATCATACCGGGCATGCCAGACTTCGCCGAGTTTACGCGAGGTCGGGAACATAATCACACCGAGGCCCTGAACGCAAGACCCGCCGACACGCAACTGTCACAAAACGGGGCAGCATGGGTGCCCGACATGCCGACACCGGCCTGCATCGCATTTCCCAGCCCGCCCAGATCGACGAGGGCCCGGTTTTCACCGCCGACACCGCCGAGTCCGAGGAGATCGTCGCGACACGCGGATTATTCGCGCCGGACGGCATTGCCTTTTACGCCGACAGCCTGATCCTTTAAGCTGGCGCGTTGGCATCACGGCGGCGGCAGACGACTCCGATGCCGTATCCAGGGGGTCATGGTACGCTGGCGCGGGGTGGAGAGTCGCATTGGACGGACGGGCACGCAGGCGGAGGCGATGATCAAGTACGGCTTGAAATGCGGCGACTCGCATGGCTTCGAAGCCTGGTTCCGCAACAGCGAAGCGTTTGACCGCCAGGTGGGGGCCGGCGAGATCCTCTGTCCCGTTTGCGGACGCGGCGATATCGTCAAGGCGCCGATGGCGCCGCGCATCGGCAAAGGCAAGGCCGCCGATGTGGCGATGGCCCGGCAGATGGCTCTTGCGGCCGCAACGCATCGCAAGCTGCACGAGATGCGCCAGACGGTCGAACAGAACTGCGACTATGTCGGCGACCGCTTTGCCGAAGAAGCCCGGCGCATCCATTACGGCGAGACGGAAAAGCACGATATCTATGGCGAGGCCACAAGCGACGAAGCCGCGGCCCTGAAGGACGAGGGGGTGGAGTTTTCGCAGATCCCCTGGGTGCCGCGCCCGAATTGATCCTCTCCCGGGAGTAAGCGCCGCAATGGGCGACCCCGTACTGCTCGACCGCAGGCTGACAATTGACGAGTTCCTCGCTTGGAAGCCCGACGATGATCGCCGCTATCAATTGATCGACGGCGTTGTCCGGGCCATGGCACCGACCCGCCGTGCCCATGGGCGCCTCGTCGCCGCACTGTCCCGCTTTATCGGCAATCATCTGGCGGACTCGGCACGATGCGCCGTTGAAACAGAGCCGGGTATTACCGTGCCCGACAGCGACCGGACCTTCTTCGTCGCCGACCTCGCCGTCTCATGCGCACCGCACGACCCGGCGCAGATCGCGACGCCGGACCCGATCCTGATTGCCGAAATCCTGTCTCCATCCACCGAGGCCGAGGATCGGCGCATCAAGGTTCCCGCCTATTTGCGCATTCCCACCCTGCGCGAGATCGTGCTGCTTGCTCAGGACCGGCCGGCCGTCGAAGTCCTTCGTCGTCGCGATGGGGCCGAGTGGCTGCAGGACGGTGTCCGCGGCCTGGACGGCGTCCTGCGCCTCGAAAGCATCGACCTGGCGTTCCCGTTAGCGTCGCTCTACCGCGGCCTCAGCGTCCAGAGCGGAGGATGATGGAACCGCCGCGGTTTGACATTGGCCCGGCGCTCCTTATAGTACGGACATTCCCGAAAACGCGGATACGGTGACGGTCACGAACATGGCCGGCAAGCCGACATCCCGTCCGGACGCGCCGCAGGCGTCGGTTCGGACATATCGGGACAGCGAAGACGACGCGAAACGGAAAAGGACGAAGGAGCCTTTATGAGCAAGCGCGCAGGCTCGAAATACAAGATCAACCGGCGTCTCGGGGTCAATCTCTGGGGCCGGCCGAAGAGCCCGATCAACCGCCGCGAGAACCCGCCCGGCCAGCACGGCGCCCGCCGCCGCAAGCCCACCGATTTCGGCACGCAGTTGATGGCCAAACAGAAGCTGAAGGGCTATTACGGCAATATCGGCGAGAAGCAGTTCCGCCGACTTTATGCCGAGGCCGTGCGGCGCAAGGGCGATACCGGCGAAAACCTCATCCAGCTGCTGGAGCGCCGGCTCGACGCGGTGGTCTACCGCATGAAATATGTGCCGACGGTCTTTGCCGCCCGCCAGCTGGTCAATCACGGCCATGTCAAGGTGAATGGCAAGCGCGTGAACGTCCCCTCCTATCAGGTCCGCGACGGCGACGTTGTCGAGTTGAAGGAGAAATCCCGCGAGTTGCCGGTCGTCCTGGGCGGCTCCCAATCAGCCGAGCGCGATGTTCCGGAATATATCGAGGTCGACCACGGCAAGATGCGCGGCACCTTCCTGCGCGCCCCAACCTTTACCGAGGTGCCCTATCCGGTGCCGATGGAGCCCAATCTGGTGATCGAGTTCTACAGCCGCTGAACCGTCTCGCCGGCGCCTGTCTCCCGCTCCAGGGCGGGGGACGGCTCAGCTCTGTTGCGATGTCGGCACCGGATTGCCGGAGCCGCGAATCTTCACAAGCTTGTCGAGCAGGTTGAACCAGAACGGCGCGCCGAGCGACGCGGCGGCGATGGTTGTCAGCCAGCCGCCAAGGGCCTCGATCAGGTTCACCCACCATGGCCCGCAATTGTCGGCCGGATCGGCCGCGCCGACCATAGCGAAGGCGCATGCGTCGCCCCAGCCGATGGGGAACTGGGCGATCCCCGATGCAATGACGTCGGCGCCCGCCTGGGACGACGGGTCGAGGATCGCCGGCAGGGTGATCGTGAGGGTTTCGGGACCGCTGCCGTCGGCCGCCTGAGCGGTGCCATCCCGTTCCGTGACGTCGACGACCGCCTGGGCGGTTCCCAGAACCGAACTCCGCAGATCCTGGTTCTCCGCAAGAGCAATCCCGATCTGGATGGCGTTGGCATTCAGGCCGATGGCCAGCACGGCCGCAATGCCAAAGGTGATCACCTTGATCTGGCGGCGGTACCATCCGCTCACCCGCTCCATCGTCTGGTTGAACCAGGTCTTGAGTTCTTCTTCCACCCCCTCGACGCCCTGCCCGGTCCGGGTCAGGGCCAGCAACAGCGATTCCTTCAAGGGGTTCGTGTCGGGGATCGTTTCAATCAGCGCCTTGGCGTCCTGGAACAGCGCATAGCCCGGCAACGCCGAGTCGCTTGCCGTGTCCGGGTCCGGTGAAGCCCCCCGCTTTTCGTCGCCGGCCGGGTTCGACAGCTGCCGGCGATGCAGGGCCTCCAGCAAAGCGGCAACGAAGACATCCGGCGGCACATAGGATGGGCCTCTCGTCCTCAGGAACCGCACGCTGCCGGGTGACGACTGGGCCGGCGTTTCCGCGGCCCGGGCCGAAGTCGCCGGCGCCGCGGACCCTTGGCGTTGGGCGCGATACTTCTCCCGAAGGCGGGGATGCATCAGCCTTTCGATCGCCGGGCTGGCGAGCACCTCATCCACCAGTTGCGGGTCATTGAGAAGGGCATACAAGCCCTGCTGTAGATTCCGGAACCGAAGGGAGAACAGGCTTGTCACCATCTCCTGCAGGGCCGTGCAGATCAGGCTGAAGAGAAGGAAGAAAAGGAACAGGCCGATTGCGATTTCGAGGGCGAGAGATCCGAACATCCCACAATCTCCGACCGATGATACTGGCAGAGACTGTCATGTGTCGCGAGCACAAACAAGCAGGGATTCACTGTGACAGAGTTTCAGGCGCAAGAGCGCGACGCGTTTGCCGATAGCGGCTCATCGCATCCCAGCTATAGAGTGCAAGGCCCGTCCAGATAATGGCAAATGTCACAAGATGCGCCCCGGTAAACGGTTCGCCAAAGGCCAGCACGGCCAGCAAAAAATGCATGGTCGGGGCCAGATACTGCATCACGCCGATGCTGGCCAGGGTGAGCCGCTGCGCGCCGGTCAGGAACAGGACCAGCGGCACGCCGGTGACCAGGCCGGAGACGAACAGCAGGACGCTGATCCAGGGCCCGCCCGTCCAGAACTGCCCGCCGTCGATGGCCCCGAGCCATAACAGAAAGGCCAGGCCGAAGGGCGCCAACAGGCTGGTCTCGATCAGCAGGCCGATCAGCGGATCGACGCCGGCACGCTTGCGGACCAGCGCATAGAAGCCGAAGGAAAAAGCCAGGGTCAGCGACACCCAGGGCACCACCCCCAGCGACAGGATCAGGTTGGCCACGGCAATGGCCGCCAGAATGACCGCCGCCGTCTGCCAGCGGTTCAGCCGCTCGCCCAGAAACAGCATGCCGAGCAGGACGTTGACCAGCGGATTGATGTAATAGCCGAGGCTGGCGTGGAGGACGAGGCCGCTGTTGACCGCCCAGATGAAGACCAGCCAATTGGTGCTGATCAGCAGCGTGCTGAGCACCGAGGCGCGCAGCAGGCGCGGGCTGGAGAACACGGCCGCCAGCCGGTCGAGGCGGCCGAGGACGGCGACAAGGCCGCCCAGCATCAGGACGGTCCAGACGACCCGGTGCGAGACGACCTCCAGCGGCCCCGCGGCGCCCACGGCTTTGAAATAGACCGGCGCAATCCCCCAGATGACAAAGGCTCCGAGCGCCGCCGCAAGGCCGACGGTGGTGTCGTGCGGGTTGGGGGGCGCGGGTGGCACGGGCCGGGCGGTGGGATCGGAACTCATGGGACAGGCCCGGATTGCGGGACGGCGGCGTACGCCTTGGCGAAAGGCGTACGGGACGACATCCCATAGCATTTTACAAGGCGTACGGCGGTCAAATCCGAATGATGTCGCAGTGATAGGCAGCGATCCGCCGGTCCGCAGTGACCAGCGTCAGCTCTTCAACCAGTGCCTGAGCCACCAGTAAGCGGTCGAATGGATCGCGGTGATGGCCGGGGAGTGAGGCGACGGCTTCGCAATGAGCGACGGAGACATCGAGCGGAATAAAACCGTTGCGAATGATCTCATCGGAGACGATCCCTGCGAAGGCAAGTTTACCTGAAGAAGCCTTAATCGCGATCTCCAGGGCGGAAACTGCACTGACAAAAGTCGCTACCGATGTGGCAATCAAACTGCGAGTCTCTAGCGGAAGACGTCGATTCCCATCGTCAAGCCACCAAAGGAACACATGCGTATCCAGCAGCAACTGCATGGTCAAAGGTCATTTCTCTCCGTAGAACAACTTTTCTAGTTCCGGCATGGGTTCGTCGAAATCATCGGCGATCCAGATCCGCCCTTTCATCGAGCCAGGCTCTCGCACTTTCTTGGTCGCATCGGGGAGCGGGACCAGACGGGCGACCGGCTTGCCTTCGATTTCGATCATAACCGTTTCACCTCTCGCGGCCCGGTCGATCAGGTCGGCCAGATCGGCTTTGGCGTCTTCCAGACTCACGATCATCGGACTGTTCCTCGCCTGTCACGGCTACGCATATTGCGCGCCGTCCACGGG
>JAAAOG010000103.1 GCA_009909005.1 Alphaproteobacteria bacterium | reverse complement strand
GCAACAGCTCCGTCCGCCTCATCGGGTCCCCCTTTCCGGACCCGTTCTAAACCGGACAGATCACGTGTTACCTACGGCGGACATATCCCGTGTTACCGACAGGGTGTCGGCCCGTTCTAGACACCGGGGATTGGCGATGCGAAACTGAGAGATCGATGTTTCCGCACCGTTGTCGACTTGCCGCCTTTTGGCCAAGGCCTTTCGTCCCCAAGCTGCACGATCCCGTAAAGGCTTGCCGAGTCCCAGCGCAGAGGAGAATTGCCGTGAGCCAGCCGGATGCCGCTGCCGCCGCCATCGTCGAGATCGACGGCTCCCGTCTGATCGACCGCCTGCGCCGGCTCGCCGCCATCGGCGCCCGGCCGGATGGCGGGCTGAACCGCCAGGCCTTCACGCCGGAAGAGGGCGAGGCCCGCCGTCTGGTCGCCAACTGGGCCCGCGACATCGGCATGACCGCCGAGACCGATGCCATCGGCAACCTCTATCTCCGCTATGTGCCCGACGGGACGGATGGGCAGGCCCCGGTCCTTGGCGGCAGCCATCTCGACACGCAGCCGGCCGGCGGCTGGCTGGACGGGGCCTATGGCGTGATCGCGGCGCTGGAGGCGGTGCAGGCGATCGCGGAGCAGGGCGTGCCGCTCGCCCGGCCGCTGGAGGTCGTCGCCTGGGTCAATGAGGAAGGCAGCCGCTTTCAGCCGGGGGTGATGGGGTCGGCCTGGTTCGCCGGACATTTCGACCTCGCCCGGGCGCCGCAGATCGAGGGCAGCGACGGCGAAGCGCTCGACCACGCGATCGTCGGCTACAAGGCGGCCACCCCGGATATCGAGGAGCGCGAGACGCCCTTCCCGATCGCCGGGCTGATCGAGGCGCATATCGAGCAGGGGCCGATCCTGGAGCGCGAGGGGCTCAAGGTCGGCGTGGTCGAGGGGGTGCAGGGCATCCGCTGGTTCCGGGTCGAGGTGCTGGGGGAGGCGGCGCATGCCGGCACCACGCCGTTGGGCGCCAGGCGCGATGCCGTGCTGGCCGCAACCCGGCTGGTGCAGGCGCTGTCGGCGGCGATGGCCGACCCGGCGGACGTGCTGCGCTTCACGGTCGGCCGCTTCGTCGTCTCGCCGGGCTCGCCCAACACCGTCGCCGACAAGGTCACCTTCACCATCGATATGCGCCATCCCGACCCGCACGAACTCGACAAGGGCGAGGCGACCATCCGCGAAATCTGCGCCGGGCAGGCCGCACCCTGCACGGCAGAGGTCACGGTCACCGAGACCCTGTCGCCGGTGGCGTTCGACGAGCGGGTGGTTGCGGCGGTCGCCGGGGCGGCCGAGGCGCTCGGCATTGCCGCCCGCCGCATGGCCTCCGGCGCGGGCCATGACGCCGCCAATATCGCGAGAGTGGCGCCGGCCGGCATGATCTTCGTGCCCTGCCATGGCGGCGTCAGCCATCACCCGGCCGAGAACGCCGACGAGGCCGACCTGATCGCCGGCGCCCATGTCGTCGCCACCGCCATGGCCCGCCTCGCCGCGCGCTAAGGCGCCGGGCCGGACTCTTCAGGGCACCAGTTCGCCGGGGCCGACCAGGGGTTCGACCGAGCCCTGCAGCCGGTTGCGGCGCAGAATGGCCGGCGTCTCCGAGCGATTGCGTACAAAGGCGGCGCGCGAGGGGCCGTCGTTCACGAAGACATTCTCCTCGACCAGAATGCCGTCGCTCGGATTGCGCACGCCCTCGAAGCCGATGCCGATGGCCGTGCCGGGATTGTCGGTGTTCGGCCCCTTTTGCAGGCGGTTGCCGCGGACTGTCAACGTGCCGCCATTCGGCGCTTCGATCAGATAGCTGCTGTTGCCGTCCGGCCCGTCCTCGATGATGCTGTCATAGACCTCCGTCACCAGCGCCCGGGACTTGATATGGTGGCGGATGCGGTGCTCCCGGAAGACCGAATTGCGGACGACCAGCCGGGCGATCCGGTTCGCGTAAATGCCGTGCTCGAATCCGTTGCGCATAAATTCGCTATTTTCCACCGTGATCGTGCTGCCCTCGATCGTCGCCGCGAGAATGCCGTTCTCGTTTTCGATGAAGCGGCTGTTGCGGACGGTGAGGTTGCGGCCTTCCGCGCGGATGCCGGCGCCGTTGCGGTCCGGCACGGCGGCACCGGTGAAGGTGATGCCGTCCACAGTAATGTCGTTGCCGGAAATCACCCAGATCGCCTTGCCCTCGCAGGTCCGGTCGCGCACGGTGACGTCGCCCTCGGGTGCGATGATGGTCAGGTCATTGGCACGCCAGCTGGCGCAGTCGACATAGTCGCCGGGGGCGATGCGAATGGTGTAGCCGTCTCGGACCACATTGGCGGCTTCGCTGGGGACTTGGTAGAACTCGTCCGGCCCGACATCGATGACCTGCTCGTCCTGGCTCTCGGCAGGCCATGCGAGCATGGCGGCAATCACGACGGCGGCCGTGAGGCCGACAAAGACGCGGGTGGAACAACGGGCAAATTTCGACATAGCGATCCTCCGTCGGGAGACGCGCTTCTCCCGATTATGCCTTTTGCTGACGGCAATAATATCGTGGAAGATCAGGTCAGGCCAGATTCGAAAAAAATCAGCGCACCAACTGGAGCGGGCGAAGGGATTCGAACCCTCGACTTCAACCTTGGCAAGGTTGCGCTCTACCCCTGAGCTACGCCCGCATCTGGTGCCGGCCGGACGGCATCGCCGGCCGCGGAAGTGCGATATATGAACCGGATGCGGTTTGAACGCAAGCCCTTCTTTCCGGCCTGCGAACGGCAGCGTGCCCGCGACGCACCCGGGGCTTGGCGACCGCCCGGCCAGCCCGTATATAGCCGCGCGATGCCTGCGACACCGGAACAGCTCTTCGCCCGCTTCGAGGAACTCGGCATTCGCGTCGAGACGCACCGCCACGACCCCGTCTTCACGGTGGATGAGGCGAAGGCGTTGCGCGGCCTGCTGCCGGGCGGCCATTGCAAGAACCTGTTCCTTCGCAACAAAAAGGAACAGCACTGGCTGGTTGTGTGCGAGGAGGACCGGCAGGTCGATTTGCGCCGACTGGGCGACCGGCTCGGGGCCGGGCGCCTGTCCTTCGGCTCGTCCGAGCGGCTGATGCGGGTTCTGGGCGTTCCCGCCGGGTCGGTCACGCCCTTTGCCCTGATCAACGACGTCGATCGCAAAGTCTCGGTCGTTCTCGACCGCACGATGATGACGCACGAACTTCTCAATTATCACCCGCTGGACAATACCATGACGACGGCGATCGCCCGGGACGACCTGGTGCGATTTATCGAGGCCTGCGGCCACCTGCCGGTCATTCTTGATCTGGACGGAGAGGAGCAGCCGGCCGGCGGGCCCTGATAGAGGAATTGCACGGCAGCGTGCTTGTCGCGGTAGGCGAGCGGTCCATCTTCCATAACAAAGGCGTGAGGTAATCCCATGGAGCCCATCATCGGTGCCGGCCCGGCCGGTCCGGGTCAAGGTGATGTGATCAAAAGCACCGACACGGCCGGCTTCAAGGCCGATGTGCTCGACGCCTCGATGACCGTTCCGGTGATCGTCGACTTCTGGGCGCCATGGTGCCAACCCTGCAAGCAGCTGACGCCGCTGCTCGAAAAAGCGGTGCAGGCGGCGAAAGGGGCCGTCAGGCTGGCCAAGATCAACATCGATGAGAACCAGCAGCTGGCGGCGCAGATGCGCATCCAGTCGATCCCCACCGTGGTGGCGTTTTTCGAGGGGCGGCCGGTCGATTACTTCCAGGGCGCCCTGCCGGAATCGCAGCTCAAGCGCTTCGTCGACAAGCTGGCGGAATTGAGCGGCGCCGGTGCCGGCTCGCCGGTGGAGGAGGCGCTCGACCAGGCCGACGGCCTGATGCAGGCCGGCGAGGCTCAGGCGGCGGCCGGCATCTTCGGTCAGGTTCTGGAACACGATCCCACCAGCACGCGCGCCGCCGCCGGCCTGATGAAGGCGATGGTGCAGCTTGGCCATGTCGAACGGGCCCGGGCGGTGCTGGACAGCCTGCCGGACGAGGTGGCCGGCGATCCGGCGATCGCCTCGGCACGGAGCGCCATCGAGCTTGCCGAGGCCGGCGCTGCCGGGGCGTCGGAGATCGGGCGCCTGGAAAGTGCGCTGGCTGCGGATCCCGCCGATCATCAGGCCCGCCTCGATCTGGCCATGGCGCTCTATGGCAGCGGCAATGCCGGGCGGGCCATCGACGAGCTTCTGGAAATCATCCGTCAGGACCGCGACTGGAACGAGCAGGCCGCGCGCAAGCAGCTGCTGAAGCTGTTCGAGGCGCTGGGCCCCACCGATCCGGTGGTTCTGGCGGCGCGGCGGCGCCTGTCGTCGCTTCTGTTCTCGTAACGACCGGCTTCGGTAACGGGAGGTCCGTTGGTTTCGTCCGTGGTAGAGCTGAGCGCAACCATCCCCATCTTTCCGCTGAGCGGCGTGCTGCTGCTGCCGCGGGGGCTATTGCCGCTCAACATCTTCGAGCCCCGTTACATCACCATGGTCGATGACGCCCTGTCATCCGATCGCCTGATCGGTATGGTGCAGCCGATGGACGAGCGTAGCGCCGGGCCGTCCCCGCGCGTCTACCCGACCGGCTGTGCCGGCCGCATCTCCTCCTTCGACGAGACCGATGACGGCCGCTACCTGATCACCTTGACCGGCCTGTGCCGGTTCCGTCTCGACACCGAACTGCCGATCGAACGCGGCTATCGCCGGGTCCGGGCCGACTGGCAGCCTTTCTCCGGGGATCTGCTCGAAGAGCCCGATCCCGGGCTCGACCGCAACCGGCTGCTCGGCAAGCTCGGCGACTATCTCGACCGCCATGGCATGGCGGCCAATTGGGATGCGATCAAGCAGGCTTCGGACGAAAGGCTGATCACCTCCTTGGCGATGATCTGCCCGTTCGAGGCCTGCGAGAAGCAGGCGCTGCTGGAGGCCGGCACGCTGGCCGAACGGGCCACCATGCTGACCACGCTGATCGAGATGGCGGTGCTGGCGCCGGAGGCGGACGACAGCGCCCGGCACTGACGCGGCGGATGACAGGGCGCGGCGGCTCTGCTAACCGATGGTCTGGATCACGGCTTTCAAGACTTTGGCAACGGACACCCGGCCCATGGCGGATCAACAGGCGGCACGTGGCCGCGTCGACCCGAAGCTTCTGGAAATCCTCGTCTGCCCGCTGACCAAGGCGCCGCTGCGCTACGATCCCGAGGCGCAGGAACTGATCAGCGACCAGGCACGGCTGGCCTATCCGATCCGCGACGGCATTCCGATCATGCTGATCGAGGAGGCCCGGCCGCTCGACGCCGACGCCGAACGCTGATACGCGTCGCTGATGCCCCACGCTGACTTGGCAAGGTTTGCGCAATGTCCGATCCCGTGCCTGAAGGCCGTTTGGAAACCGAACACTGGCCGACCGAGATCCGCCTGAAGACGGCGGAGCAGCGGCTGGAGATCGATTTCGACAACGGCAAGACCTTTTCCCTGCCGGCCGAGCTGCTGCGGGTGGAAAGCCCCTCGGCCGAGGTGCAGGGCCACAGCGCCGCCCAGAAGAAGCTGGTCGCCGGCAAGCGCAATGTGGCCATCCAGTCGGTCGACCCGGTCGGGCACTATGCCATCCGGCTGCGCTTCGACGACGGCCACGCCACGGGCATCTATTCATGGCGCTACCTCTACGAACTCGGCGACCGCCAGGACGAGCTTTGGGAGCGCTACCTCAACCAGCTCGCCGAAAAGGGCTTGAGCCGCGACCGTTGAGCGGTATCGGCGCTGGTTCGACTGCAGCGGGGAGGGCCGGCGTTCACGCGAAGTCGTGCCGGTCTAAGCGGTCTAACAGCGCCAGGCCGGTCGC
Organism: Alphaproteobacteria bacterium; assembly: GCA_009909005.1. GTDB lineage: Bacteria > Pseudomonadota > Alphaproteobacteria > DSM-16000 > Inquilinaceae > JAAAOG01. The sequence goes on along the minus strand of JAAAOG010000103.1, from coordinate 3,612 downwards.
GGCCTTGCCACGCGCTGCCGATGATAATCCATACAGCATTCCCGGAAACTGCCAAATCGATCAAATGGTTGTCGGCCTCGTCCCGGAGATTGGGCCGCCAAAGACAGGAGAACGGCACCCACCGGCAGACCGACAGATAAGCGTCCAACAGATCCTCTCGTCCGGCTTGGGGCAAGGGCAACCGATCGAAGAGCGGCGCGAGAGACAGGACATGCCTGTGCCGAACGCTCCGGGTTAGTGCCGGGCGATTTGAAAATGCCCCGTGCGAAGCGCACCTTAGAGGGCTTGATATCATTGTCGACATGTCTCGCCGCCTGTCCATGACCGCTCGCCATGCCCGTGCTCCGTCGCAGCGCCAGCTGCGGGTCGGGGAGGAAATCCGCCATAGTCTGTCCGCCATTCTGATGCGGGGCGATCTGCGCGACCCGGTGCTGAAGGACGCCTCGATTACGGTCACCGAGGTCCGGATCAGCCCCGATATGCGCAATGCCACGGCGTTCATCCTGCCTCTGGGCGGCGAGCACGCACCGGAGGTGCTGGAGGCGCTGAAGCGCGCCGCGCCCTTCCTGCGGGCGCAGGTGGCGCATGCGGTGCGGCTGAAATTCGCCCCGGCGCTGATGTTCGAGCTCGACACCTCCTTCGACCATGCCGAGCGGATCACCCGGCTGCTGCACAGCGAGCCCGTCGCCCGCGATCTCCGGGAACCGGCGGCGGACGAGGACGGCGACGAGGACTCAGGCGGAGGGGAGCGCCATGGGGCGTAGGCGCAAGGGGCGGCCGGTACATGGCTGGCTGGTGCTCGACAAGCCGGCCGACATGACCTCCACCGAGGCGCTGGGCAAGGTGCGCCGCCTGTTCGGTGCCGCCAAGGCCGGGCACGCCGGTACGCTCGACCCGATGGCCACCGGCGTGCTGCCGATAGCCTTCGGCGAGGCGACCAAGACCGTCCCCTACGCCATGGACGCCACCAAGGTCTATCGCTTTTCGGTGCGCTGGGGCGAGGCGCGCGACACCGACGATTCGGAGGGCGCGGTGACCGCGACCAGCCCCGTCCGCCCGTCGCGGGAGGCGATCGAGGAGGCGCTGCCGGCCTTTATCGGCGAGATCGAGCAGCTGCCGCCGATCTACTCGGCGATCAAGGTCGGCGGCGAGCGCTCCTACGATCTGGCCCGCGACGGCCAGGCCGTCGAACTGACGCCGCGGCCGGTGCGGATCGATGATATGCGCCTGGTCGAAATGACGGACGCCGACCATGCCGTCTTCGAGGTGGTGAGCGGGAAAGGGGCGTATATGCGGGCGCTGGCCCGCGACCTGGCGGCCGATCTGGGCACCGTCGGGCATCTTTCGGTGCTGCGGCGGCTTTGTGTCGGTCCGTTCACTCTTGACGAGGCGGTGACGCTGGGTCACTTAGAGCGCTTGGCCGAAGGGCCGGACCTCGATGGCTCCCTGCTTCCGGTCGACAGGCCGCTGGTCGACATCCCGGCGGTCAGCCTGACGGAGGCGGAGGCGCATCGGGTGCGGTGCGGCCAGCCGGTCGGCCTGATGCGGCGATCCGACCGCAGCCGGCTGCAGGACCTCATGGACAATGCCATGGATCCCGACCGTCTGGTGCTGGTCCGCCAGGGCACGCAACCGGTGGCGCTGGCGCGGCTGGAAGGCGGCGAGCTGAAACCTGTACGTATACTCAACCTTTAGGCACGGAAACGAGAGACGATGTCGATTACGGCCGAACGCAAACAGGAAGTGATCAAGGATCACGCAACGAAAAGCGACGATACCGGTTCGCCGGAGGTCCAGGTCGCCATTCTGACCGAACGCATTGCCAACCTGACCAATCATCTGAAGGCCCACGCGCAGGATTTCCATTCGCGTCGCGGCCTGCTGGTGATGGTCGGGCGGCGGCGCCGGTTGCTGGACTATCTGAAGCGCAAGGACAAGAGCCGCTACGAGTCGATCGTCAAGCGCCTGGGCCTGCGCCGCTGACCGGCGAACCGGGCGGCCGGTGCGCCGGCATGGTTGAAACGCAATGTGGGCCGCATGGCGGGCCGGATAGGGCCCCTGCCTGCGATGCCGCGCGCTTGCGCGATCACCCTTTGGCGCCCATTGTCTGTGTCGCGGGGCGCGGCCCAGGTCGCCCGGCCGCCCCGCGCATGCGCGCCCGGCAGACGGCCGGGCGAATCCGACGGCGAAGTTTGGAAGGATGGACTTGATGTTTAATGTTTACCGCAAGGAAATCGAGTGGGGCGGCCGGACGCTGACCCTGGAGACCGGGAAAATCGCCCGCCAGGCTGATGGCGCCGTCATGGCGACTTACGGCGGGACGACGGTTCTATGCACGGCCGTCGGCGTGAAGGCGGCGAAGATCGCGCAGGACTTCTTCCCGCTCACCGTCAATTATCAGGAAAAGACCTTCGCCGCCGGCAAAATTCCCGGCGGTTTTTTCAAGCGCGAAGGCCGTCCCTCGGAGAAGGAGGTGCTGGTCTCGCGCCTCATCGACCGGCCGATCCGGCCGCTCTTCGCCGATGGCTACAAGAACGAAACGCAGGTGGTCTGCACGGTCCTCAGCCACGATCTGGAGAACGATCCGGACATCGTCGCGATGATCGGCGCCTCGGCGGCGCTGACGATTTCCGGCATTCCCTTCCTCGGGCCGATCGGCGCCGCGCGGATCGGCTATCGCGACGGCAGCTTCGTCCTCAATCCGCGCCTCGACGAGGTCGGCAAGAGTGATCTCGATCTCGTCGTCGCCGGCACCATGGAAGGGGTGCTGATGGTCGAGTCGGAGGCGCATGAGCTGTCGGAAGAGACGATGCTCGGCGCCGTGATGTTCGGCCACCAGAACTACCAGCCGGTGATCCGGGCGATCATCGAGCTGGCGGAGATGTGCGCCAAGGAGCCGTGGAAAGTGGCCGAGCCGCCGGCGGAAGCCGCGGCGGTGCGGGAGCGGCTGCTGGCCGGGCCGGTGCGCCACGACCTGGCCGAGGCCTACAAGATCAGGGTCAAGCAGGACCGCTATGAGGCGGTGTCGGCGGCCAAGCAGAAGGCGATGGAGGCCATCCTGGATATGGAAGGCGCCATCACCGCTGCACCCGGTGTGCTGAAATCGCTGGAAAGCGACATTGTCCGCCGCACCATCATCGAGACCCGGCAGCGCATCGACGGCCGGGGGCTGGCGGATATCCGGCAGATTGTCGCCGAGGTCGGCATCATGAACCGGGCCCACGGCTCGGCGCTGTTCACGCGCGGCGAAACCCAGGCCCTGGTGGTGGCGACGCTCGGCACCAGCCAGGACGAGCAGGTGATCGATGCGCTGGAAGGGGAGTATCGGGAGCGCTTCATGCTCCACTACAACTTCCCGCCCTATTCCGTCGGCGAGGTCGGCCGGCTGGGCTCCCCCGGACGACGGGAGATCGGCCACGGCAAGCTGGCCTGGCGGGCGGTGCGGCCGCTCCTGCCGGAAAAGGAGAAGTTCCCCTACACCATCCGCGTCGTCTCGGAGATCACCGAGTCGAACGGCTCCTCCTCCATGGCCACCGTTTGCGGCACCAGCCTGGCGCTGATGGATGCCGGCGTGCCGCTGAAAGAGCCGGTCGCCGGGATCGCCATGGGGCT
>JAAAOG010000085.1 GCA_009909005.1 Alphaproteobacteria bacterium | reverse complement strand
AAAGATCGCGCTCGAACAGATGCTCCGGCTGACCGCGGTTGTTGGCGATCATGATCTGTTCGATTTCCGGCCGTGTGGCGTTGGCCTTTTCGCCGATCACGCTGACATTGATCGGCACCTGCCGCCAGCCATAGATGTAATAGCCGAAATTCAGGATCTGGCTCTCGACGATGCAGCGGCAGCGCTCCTGCGCCTCATAGTCGGTGCGCGGCAGGAAGACCATGCCGACGGCGATCGGGCCGTCGAGCGGTTCATGGCCGATCAGCTCGACATGCTGGCGGAAAAAGCCCTGGGGCACCTGCACGCTGATGCCGGCGCCGTCGCCGGTCTTGCCGTCGGCATCGACGGCGCCGCGGTGCCAGACCGCCTTCAGCGCATCGATCGCCGCCTGGACGACGTCGCGGCGCGGCGTGCCGTCGAGCGAGGCGATGAAGCCGACGCCGCAGGCATCGTGCTCGTCGGCGGGGTCATAGGCGTGGGCGTCGGCGAGACGAGCGCGGTTGGCCTCGTACTCGGCGACGAACTGCTCGCCCGGGGTCACGCGATGCTCGGTCATGGCACTCGCCTCCTCAAAACGCAGGGTTCGGTGTTAAGCGGTCAAAAGCCCGGCGCGGCCGACATAGGCCCGCACCTCGTCCAGGGTGGCGACCAGGATCGGGATCGCCCCATCGACTTGGTTCACCCGCTCGGCCTGGACAGCCGGATCCAGCGGATAATCATGGCTCAGGCGGTTGCGCAATTCGGCCAGCGCCTTCCACGGCGCGGCATCGCCCAGAGCGCCGCGGGTCACAAGCCGCTCGGCGATTTCTGCCGAAGGCTGGCCGCGCACCGCCTCGCCCTCGGCCATCAGTACCGCCCGGAACAGGCGGCGCTGCATAATGTCCTGGGCATTCTCGAAACGTTTCAGAAACGCGTCGATCTCGATCAGCCGGTCGCGCGACAGGCTCGCCATCGTGGCCGCCGAAAGCGGGAGCAGATCGGCCAACCGTGGCCGCAGCCAGGTCAGTTGCTCGAGATTGCGCGCGGACATCTCAAGCGCTTCCGCGAGCAGTGCCGCATTGTGGTATGCCGGGGTCATGCCGGCCGCTCCTGCGGGCTGGCGCGGCTCTTCCGGGCCGCCGTCCGATCCGAGGACGACGCCGGTCTCCGCCGCGAGGTGTTCGATCGGGCGCAAGGGTCGCCCGCGCTCGTGCACCAGCACGTCGAGCGGCGCGTCGACCCCCAGGCTTTCTGCCAGCCGATCGCGAAACCTCTCCGTCCGCCCGGCACCGCCCTGGCCGGCATCCACCTCGACATAGAGGTCGATATCGCCGCCTTTCAGGTCGTCATGCAGCCGGCTGCCGAACAGGCGCACGGTCGCCGAGCCCCCGAACAGCGCGGCGGCGGTGTCGGTGATGGCGGCGATGTCGCGGTCGCTGAGGCGCATGGGTGGCAATGTCCTCACGACGGCGGATCGGTTTCAGGGCCGGCAGACGGTTCCGGCCAGAAATCCTCGTCCAGTATCTGCTCCAGAGTGAACGGGCAAACAACCGGCACCTGATCGGCGGATAACCTCGTTTCGTCAAGGCAGTTCTGACGCGCACGATCATATTCCCAGGACAGAACCCCCAGAGCATCCTCCGATCGCTGCTTTAAAAGGCTCAGACTTGGGCTATCGTTCGAAATCTTCCAAATCTCGGTCCGGGCATTGCGGATAGAGGTCTTCCAGCTGCCGCTTCGTTTTTCCGGCTGATAGGCATATTTGAGCAAATGCATAAGCAGATTTCTCAGATGACTGTCACGGGATCTCCGGTCCTTCTTGCTCAAGGCTTCCAGTTCCCCTGCAATATTCCAGAGATCCAGTCTGTTGACCTTTTCATCCCGAGCCAATGCTGCCTGCTCTAGAGCCCAGTCCGAATAGTCCATTTCGTAGGCTTTTTCCGTGCGTACGGCTCTCTGCTCGGGGCCGCCGGCATCAAGGATCACCAGAGAGTCGGAAACAATGTGTATGTGTCTGAATAACAAGAGATTTGTATCATCGATGAACCGGCCAAGCTCGGTCTGCAGCCTGTTCGCGACCTTCTCTTTGTCGGCAAGGACCCAACCCTCGGACATTACGTAGACAAGCAGTTCGCAATCAGCGACCTGGCGATAACTTTGTTTGGCCAGCTCCTGCTGTTTCTTTTCAACGCCCTTGACGATGTCGTCCAACGCCATTCTTTCAGGCCGGTCGCCCTGGTGCCCGCGATCATCGGGGAACGGTACCGCTCTTGGCTCGTCATGGGCTTTCGTGACCCACTTCTGGAAATCCGGACTACCGGCTTCCGAGATCTCGACGCCCCGCAATGTGTTACCGGTTTCGAGCACGAAATCCGGCCAGCCCGCCTGCTGATCTCTCTGTTCCGATGCATGGACAATCACCGGAAACACGAGGGTCCCGGCGAGCCTGGCGGCGACCAGATAGGCCCTCAGGCAGTACGCTTCCTTTTCGGCCGGGCTCCGGTCATGACCGCGGCGGCTTGCCGTTACGGCCTCACCGAAATCGGCGAGTTCGTCGGCGAAGCTGTCGCGGGTCTCGATCCAAAGGCGGACCGGCGGCTTTTCCAGGCTCGTTTCGGCCATGGGCGGCCTATTCGGCGGCCACGGCCGGCGCCGATGTCTGGGCGGCGGCCCGGTCCTGCAGGAACTTGTGAATGGCGGCTGCCGCATCGCGCCCGTCGCGGACCGCCCAGACCACCAGCGAGGCGCCGCGGACGATGTCGCCGGCCGCGAAGACCCCGTCGAGATTGGTCATGAAGGAGCGATAGTCGACGCGCAGCGTGCCCCAGCGGGTGACCCGCAGGTCGGCGGAGTCGAACAGGGTCGGCAGATCCTCCGGATCGAAGCCCAGGGCCTTGATCACCAGATCGGCGTCCAGCGTGAAATCCGAGCCCGGCATGGGCTTGGGGGTCTGGCGGCCGGTCGCATCGGGCGTGCCCAGATGCATTTTCACCGCCCGCACGCCGGTGACGACATCGTCGCCGTTGAAGGCTTCCGGCGCGGCCTGCCAGATGAACTCGACGCCCTCCTCCTCGGCATTGGCAACCTCGCGCTGCGAGCCCGGCATGTTGGCGCGATTGCGGCGGTAGAGGCATTTCACCGATTTGGCGCCCTGGCGCACGGCGGTGCGCACGCAATCCATGGCGGTGTCGCCGCCGCCGATGACCACGACATTCTTGCCGGCGGCATTCAGCGCGCCGCTCTCAAAGGCCGGGACGGAATCGCCCAGGCAGGTCCGGTTCGAGGCGGTGAGATAGTCCATCGCCGGGACGATATTGGCGAGGCCGCTGCCGGGCGCCATCAGGTCGCGGGCCTTGTAGACGCCGGTGGCGACCAGCACCGCATCATGGCGCGACCGCAGCTCGGCGAAGGTGACGTCGCGGCCGATCTCGCAGTTCAGATGGAAGATGATTCCGGCATCCTCCAGCAGCTTGGCCCGCCGCTCGACGACATATTTCTCCAGCTTGAACTCCGGGATGCCATAGATCATCAGGCCGCCAACGCGGTCATAGCGGTCATAGACATGGCACTTGTAGCCGCGCCGGCGCAGCTCTTCGGCCGCTGCCATGCCGCCCGGCCCGGCGCCGACAATGCCGATCGATTCATGCCGCTCGCGGCGGGGCTGCACCGGCTTGACCCAGCCCATGTCCCACGCCGTGTCTGTGATGTACTTTTCCACCGCACCGATGGTCACGGTCCCGTGGCCCGACTGCTCGATGACGCAATTGCCTTCGCAAAGCCGGTCCTGCGGACAGATACGCCCGCAGATCTCCGGCATGTTGTTGGTGGCGGAGGAGACCTCATAGGCCTCTTCCAGCCGGCCTTCGGCCGTCAGCTTCAGCCAGTCCGGGATATTGTTGTGGAGCGGGCAATGCACCTGGCAGAATGGCACGCCGCATTGCGAGCAACGCGCCGATTGCTCTTCCGCCTTGGCCCGGGCATATTCGGCATAGACCTCGTGCCAGTCCTGCCTGCGCTGGTCGGCGGACCGCTTTTCCGGCATTTCCCGCGCCGTCTTGACAAATTTGAGCATCCTTTCAGGCAAGGTGCCGGCTCCTTTACGATTCGGAAGTCAGTCAAGAGGACAGTGTCACCGCCCCTCTCCGGTACCCGCGTCTGCAGACGCCGTCCATGCGTTCATGCAGGGGGGCGACCGGAACGGGAGCCGGGACCGCCGGGCCCCGCACCGCTCGACTCATCTAGGCCAAAGAGGGACCGGATGCACGCGAAAAATCTTCACTGTGGCAGGATTGCTGTCCGAATTTCAGGGCGGGTCGCCGCCACCTGCGGCCGGGAGCGCCTGCTTGCCTCCGCCACGGCGACAGAAAGGTCCGTTTCGGGACTATCCCCTACAAACGCAATATACTGTATTACGTCACTATGAAACTGCTATAAGCGGTAGGATGCATTACAGATGGATGCCGACTCATGACACTGCTCCAGCTTCTTGTTATTGCCATCGTTCAGGGTATCACCGAGTTCATCCCGGTCAGCTCCAGCGCCCATCTGGTGCTGGTGCCTGTCGTCATGGGGTGGCCGGATCAGGGCCTGGTGATCGACGTGGCGGTGCACCTGGGCACGCTGGCCGCCGTCATCCTGTATTTCCGACACGATGTCTGGACCATCATTCAGGGCGGCCTGCGCCTGATCGCCGGACGCTGGACCCCGGAAGCCCGATTGACCCTGCAGATCGCGATTGCCTCCGTCCCGGCTTTCCTGGCCGGCTTTATGCTGCACGAGATGGCGCCGACTCTGTTCCGGGCGGGCGGCGAGAATCCGCGCCTGGCCATGGCGGTGATCGCCCAGACCACCCTGTTCTTCGGATTGCTGTTGTGGGCGGCCGACCGCTTCCGTCCGACCACCCGCGACGTTACGGAGATCGGCTATGGCGGTGCGCTGATCGTCGGCCTGATGCAGGCGATCGCCCTCATCCCCGGTACCAGCCGCGCCGGCATCACCATCACGGCCGCCCGCCTGCTGGGCGTCAGCCGGACGGAGGCCGCCCGATTCTCGCTGCTGCTCGCCATCCCGGTGATCCTCGGCGCCGGGACGCTGGCCGGCAAGGACGTCTACGATGCGGGCGACGCACAGCTGGGCCTCGATGCGCTGATCGCCGCGGCATTCTCGTTTGTCGCGGCTCTGATCACCATCACGCTGATGATGCGCCTGCTGCGCTTTGCCAGCTTCCTGCCCTTCGTCATCTACCGGGTGCTGCTGGGGCTGTTCCTCACCTATTACGTCTTCACGCTGCCCCTTTGAGCCGCCGTCAAGCCCGCCGGCCGGATTTCCGGGTCATTCGCCCCGGAAGACCGGCCGGCGCTTTTCCAGAAAGGCGGCGATGCCTTCGCGATAATCCGCGGTGGCGAAGGACTGATAGCTGTCGGCGATCTCCACCCCGGTCGGCGGGCCGCCGGCCGCCAGGCGGCGGGCAAAGCTCTTGTGCCAGCGATGGACCAGCGGTGCCCCGGCCAGCAGACGCTTGACCGTCTCGGCCACCGCTTCATCCAACGCATCCTCGCTGACGACGCGCTGGACGATGCCCTTGGCCTGCGCCTCCCGGGCATCGAAGACCCGCGCCTCCAGCACGATCTCGACCGCAACCGCCTTGCCGACCTCCTCGAACAGGATCGCGAATTCCGACAGCGGCATGGCGAGGCCCAGCCGGGCGACCGGCGCCCCGAAACGACCGCTTTCCGCGCTGATCCGCAGGTCGCAGAGCAGGGCGACGATCATGCCCACCCCCGTGCACGCCCCCCGGATGCGTGCGATCAGCGGGTGGCGGCAGGAGCGCAGTGCATCATAGGCCTCGTCCATGATCCGGCCATAGGCATGGGCCTGCTCCGGCGAGCCGCGTTCGCGGGAGAATTCCGAAATGTCGGCGCCGGGACAGAAGGCCGACCCTGCCCCGGTGAGCATGATGCAGCGGACCGAGTCGTCCGCCGCCAGCGTCCTGACGGCGGCGGTCAGGTCCCGCCACATCGGCTTGTCGAAGGCATTGAGCTTGTCCGGGCGGTTCAGGGTCACCGTCGCCAGCCCCCCATCGCGCCCGACCGTCACAGCCTCCGTCCGCGATTCCGTCATGACCGCAACTCCCGTCCCCCGATAGCCGCCCGGATCGCCACGCCGCCGGCGGTTCTCGCTCAGGCTTGCCAGAGCGACTCTTCCCTTGCAACGGCGAAGGGGGTTATTGTGCGGCGCAGCAAGGGTCCCCTCAAGAGGACGCCCGTACCGGAGGCTTTATGACCGCAGCCCCGCCCTCTGCCGCCCCGCGGACCGCCTCGCTTGCCGATGTGCCGGTCCCGCTCTTTGCCGTCGGCATGGGCCTGACCGGGCTGGGGCTGGCCTGGCGCCAGGCGCAGGCGGTGCTCGGCTGGCCGGGCTGGATCGGCGAGGGCGTGCTGCTGCTGGCTGTCCTTGCCTTCGCGGCGGTCTCAGCCCTCTATGCCGGCAAGGCCGTCCGGCACCCGGGGGCCGCGGTGGCGGATTTTCGCCATCCCGTCCTGATCAATTTCTTCCCGGCCTTTTCGATGAGCCTGCTGCTGATCGCGGCCGCGGCGCTGCCTTATGGCCGGCTGGCTGCGGAAGCGCTGTGGATCGCCGGAACGCTGCTGCAGCTGGGGCTGGCGCTGACCATTTTCCGGCGCTGGATCGTCGAGAATGTCACGATCACGCATGCCAGCCCGGCCTGGTTCATTCCCGTCGTCGGCAATATCGTCGTGCCGATCGCCGGGGCACCGCTCGGCTATATGGAGGTTTCCTGGTTCTTTTTCGCCGTCGGACTCGTCTTCTGGCTGGTGCTGTTTCCGGTTGTCCTCAACCGGATCATCTTTCACGACCAGCTGCCGGGGAAGTTCCTGCCGACGCTGTTCATCCTGATGGCGCCGCCGGCCATCGGTCTTGTCGCCTATGCGCCGCTGCTGGACGGCGCACCGCTCGACGTCCTGGGCCGGGTGCTGTTCTTCGCCGCCCTGTTCATCGCCCTTCTTCTTGCCACGATGGCGCGCTTGTTTCTGGCGGTGCCCTATGCGGTCGGCTGGTGGGCCTACACCTTTCCGTCGGCCGCGCTGGCCGGAGCGGGGCTGATCTGGCACGCCGATAGCGGCGGCACGGCTTCGGCGGCGCTGGCATCGGTCCTTTTGCTGGCGGCGACCGCGATTATCGCCATGGTTGTGGCCAGGACCGTCCGGGCGCTTTTTTCCGGGCGGCTTTTCGCCCCCGAACCTTGAACCGTGAGGCGCGAGACGGGAACCATGATGCCCGGTCCCACACCCCGACGGCCCTGTTCATGGGAAGCCCCAACGATCACGCCGGTCCGAACCGCCACCGGCCGGCTCTTGCCTCTCCCGTGTCACCGCTCAGCGGAGCCCCATCCATGTCCTTTCCCCAGGCCACGGCCAACATCCTGCTCGAAACCGAGTGCATCAAGGTGCGGCCGCGGCCGCCCTTCACCCTGACGTCGGGTCGGCTCAGCCCGGTCTATGTCGACTGCCGGCGGCTGATCTCCTTCCCCCGCGCCCGGGCCGGGGTGATGGACATGGCGGTCGATCTGCTGACCCGCGATATCGGCTACGAGGCCTTCGACGTGGTGGCGGGCGGCGAAACGGCCGGCATTCCCTTTGCCGCCTGGATCGCCGAGCGGCTGTCCCTGCCGATGATCTATGTCCGCAAGGAGGCCAAAAAGGTCGGCCGCCAGGCACAGATCGAAGGCCTGCTCGAGGCCGGCCAGCGTGTGCTGCTGATGGAGGATCTGGTCACCGACGGCGGCTCGAAACTGAACTTCATCCGCGCCCTGCGGGACGCCGGCGCCCGGATCGAGCACTGCCTCGTCGTGTTCAATTACGGCGTCTTCCAGGACAGCACCGACCTGCTGAAGGAAGAGGGCGTCAGCCTGCACTGGCTGGCCACCTGGGACGACGTGGTGACCGAGGCCCAGCGCTGCGCCTTTTTCGAACAGGAGACCCTGGACAGCGTCCGGCGCTATCTGGTCGACCCGGAGGGCTGGTCGGCGGCGGCAGGGAAAGAAGGATTCGGCGCACAGTGAGGCGGAGGACCCGGCGGCAGTCCTCGCCGGCGACGGCGTCAACCGCCTTCGGCCATCTCGTAGACCTTGCCGGTATCGGTAATCTGGACCTTGCTGCCTTCGAGCAGGCGGATCGCGCCGCTGGATTTGAGCTGCGTGAAGGTGCGCGACACCGTTTCGGTCGTCAGGCCGAGATAATCGGCGATGTCGGCCCGGCTCATCGGCACGTGGACCGGATTGTCCCGCTGGCCGCGCCGCACCGCGCGCTGCGCCAGCATCACAAGGAAGGAGGCGATCTTCTCCTTCGCGGTCTTGCGGCCGAGCAGCAGCATCTGGTCCTGCGCCGCCGCCAGCTCGTTCGAGGCGAGACGGAACAGCCGGCGCTGCAGCTTGGGGAACTCGTCCATCAGCTGGTCCATCTTGCGCCGGGGGAAGCGGCAGATGGAGGTCGTGGCCACCGTCTCCGCGGAATAGGCATAACGGTCGTTCACCGCCAGGCCCATGAAATCGCCGCTGAACAGGAAGCCGGTGATCTGCCGGCGCCCATCGGGCAGCAATTTATAGATCTTCACCGAGCCGGCGGTGACGTTGAACATGTTCGCAGCCGTATCGCCTTCGCTGAAGATCGTCTGGTTCCCCTCCACCCGGTGGGTATGGACGATGTCCGCGAGCCGACTCAGCTCCTCTTCCTCCAAGGCCGCGCAAACGGTGAGCGCGCGGACCGGACAAGCGCCGCAGGGATGGATATCAACAGCACCTGACTTGCCCGGCCTGGCCAGATCGAACGGGGGCATGGCGACTCCCACTCCGGTTCTCAGCAGCGACATGACGACGCGACCTAGTTAACATCGCAACCATGAGCCGCCGAAATCAACCCTTTCAAGCGTCACGCGCCGGGTTTGAGAAATTTTGTGCAGTGCACAAAAACCAGACGCGTCTTTCCCTCTGTGTTGATCCATATCAAAGCAAATGGCGCCTGTGAACGCCAGCATGCAATCCACCGCTTTATCATGAGATTAGTTGATGTCGGACCTGTTTTCCCTGTTGCCACTCGGTCCGAAGCAGATCGATCAAGCGTATCCCATCGTGCAGTCCATCATGCCGGACCTCGATGTGAACGTGTGGCGCGAGTTCGCGGAGCAAGTCGGTGCCCGGCCGGAAGATCAGGCCGGCATTATCACTGTGCAGAACCAGGGTTATATCCACGGTCTGTTCAGCTATGCCGTGGAACCGCATTTGATCCACGAACGCCTGCTGTTGATCGACAACTTCTTTGTGCTCGATTTGTTCAATCCGGGCGCCGTTGCCAACGCGCTGATCGACGCCATCGACGGGCTGGCCGCCCGCCTCTGCTGCCGGGCCATCCAGACCGCCCTGCCGAAGCCGGCCAGCGAAGCGGCAGCACCCCAGGACTGGGTCCTCGACCACTTCCGCAGGCGCGGGCATGTCCTTGAAAATATGACACTTTGCAAGGAACTGCCGAAGTCCGCGGCAAGCCGGAACCGGCACCCCGGCAATGGCGGCGCCGACCAGGGCAGCGGCAGCGTCGTCACCATGGCGCACCGTCGCGAGCGCTGCCGCTTCAGCCTTTAGGCTTAAGACGGGCGGCCGGATCCCAGGCGGTCCGACAGCGTGCGACACTTTGTCTCAGGACCGGACGGGTGCCCTGAGATTGCGCTCTGGCGTTCCGGCACGCGGATCACGGACCGGCAACGCGGTCCGGGGCGTCGCTGAATACCGACCTTATACCGAAGTTGTAGACGGTTCGGGCGCGAATCGGGTCATTCACGGTATAGGCCAGCAGGGGCAGCCCCTGGGCGCGGCAATATTCCACACGGCGGATTGTGACATAGCGATGGTCGATGCCGACGAGTGCCGCGCCCAGGCGCCGGGCGATTCGCCACCAGCTCCGATAGGGCCGGCCGATCAGCAGGCCGCGCGGCCAGCCGGGCGCGGCCTGGGCCGCCGCCGCCAGCGACCGGGCCGAGAAGGAGGAAATCAGCGGCGCCGACCGATCCGCCGGCCAGAAGGCGCGGGCCACCTCGATGGCCTTGCGGGCGGTCTCCGCCTCGCGGCCGCGGCAGGGCTTGATCTCCAGATCGACCGCCAGGCCGAGCGACAGCGCGAGGTCGAGCGCCTGCTCAAGCGACGGGACGGGCTCGCCGGCAAAGCCGGAGCCGAACCGGCTGCCGGCATCCAGCCGCCGGATATCCGCCCAAGGCGTCGCCCGGACCGCGCCGGAGCCGTCGGTCGTCCGGTCCAGCCACTCATCATGCATCAGCACGGGCACGCCATCGGCGGTCAGCTTGACGTCGACCTCGACCATGGTCACGCCCAGAGCGGCGGCCGCCCGCAGGCCGGCCAGGGTGTTCTCCGGCGCATGCGCCGCCGCGCCGCGATGGCCGATCACCCGCGGCAGGACGAGACCGTCGGACAGCGGCGGCGGCGCCGGCGCCGGGCCCGCGCGCTCAGCCGCGCTCATCGAGCCGCCGCCGCATATCCGCGATGTCCGCCCGCAGGCCTTCCAGCTGGCGGAGGATGGCGTCCCCCTCCTCATGCGCGATGGACCGGATTTCGGTGCTCTGCGCCTCGCGCTCGGCTTCGTGCTGGCTCTGCATGGCGTTGACGATGATGGCGATGAACAGGTTCAGCACCGCAAAGCTGGTCAGCACGATGAACGGCACGAAGAACACCCAGGCCCACGGAAAGAGCTCCAGGGTCGGCCGGACGATGCCCATCGACCAGCTCTCCAGCGTCATGATCTGGAAGAGCGTGTACATCGAGGCACCGATGGTGCCGAACCATTCCTGCATATTCGGGTCGGGATGGCTGCCGAACAGCTTGGTCGCCAGGACCGAAGAGACATAGAAGACCAGCAGCAGCACCCCGACGATCGAGGTCATGCCCGGGATCGCTGCCAGCAGTGCCTGCACGACGCGGCGCAAATCCGGGACGACGGAGATCAGGCGGAGCACGCGCAGGATGCGCAAGGCCCGCAGCACCGACAGCGATTGCGAGGCCGGCGCCAGCGAGATGCCGACGATGACGAAGTCGAAAATGTTCCAGCCGCTGCGGAAGAAACTGCCGCGATAGACCACCAGCTTGGCGGCGATCTCCAGCGCAAAGATGGCGACGATGATCCGGTCGACGGTCAGCAGCACGTCCCCGGCCGCCGCCATGACGCTGGCGCTGGTCTCCAGGCCCAGGGTCACCGCATTCAGGCAGATCAGCGCCGTGATAACGCGCAGGGTCCAGGCCGATTCGACCAGCCGCCGCAGGCGGGCGACGAAGCCGGCCTCGGCGGTCTGAAGGGAAGATCGGTCGGTCTCGGTCGCGGCGGCGACGGCCTCGGCCTCGCTGGTCATTCAATGCCTCCGGATGTGACAGTCCGGCGTAAACGTGGGAAAACCCGATGCCGGTGCAAGAGTGCGAGGCGGCTCGGATGCGGCAAGGCGCGCGCCGTGTTTGTAAAAATTGTCATTGTAAGGAGGCGCGAAGCGCATCTCGTCATCAACTCAGTTGATGACGAGATGCGCTTCGCTTGCATCGGGCTTGGAGGCGAGAGAAAAGGTCACGAAGCACTGGACGTACGGCCGTCTCCGCGAGCCTGCCCTCCGCCTCCTGTGTCCGGACTACGCCGCCGCGGTGGCGTAGCGCAGCGGCACGGCGGCCTCTTCGGCCAGCACCCGGAAGGTGAAGCTTTCCTGGATGTAGAGATCGACTGTTTCGTCGGTGTGGCCGAGATAGCCGATCGAGAAATCCTGGCCGACCACCAGCTCGAAATCGCCGCCGCGCAGGCTCATGACGATGGCGCCGTCGACCGCCGGGGCCCAGACGATCGGCCCGTCGACCAGCCTTTGCACATGGGCGAGGATCGGATAGCCGGCCTGGGTGGTCACCGTCAGCCCGGTATAGCAGCGCGGCCCCAGGGCGATGGCATAGGGCCCGTTCACGCCGGCGGTGCGCAGGCGGTTCAGCGCCTCGGCCACCACCAGCGGGTAGCCGCTGTAGTCGTCCGAGATGGCCAGCGGCGCATGGGCCTCGCCCTGGCCGATGCCGGTGATGCCGCCGGCGGCATAGCCCTCGAAAATCGCCCCGTCTTCGGCCAGCGCCGCGGCATGGGCGGCGGTCTTGACGGGTTGCCAGTCGGCATCCTTGGCACCTCGCCCGGCGGCGTCGATCTCGGCCCGCGACAGGGTGAAGGGTACGCGGAATTCCAGCAGCGGCTGGACCAGGCGCGCCTGCGCCTGCACCCGGTCGCGCGGCGCCTCGGCGATCGCCTTGACCCGGCCGGTGCCGACGGCCGCGGCCTGCCAGCCGAGCGGCCCGGTCATCTCGACCAGCCGGCGGCCGGCGAGATGGCTGGACAGGGTGCGCTGGGCTTCCTCCTCGATCTCGGCCCAGGCTTCGGGCGTGATCGGTGCCAGGTCACGATAGAGAAAATCCGTCATTGTCCGCCCTTCTCCCGCAGGCTGCCGATGCCGAGGCTGCCGCTGCCGGCCGCAGCCGCCGACGCGTCGCCGCCGGCCTCGCCGCCGGTTTCGGCCTCTTCCAGCTCGGTGACCGAGCCTTCGGTGAACAGATAGGTGCGCAGGTGCTCGTCGAAGCCCGGGTCGCGCCGGCGGATCCATTCCAGGATCATCGCCGCGTGCTCCTTCTCCTCGTCGCGGTTATGGGCGAGGATGTCGCGCAATTCCGCGTCCTCGGCGGCATCGACGCGCTGGGCGTACCAGTCGACCGCCTCCAGCTCCTCCATCAGGGAGGCGATGGCGCGGTGCATGTCGAGCGTCAGCGGCTTCAGCGCCGTGCGCTCCTCGTGCAGTGATTCGCTGGACATGCTGTCCCCTTGTTGCCGGTCTCTCGGTCCCGGCCGGCGGCAGCACTAAGACACCGCCAGCCCCGCCCGGGTTCCACAAAGCTGCACCGCATTTTGAGCGGCCGGCGTGCCCCGGGCAACCGCCCCGACGCCGCGCCGTCAGCGGCGCTGCAGCACGACAAGGCCGGAGGCCTCGACCACCGGCGACCCGTCGCGGCTCAGGGTATAACTGGCGCTGTAGGTGCCTTCCGGCCAGCCGCCCGACGGGGTGAGGCGGCCGGAGAAGCTGAACCAGCTGACATTGCTGGCCTCCAGCGTGCGGGTGGTCTCGTGCACGACCTGGCCGTTGGGAGCGGTGATGACGACGCGCTCGACATCGCCGGCCATCGCGCCGAACAGGTCGACCCAGAAGACCAGGCCCTCGCCCTCGGCACTCAGGGCCGGCTGGTCGTGCCGGCCCTGCCGGGCGGCCTCGGCATCGACGGCGCCGGTGGCAAAGCCGGAGGACAGCAGTCCCGTCTCCTGATAGGGCAGCAGGGCTGCCACCGCCGGCGCCCACAAGGGCTCACGCGCATCCTCGCAGCCGGCGAAATCGGTCAGGCCGACGAACGGGTCGACCGGTTCGCCGCGATAGCGCACGGTGAACTCGACATGCGGGAACTCGGTCATGCCGGACAGGCCGATCTGGCCCAGCCGGTCGCCGGGCTGTACGCGCTCACCCGGCATCACAGTGATGCTGCCCTGGCGGAGATGGCTGTACTGGGTCTGCCAGCCGCTGCCATGGCCGATGAGGACGCCATTGCCGGCCTCGATCCCCTCGACCGCCGCCGGGCCGATCTCGTTGACATTGACGTCGCGGACGCTGTCGCGGGTCCGCAGGACAATGCCCTCCGCCGCTGCCAGCACATGCACCCGGTCCTCGATGGCCGGATAGTTCAACAGGCGGATATCGGTCCCGTCATGGCCGTCATAGCTCAGCCGGCCGCAGGCATAGTCGACCCGGCCGGGGCCGGGATCGTGGTCGACATAGTTCTGGATGAAGCAGGTCTCGCCATAGCGGCAGTCGACCGGCCAGTTCAGCAGGATCTGCTGCGCGGCGGCCGGCGCGGCGACCAGAAGCAATGCCGGCAGCAGGGCGAGCAGGGCCGGCCGGGCGCGCGGCGACACATATCGGGGCATGACACCTCCCCGTCGGTTCGGTTGGTCAACCCGGCTTCAGGCGCCGATCAGCCAGGGCCGGGCCTTGCGCAGCGTTTCCTCATAGGCGTCGATCGCCGGCGCGTGCTGCAGCGTCAGGCCGATATCGTCGAGCCCGTTGAGCAGGCAGTGCTTGCGGAAAGGGTCGATGTCGAAGCGGATGACGCCGCCGTCCGGCCCGCGGATTTCCTGCGCTTCCAGATCGACGGTCACCGTGGCGTTGGCGCCGCGCATGGCGTCGTCCATCACCTTGTCGACATCCGCCTGCGGCAGGACGACCGGCAGGATGCCGTTCTTGAAGCAGTTGTTGTAGAAGATGTCGGCGAAGCTGGGCGCGATGATGCAGCGGATGCCGAAGTCGAGCAGCGCCCAGGGCGCGTGCTCGCGGCTGGAGCCGCAGCCGAAATTGGCGCCGGCCACCAGGATCGTCGCATGCCGCCAGGCCGGCCTGTTGAGGACGAAATCTCCCGCCTCGCTGCCATCGTCGGCGTAGCGCATCTCGTGGAACAGGTTGATGCCCAGCCCCGTCCGCTTGATGGTCTTCAGGAACTGTTTGGGGATGATCATGTCGGTATCGACATTGATCATCGGCAGCGGCGCGGCGACGCCGGTCATAGTGGTAAAGGGAGTCATCGGCTTCCGACTCTGAGAATGCTCGAGGGCCACTTACGGGTTCACTTGCCACGCGGAGGGCGGGCCTGTCCACTCCCATGCAGATCCCAGGCAGACCGGCCGCACCGGGTTCCGGATTGGGCGGCGCATTGCGCGGCTGCACCCGGCATGGCACACAAGCGGCCCGTCCTGCCCGTCATATGAGGGACCGCCGTCATGTCCGAAACCCCGTCCGGCGCCGGCACCGCCATGCCGGTGCTTGCCGGCCTTTCCGAATGGGCCGACCGCTATGACGGCTATATCCTCGATCTCTGGGGCGTCATCCATAACGGCCTGGAACCCTATCCGGGCGTGCTCGACTGCCTCGCCCGGCTGAAACAGGCCGGCAAGCGCACCTGCCTGCTCTCCAACGCGCCGCGCCGGGTCGCCGATGTCGTCGCCCGGCTGGAGGAAATCGGCGTGCCGCGCCGCCTTTATGACGAGGTCCTGTCCTCCGGCGAGGCCGCGCACCGGGCCATCGCCGATCCGCCCGACGATTTCCACGCCAGGCTCGGCCGCCGCTGCTGGCATCTCGGCCCGCCACGCGACGATTCGGTGCACGCGGGCCTGGACCTGACGCTGGTGGACGCGCCCGAGGCGGCGGATTTCGTGCTCAACACCGGGGCCGACGGCTATGACGATACGCTTGAGGACTATGTGCCGGCGCTGGAGGCGGCCGCCCGCTGCCGCCTGCCGATGATCTGCGCCAATCCCGATCTGACCGTGATGATGGGCGACAAGATCGCCATCTGCGCCGGCCTGCTGGCCCGCCATTACGAGGGGCTGGGCGGCCGCGTCGCCTATCACGGCAAGCCGCACCCGCCGATCTACCGGCAATGCCTGGCCCTGCTGGGCGACATGCCGCCCCCCCGTATCCTGGCCGTGGGCGACAATTTTCTCACCGATATCGCCGGGGCCAACCGCGCCGGACTCGCCAGCCTGCTGGTCACCGGCGGCATCCATGGCGCCGAACTGGTTGGGCCGGACGGGCGCACGCCGGACCCGGAGAAAGTCCGGCATCTTGCCGCGAGCTGCGATGCCCGGCCGGACGGCGCCATTGCCGGCCTGACCTGGTAGACGGCGCCGGTCTGCCGGGGCTGGTGCTCAGCCGAAGACCTGCAGGGCCTGGGACAGCGAGCGGCTCCGCCGCTCGGCATTCGGATCGAAGCGCCGCAGGGCATCGGCGATGCGCGGAGCGGCACTGTCACCCTGGGTCTGGGCCCGGTAATAGCTGATGATGAAAATGCGCAGCGCCGCGGTGAGTCCGGCTTCGCCGCGGACCGAATCGATCAGGCCGCAGAGCTGATTGAGGGTCATGTTCTCGCGGTCGCGGATCTCGTCGAGGCTCTGCCACATGACCGGTTCCATCCGGACACTGGTTCGGCGGCCGGAAACATAGATATTCCGACAGACAGGGGTCTGGTCCATGCGCTGCGCCAAATCTGGAATCACGTTGCCATCCTGAGTTTGCCTGTTCAGGCCTGTCGCGGTGGCCGGACAGAAACAAGCGGAAATTAGACAGGCCGTGCGGCGGCTCCCGCCCAGACGATTTTTGGTTTTGTCGTAAGCTAGCGGCTTTCTCCGATCATGACAAGACAGCCTGCCCCAGAAAGGGAGGTTGGTTAAGAATTGCTCCCCTCAAAAGGGAAGGGACTTGCCATCGCCTTTCTTCGTGAAAGTCAACCGCTCGGCAGAGTCCGCAACCAGAAACCACGACTCCGTAAGATAGCACGGCACGGATCGGCGGCAATGCACGACAAAACATCGACAGGTTTTGTGTATTCTATGAAAATTTTCTGCAACAGAACCTAATAATTTGATAACGAAAACGAAGGAAAATAGATATCCATGCGCATCGGGTGATGTGCCAACTCGGGCTCGCGCCATATCGGGCCGACTTTATTTGAAGGCTTGCCATGAAGGCCATATCACACCTGCGCATGCGGGCGCAGCCCACCGCCCCTGCCCCGGGCCCCCGCATTGCCGGAACCGTCGACCCGGAAGCCGTCGACAGCGCTCGCCGGGCCGTCCGGGCGCGTGATTCGCTGTCACGGTTGCAAAAGCTCAGTCGCGATGAGGACGGCGCCCCGGCGGTCGCCCGCGCCTTGCAGCGCCTGCTCCGGGACGGGGATTGAAAGAGCCGTCAGCCGCCCGCGGCGTCGAGGCGGCGGCGTGCTTCGGCAAAGACGGCGTGGAACATCGCCGGGGTCAGCCGGCCGGTGGCGGTATTGTAGCGCGAGCAGTGATAACTGGCGCCGATCTCCAGGCCGCCGGGCGTCACGGACCAGGCACCATGGACAAAGGGACAGGCCGCCTGCCGCATCCCCGTCGCCGCCACCAGCGAGCGATGGGCCACCGCTCCCAGCGCCACCACCACCCGTAGATGCGGGAGGGCGGCCAGTTCCGCGCCAAGAAATGCCCGGCAGGTCGTCACTTCCGTGCCGGTGGGCTTGTTCTCAGGCGGCACGCAGCGCACGGCATTGGTAATGCGGCAGTCGCGCAGGACCAAGCCGTCATCGGCCCGCGCCGCATAGTCGCCCTCCGCAAAGCCGAAGCGCTTGAGCGTGCCATAAAGGAGTTCGCCGGCGAAATCGCCGGTGAAAGGCCGGCCGGTGCGGTTGGCCCCTTTCAGACCCGGAGCCAGTCCGACAACCAGCAGCGGCGCGTCCGGACTGCCGAAAGACGGCACCGGCGCGTTGAAAAACGCGGGATAGGCCCGCCGGTTATCGGCGCGAAAGGCCGCGAGCCGCGGGCAGAGCGAACAATCGCCAGGCGGCCCGGTCCATACGGCCGGGTCCGCCTCGTTTCCCGCCGCCTCGCCGTCGCTCACGCCGAGTTGCGGTAATAACCCTCGTCCTCGTCCTCGCCTTCCGGATAGCCTTCCGGGGCGGGTCGCTGCATATCCCGCTGCTGGGTGTTGTTCCGCTGGATATGCGGGGCGAGGTCCATGAGCTCGATGAAGTTGTCGGCCTGGCGCCGCAATTCGTCGGCCACCATCGGCGGCTGCGCCTTGATGGTGCTGACCACGGTGACCCGCACGCCCTTCCGCTGCACGGCGTCGACCAGCCGGCGGAAATCGCCGTCCCCCGAGAAGAGGAGGATGTGGTCCACCTTGTCGGCCATCTCCATGGCATCGATGACCAGGTCGATGTCGACGCTGCCCTTGGCCTTACGGCGGCCCTGGGCATCGGTGAATTCCTTGATCGGCTTGGTCACCATTGTGTAACCGTTATAGTCAAGCCAGTCGATCAAGGGACGGATCGGCGAGTATTCCTGGTCTTCGATGAGCGTCGTGTAGTAGAACGCCCGGATCATGCGTCCTTTCTTAGAGAACAGATCCAAAAGCCGTTTGTAATCGACGTCGAAACCGAGAGACCGTGCGGCCGCGTATAGGTTGGCTCCGTCAATGAAGAGAGCCAGTCGCTCTTCCTTGTAAAATATCATCTCCTGCCTTTTCTGCTAACGCCCAAGCTTTTGACACTTGACCCTTCATCGCTAAACGGTTCGGCTCCCGAAGTCAAACATTTCGGGGCACCGTTGCTCCCAAGTAAGCGCCGGAACCCTCGAGGCACCCGCGGCGTCCTGCCGCAGCGGTTTTGCGGGCGCGGCCCCGAGCCTCCCGGCCGGTCCCGAAAGGCCCGGCTTGCTTGCTGCGAGCGCCTCCGCCGCATATATTGCCTCCCACATATCCGTCATTAAGGGTTAGACAGTGCCATGGCACGCGTGACCGTCGAAGATTGCGTCGTCCGGGTTCCGAACCGGTTCGAACTGGCCATTCTCGCC
The DNA here is from genome assembly GCA_009909005.1 of Alphaproteobacteria bacterium. Taxonomy (GTDB): domain Bacteria; phylum Pseudomonadota; class Alphaproteobacteria; order DSM-16000; family Inquilinaceae; genus JAAAOG01. Next base: position 17,084 of record JAAAOG010000085.1, on the reverse strand, counting down.
GCTCAGCGCTCGCGCGAACTGACGGCGGGCGCGAACCTGACCATCGAGCGCGACAATGACAAGAACCCGGTCGTCGCTTTGCGGGAGATCGCCGATGGGACCGTCGCCGTGGACCAGCTGCGCGACTCCGTGGTCCGCGGCCATCAGCGCCATCTGGAAGCGGAAGAGGCGGAAGAGGACGTCATCGAATTGATGGCCGGCGAGGAAGAGGCCCTGAGCCAGCCGCCCGGTCATGTCGCGCCCGACTCGCCGGACAGCCCGCAGTCCGACGAAATCTCCCTCGATGCCCTGCGCGAGGATGGGGAGGACACCGGCGATCCGGAAACCGAGGGCTTCGCGCCGGACACCTTTGAGGAGGAGCTCGGCGCGGAGGATGAACTCGGCGCGGAAGGCCTGGGCGCCGAGGAGGATGAAGAGGAAGTCGGCGAGGATCTCGACGAACTGGGCGAGGAAGGGCTGGCGGAGGCCGATCTCAGCAATGACGTGACGGGCGAGGAGCTCGCGCCTTTGCCGGAGGCGGAGGACGCGGAAGACCCGTTCTCCCGCTGATAACACCGGGCACCGGGCAAGCCGATGATCCGCCAGTACGAGCTTGTCGAACGCGTCAAGGCCTATGATCCGGTTGCCGACGAAGATCTGATCAACCGCGCCTACGTCTTTTCCATGAAGGCGCATGGCCAGCAGCGCCGCGCCTCGGGCGATCCCTATTTCCTCCATCCGCTCGAGGTCGCCGGCATTCTGGCCGACATGAAGCTTGACACCGGTTCGATCGTCACCGGTCTGCTCCACGACACGGTGGAGGACACGGTCGCCAGCCTGGAAGACCTGGACAAGCTGTTCGGCGCGGAAATCCGCGAGCTGGTCGACGGCGTCACCAAACTGTCCAAGCTCGAACTGCAGAGCGACGCCGACAAGCAGGCCGAGAATTTCCGCAAGCTGGTCCTGGCCATGTCCAAGGACCTGCGGGTGCTGCTGGTCAAGCTGGCCGACCGGCTGCACAACATGCGCACCCTGCAGCACATTCGCGACGACGAAAAGCGCAAGCGCATCGCGCGCGAGACGCTGGAGATTTACGCGCCTCTGGCCGAGCGCATCGGCATTCACGAGATGAAGGACGAGCTGGAAGATCTCGCCTTCGCCCAGCTCAACCCGGATGCGCGCGAAAGCATCGTTCAGCGGCTGTTCTTCCTGCGCAAGGAAGGCGGCGACCTGACCGGCCGGATCATCGCCGAACTCGAAGGCGTGCTGGAACGCGGCGGTCTGAAGGCCGAGATCACCGGCCGGGAAAAGCGCCCCTATTCCATCTGGCGGAAGATGCAGCGCAAGAGCGTGGCGTTCGAGCAGCTGTCCGACATCATGGCCTTCCGGGTCGTCGTCGCCGATCCGGGCGAGTGCTACCAGGCGCTGGGCCTGATCCACCACCGCTATGCCTCGATCCCCGGGCGCTTCAAGGACTATATCTCGACGCCCAAGCCGAACGGCTATCGCTCCCTGCACACCGCCATCCTCGGCCCCTTCCAGCAGCGCATCGAGATCCAGATCCGGACCGGCGACATGCACGAGGTGGCGGAGCTCGGCGTTGCCGCGCACTGGGCCTACAAGCAGGGCGGCCGGCCGAAGGACATGCCGAAATACCGCTGGCTGCGGCAGCTGCTCGACATTCTCGAGACGGCCCAGAAGCCGGAGGAGTTCCTGGAACACACCAAGCTGGAGCTGTTCCAGGACCAGGTCTTCTGCTTCACGCCCAAGGGCATGCTGATCTCCCTGCCGCAGGGGGCGACGCCGATCGACTTCGCCTACGCCGTGCATTCCGAGGTCGGCGACCGCTGCGTCGGCGCCAAGGTGAACGGCCGCATGGTCACGCTGCGCCAGGCGCTCAACAACGGCGACCAGGTGGAGATCGTCACCTCGAAGACCTCCTCGCCCTCGCCGGAATGGGAGCGCTTCGCCGTCACCGGCAAGGCGCGGGCCCGCATCCGCCGCTTCATCCGCCAGCAGCAGCGCGCACAATACGCGGAGCTCGGCCGGGCGATGCTGCAGAAGGTGTTCCGGCAGGAAGGCTATGATTTCACTGAAAAGGCGCTGGAGGGAGTCCTCAAACAGTTCAAGGTCCAGGCCGTCGAGGACCTCTATGCCGCGGTCGGCTCGGCCACCGTCACCAGCCGGGAGGTCTTCCACGCCGTCTTCCCCGGCCATCGCGCCAGCGCCCAGCGCGACGACAATGTCGTGCCGATCAACCGGGCGCGCAGCCGGCACGTCAAGGACGCCAAGCACCCGCCCCTGGCGATCCGCGGGCTGATCCCCGGCATGGCCGTGCACTATGCCCGCTGCTGCCACCCCATTCCGGGAGACCGCATCGTCGGCATCGTCACCACCGGCAAAGGCGTGACCATCCACACCATCGACTGCGAGACGCTGGAAAGCTTCTACAACGCGCCCGAACGCTGGCTCGACGTCAGCTGGGACGCCGAGGCCAAGGAAAACCAGGTCGGGCGGCTGCACACGGTGCTGGCCAACGAGCCCGGCAGTCTCGGCACCCTGTCCATGGTGATCGGAAAGAACGGCGGCAATATCACCAATCTCAAGATCACCAGCCGCTCGCCCGACTTCTTCGAGATGCTGATCGACATCGACGTCACCGACGTCAAGCACCTGTCGAACATCATCGCCGCCCTGCGCGCCACGCCCGTCATCAGCGCCGTCGAGCGCGCCCGCAGCGGCTGACCGCGCGGCTCATCCCGGCGAGTCCTGTCCCAGGGCGATCAGCACGATGATTGCAGCCAGCAAGGCCAGCGACAGGGCGATGCTGAGCCCGACCGACTGGCGCGCGGCCGCGCGTTCCAGCCAGCGCTGCGGCCGGATGCCTTTCAGCAGGAAGACCGTCTGACCCATCAGATTGAGGGCGATCAGATTGGCCGCCAGCAGCATCAGCGCTCCCAGCGCCGGGCCGATGGCGCCGATGCCGAACATCAGCCCCGCCGTCGCCGCCGGCGGCAGAAGGGCGACGGCCACCATCACCCCGACCAGGGCCGTCGACAGGCCCGCCGTCAGCGACAACGCGGCGGCCGCGCCGGACGCCAGCGCCAGAGCGATGCCGTCATAGCCGATAGCCGTGCGGGCCAGCAGCTCGGCGCCGTCCGTCGGGACCGGCACGATCGTGCTGAGAAGGGCGGAGAGGGCAATCGCCAGCCCCAGGCCCAGCGCCCCGGTGCGCAGCGCCCGGCCGAGCAGAACCCTGTCGCCGAGTGCCGTGGCCAGGGCGAAGGCGAGGCTGGGCCCGAGCAGCGGCGCAATGACCATGGCGCCGATAATCACCGCGACATTGTCGGTGGTCAGGCCCAGCGCGGCAACCACCGTCGAAACGGCGATAAAGACGACGAAATTGCTGTCGATCGCCGCTCCGGCCGAGACGGCGGTGTAGAGCTCTTCGCGGGTCGCGGTGACCGCCTTCCTGCGTTCGGCTTCGATGGTCTCTTCGTCGCGGCGCGGCGCGGGCAGGGTCGCGTCCACCGGCAGCAGCGACAGCCGCCAGCGCTCGGCCCCGGCCAGCACCGTCTGGATACGGTCGATCATCGCCTGCCGGGCATCCGGCCCGCAGAGGATGCGCACCGCCACCATGTCCGGATCGGCGAGTTCGGCGGTCGTCCAGTCGGTCGCCTCCGCCTGCTCGGCAATGGCGGTGAGCGTGTCGGCATGGCCGCGCGGGGCCACCACTTCGATGATCTTCAGCTGCATGGCATCGGCGGGATCGTCGCCTCGCTCCGGGAGTCGCCTGCTGGGAAGCGCTGGGCGCCGACCGGTTCTAGCACTATCCTGAGGGCAAGAGACACCGGAAGGGAGCCGGCCGGCCGAAATCGCCGGCGCCGGCCGAGAGCGGAACCGCATGCGGATTTTGATCGCCCCCGATTCCTTCAAGGGCTCGGCCACGGCGCCGGCCGTGGCGGCGGCCATCGCCGACGGCCTCCGCCGGGTCGACGGGACCGTCGAAACGGTCCTGCTGCCCATGGCCGACGGCGGCGAGGGCACAGTCGAGGCCCTGATCGCCTGTCTCGGCGGCGAGCGCGTCGGCTGCACCGTGCCCGACCCGCTCGACCGGCCGGTCGACGCCGCCTATGGCTGGATCGCCGGCGAGCGGCTGGCTGTCATTGAAATGGCCGCCGCCTCCGGCCTGCCGCTGCTCGGCGACAGCCCCGACCCGGTCCGCGCCTCGACCTTCGGCACCGGCGTTCTGATCCGCGACGCCCTGGACCGCGGGGCGGCCCGCATCCTGCTCGGCATTGGCGGCAGCGCCACGGTCGACGGCGGCACCGGCCTCCTGGCCGCCCTCGGCGCCCGCTTCCTCGATGCCGACGGCGAACCGCTGCGTGGCGCCGGCGGCACGCTGGGCCGTATCGCCGCCATCGACCTTGCGGGGCTCGACCGGCGCCTGCGCGCCGTGAACCTGACGATCGCCACCGACGTCACCAGCCCGCTGCTCGGCCCGCAGGGCGCGGTGCATGTGTTCGGCCCGCAAAAAGGCGTGGCCGAAGCCGACATTCCCGTCTTCGAGGCCGGCATGGCGCAATTCGCCGAACGGGTGGTCGCGACGACCGGCGTCGACCATCGCGAGACACCCGGGGCCGGGGCGGCCGGCGGCATCGGGTTCCTGCTGTGCTCGGCCGCGGGGGCGGAGATGCGGGCGGGGTTCCCGCTGATCGCCGGCCTCGCCGGCCTCGATGCGGCGATCGCCGGTGCCGACCTCGTCATCACCGGCGAGGGCCGGCTGGACGCACAGTCGCTGGCCGGCAAGGTCCCGGTCAGCGTCGCCCGCCGTGCCAGGGCGGCCGGCGTGCCCGCCATCGCCATTGCCGGCCTGATCGAGGGCGATCCGCAGGACCTCCGATCCGAGGGCGTGTCGGCTGTCGTGCCGATCGTCGACCGGCCGATGGCGCTGAAAGAGGCGATGGCCGAGGCCGAGCCGCTGCTCGCCGGGGCCGCATCACGGTTCATGACGGCCCTGCAGCTGGGGATGGCTCTGGCGCGAAACGCGGCTCCGCAGGACCGGACTCCCCGTCCAGAACGTACAGCGCCACCGGCCAGCGGTCCGGAACCGTCCTGAGAAGGTCGCGGCCCTCGGCCTCCGCCAGAAGCACCGGGGCATCGACACAGACGGCCGGCACCCCGGCGGCCAGCGCCCGGGCCAGCGACAGGCGGGCGGCCAGGGAGCCGGAAAGGCGTGGATCGCGTTCCCGCAACCGGGTGTCCAGCCCCTGCGGCGCAAAGTCGGGACCGGCCAGCCCGCATGCCGCGGCAATCTCGCCGAGTCCGTCGTCCGCCCCGCGCCAGCGTCGGGTCAGGTCGATGTTCCGGCGCAGCGATCCCGGCAGGACGTCGGGCGTCGCCGTGACCGCCACGGCGCCTTCGGGCACGCAGCTGCGGGCAACCGCATGCGGGCCCCTCAGCATATGCAACCCGGCCGGCGGGGGGTCGATTGCCGAACCGGCGGGCGTCGCCGGTCGGGCATTCCGAACCCGGCCGCGGCCGAGCCCGGGCAGCAGCCGCTGGCGGGCGACGACGAACGCGGCCCGGTATTCGATCGCGCGCAGGGCCTTGCGGACCGGATCGGCGGCCAACCCCGCAAGAAGGGCAATGCTGACCGTATCCGATCGGAACGGCATCCCGACGATGACGGCCAGCAGCACGGTCATCGGCAGCAGCATGTCCGGCATGGCCCGGACAAGGCCGGCCAGCCTCATGCGATGGATCTGGGCCTCGTAAAGGGCCCGGCCGGCCCTGGCCACCCGACGCCGCCCCCGGCCGCCCTGACCGAAGGTCTTCAGGAGATCGCGTGCCAGCAGCGTCTCGCCGGCCCGCGCCGCGACACGCCCGCGGCGTCGTCGCACCTCGCCAACCCGCCGCCGGAGCGGTGCGACCAGCGCCCCGCCGACCAGCCCCGCCAGCAGCACCGGCGCAGCCAGAACGAGAAGGTGCAGCGGCGAAATCAGTGCCGCCGCGGCGAGGCAGCCGCCCAAGGCCAGCGGCGCGACGATCAGCCGGGCGAGGCCAAGACCGACCCAGTCCTTCAGGGCGGAGAGGTCATTCATCAGCCGGCTCATGGCAACGCCGTGGCGGGTCGAGGCCGTGCCGGCCAGCAATCCGTCGAGCAGCGACAACCGCACGCGCTGGACATAGTCGGCACCGAGCCGTTCGGCATCGATGAATTCCAGAGCCTTCGCCCCGACCAGCAAAACTGCCAGGCCGGCCAGCCCGGCCAGCCCGGACGGCGTCACCCCATCCGTCTGTGCGGCAATGGCGAAGGGCAGGGCGACGGCACCCCCGGCCTGCACGAGGCCGTTGGCCAGCAGCCGGGCAAAGGCCCAACGGCGCCGGCGTCCGGCCAGCAGACCGGGAAGGCCGTTGGAAGGCACGTGGCGCGGGGACATCGGACGATCCTCCAACCCACCGGACCTTCAGGCGGCAATCCACCCGGGTTCCGGCACGGGCGTCATGCAGAAACTCGGCAGCAACCGGGCGAGAGGGTCGCGAGAGAGGAAGTCGGCCGGCGTCAGGCAGGGGATCCCGATGGCGGCTTCGGCCTCGCGCACCGCCAGCGGCGCACAGGTGAGACGCCCGGCCACGGCCAGAACCCGGTGGCCGGCCCGCCGCAGCCAGGCGACGCCCGCCTCGGCCCCCATGGCATCGCCGGCTGCGAAAATGACGCCCGACAGCATCTCCCGAAATCCGTCCGCCTGCAGCAGCGCCGCCGTCTCGGCCTGGCACAAACCGTCGGCCACTTCGAGGACGATGGCCGCACAGCCGGCGGCTTCCGCCTCGGTGATTAGTCGCCGGGCCCCCTCAAGGATGTCTGGGACCGGCTGCCGGTAGGTCGTCGCGAACCCGGCATCGGTGAAATCGCCGACGAACGCCGCTCCGGCATCGTGAAAGGACCAGAGATCGCCGCCGGCGCCGGTGCCGGTGACCTTGATCGCCGCCACGCGCACGCCGCTGACGGCAAGCCCGCGCACCAGGGATGCCGCCGTATGGGTCTTCCCGGCATTCATGGCGGTGCCGCAGACGGCGACCACCGGCACCGTCACCGGCGCGGGCGGGGTCCGAAGGGCATAGTCGGCCAGCGTCAGACGCCGGCCGTCGCGGCGGCAGGCCGCGCCCAGGATCGTGACCTGCGTCGCCGGCTTCATGCGGTCATGGGCGCAGCCGACATGGCCGACAATGCCGCCTGCCGCCACCAGCTCGGCAGGCCCGACGGCCACCGGAGCCTCGGCCTCGAACTGGTCCGGCGCATAGCGCGCCCCGCAGGCGACGAGAATCTCATCGCCGGAAAACAGCTTCGACCGGCGTCCATTCGGGCGTTCGATGTTGGCGTGATGGCCGACCTCGGTGACGCGCGCCACCACCAGGTCTCCCGGCTTCAGGTCCGAGGCCTCCCGGTCAAGGCTGCCGATATCGTTCCGATCGACGCGGCGCGTCGCGAAGGACGGCTTGAGTGCGGCCAGGCGGTCGGCGTTGATGCGGGTCGTCACCATTCTTCCGGTCTCCGTTTTCCCTAGGGATCAGCCGCCATCGGGCAGCCGGCGCCGGGACAACGCCGGGTCCCGGCGCCTATTCCCCGGGAATCGACAAGCCTCGTCTCACCAGCACCGATTTCCGGGATCGCTGAGCAGGCCATGGCCGAAGATGGGGTCGCGTCCCGGCGCGCCGAGGTCGCGAGCACTGCGGGCCAGGCGTTGCCGGGCAGCCTGCGGATCGCCGCCGCTCTCGGCCCGGGCGCGCAGCAAGGCCGCGGCCACGAACGGCACGGCGAAGCTGCTGCCGGTCCAGGCCTGCCGGCCACCGCCGACCCCGGCAGACAGCACGTCCACGCCGGGCGCGGCGATTTCGACATAGTCTCCCCGGGTGCCCCGACGATAAGGACGCATCCGCCGGTCGACAGCGGCGACCGCCATCACCTCCGGCCAGGCGGCGGGATAGGCCGGCTCGCCCCCCGGCCCGCCATTGCCGGCGGCGGCCACCAGGTTGGCCCGCGCCGCCGCGCGCTGCGTCCCGAGCCGCAGCAAGGCGTTGGGCGGCCCCGCCAGGCTGAGGGCGATGACCCGGGCCCGCCTGGTCATCGCCCAATCGATCGCCCGCAGGATGGCTGCCGCGTCCGCCAGCACCGTGCCGTCATCGTCGGCACCAAAGACTTCGGCCGCCAGCAGCGATGCGCCGGGCGCAAGCGGCCGGGCTTCGGGATGCACCGTGCCGACCAGCAGGGCGGCAATCGCGGTCCCGTGCGCAGAGGCCCCCGGCGGCGTGGCCGGCCGCAGGAAACTCCGGGTCTCAATCCGGGCTCCGGCGAATGCCGGGTGGCTTGACTCGACAGCCGTGTCGATGACGGCGATCGGCGCACCCCGCACACAGGCCGTCGCCGGCAGGGGCGTCAACCCGACCAGCCGGGCCCCCCAGCAGGCCTCGCCGGCGCACCCTGTCCCGCCGCCGGCATAAAGGTGATTGAGGTCGATCAGGGCATCCGGGGCGAGGCCGCGGGCAACGCCGAGCCCCTCCTCGCTTCCCAGGCCGGCCGGAACGGCCAGAATAGTCAGAACCTCACCGATGCCGGGCAGCGGCTGCTCCAGGAGAACGCGGAAGCCGGCATTCAGGAGGGCCGTCCGGTCGGCGACCGCCAGCCGCACGGCGATGAGCTCGTCCTCAACGAAATCACTGCCTTCCGTTCCAAACAGAAAGTCGATGACGGCCCCGAAAGGGTCGCCGCCGCCGGAGCCGCCATTGGAGGCGCGCACGCCCCGACCCTCGCCGCCGTCCGAAGGGGCGTCCCGTCCGCCGCCGCCATCATCGTCGCCATTGTCGCCGTCACCATTGTCGCCGCCGCCATTGTCGCCGCCGCCATTGTCGCCGCCATCTCCTCCATCCCCACCGTCGCCTCCGTCGCCTCCGTCGCCTCCGTCTCCTCCGCCGCCGTCGCCGTCATCGGCCTGGGCCTGGCCGATCAGCCTGCCGTCTTGCGGGGCCTCGTGCTGGAGAAGGACAAGGACCATCGCAACGGCGCACAATCTCAGAATTCTCGACATGGATCGGATCCTCCGCTTGCCGCCTCCGGCCGACAACGCCCGAGCCCTGGGAAAAGTCGTCGGTTTCGGGAATAGATGCGCGGGCGCGCCGTTGTCCCCCCGACGACGGCGCGACGAACCGCGGATCGATGATGCACGAGACGATCAAAGCCGAAATGGTAGCGCTGGTGCCGCGCCTGCGCCGCTTCGCCTACGCGCTGACAGGTTCGAAGCCCGACGGCGACGATCTCGTGCAGACGGCCTGCATCAAGGCCCTGGAACGGCTGCATCAGTACCGCGACGGGACGCGGCTGGACAGCTGGCTGTTCCGGATCGTGCAAACGACTTGGCTCGATACGATGCGGCGCACACGCCGTTGGGACACGCGGTCGGATCCGGAGGCGCTTGACCGCCTCTCGGACGAGGGCGCCGCAGTCCGGCAGTCCGAAGACCGGCTGACGCTGGTACGGGTGCGCGACGCGATGGACGCGCTGCCGGAAGACCAACGGGCAGTGATCGCGCTGGTTGCCATCGAGGGCGCCTCCTACGCCGAAACCGCCGCGATCCTCTCAATTCCGGTCGGGACGGTCATGAGCCGTCTGGCACGCGCGCGCGCCCGGTTGATGGCCAGCACCAAGGACACGACACCATGAGCACCGAATGGACCGAGGCCGAGATCGCCGCCTGGGTGGACGGTCAGCTCGACGGCACGGATGCCGAGCGGATCGCTCGCCTGGTCGTTGCCGACCCCGAGGCCGGGGCCTATGCCGAAGCCGTACGCAAAACCAATCAAGCATTGATGGCGGCCTATGAGGATCCTCTGGCGGAGCCGGTCCCGGCCGCAATCCGGAGGGCGATCGAGAGCCATCCGGCCGGGGCGGCCGTCCCGGCCGCACGGGGCTTCGGGCGCCGGGCGCATCGGCCAAGCCGCCGGCCCGCCGCCCTCGCCGCATCGGTCGCGCTGGTCTTCGGCCTGGCGGCCGGCCTGGGCATCGGCGGGCTGCTCTGGGGCCCGGGGACTGACACGCGTGTTGTCGCCGCGCCGGGGACGGCACAACCCGGCGGGCCGCTCTTCACGGCCCTGGAGACGCTTGCCAGCGGCAGCATCACGGACAGCGGCGTGCGTCCGATGCTGACGTTCCGCGACGCGGCGGGACGCTACTGCCGCGAGTTCGAAGTCGTGGAGGCGCTGCCGCAGGAAACGGAACTCGGGATCGCCTGCCGCACGCCGTCCGGCGACTGGCATGTCGAGATCCTGGTGGCCGCACCCCAGCAAACGCCATCGGGCGCAAACGGCTTTGTCCCGGCCGGCGGACCGGCGGGGGATGCCCTGGGCTCCATGCTCGACGCGATGGGCGCAGGCCAGCCTCTTGCCCCGCAGGAGGAAAGCCGCCTGCTCGAGGAGGGGTGGTCCCCCTGATCCGGTCGAGAGCTAGTGCGGCGGCCGACTCAGCCGTCGCCCGACGCAGGGCGCACGGTGTACAAGACGGGACTCGTTCCGCAACCCCGTCGCCATCGCCCCCATGAAGCTTAATATCGATCACCGCCGCTGGCTCAACCGGGCGGCGCACCGCCTGCCCGGCTGGGCCCAGCCGGCCTTCGCCCATTTCGACCAGGCCATCGTCGACCACGGCTTCATCCGGGCGGTCTACAGCAATTGCCACCGGGTCACGCCGGAGCTCTGGCGCGCCAGCCAGCCGGCGCCGTATCACATCCGCCGCTTCGCCCGGGCCGGGATCCGCACGATCGTGAACCTGCGCGGCGCCAGCGACACCGGCTCCTATCGGCTGGAGGCGGAGGCCTGCCGGAGCCACGGCCTGGCGCTGGTCGATTTCTCGCTCAATAGTCGGGACACGCCGCGCAAGGACAAGCTTCACGGCGCAAGCGAGATTTTTGGGTCAATCGACTATCCGGCCCTGCTGCATTGCAAATCCGGCGCCGACCGTGCCGGTCTGATGAGCGCGCTCTATCTGATCCTGCACGAGGGACGCCCGGTCGCGGAGGCGATGGGGCAGCTCAGCCTGCGCTACGGCCATGTCCGCGCCGCCAAGACCGGCATTCTCGACTTCTTCTTTGTGCAATACCGGGACTACGCCGCCCGCACCCCGATCGGCTTCATGGAATGGGTCGACACGGTCTACGACCCGGACACGGTCCGGGAGAAGTTCCAGTCGCGCGGCTGGGCCGACTGGCTCGTCGACCGGGTGCTCCGGCACGAATGAGCCGTCCGGCCGCCGCGTGCGGACTCGCCGGCGTCTACTTCTCGTATTGCGCCAGGGTGTGGATGGCCTGGGCCCAGAGGAAGAACTTGTTGGTGGCCATGTCGGAGACGGTCTTGATGCCGAAGGCCTCCTGCAGAAGCTTGGCGTCGTTCTCCGAAACGCCCTGAAGCACGGCCGGCGACATCTTTGCAATATCCTTCAGCGCGTCGGTCTCATGGGCCTTGTCGAGAATTTCTGTCAGGCTTTCATTGGTGGCCATGGCGAGGTCTCCTGCGGGCGTGATAGCGGGGCGCCAACCGGCGCCACCGCTTCTGTACCACAACCCGCTGCGGCGGGGGAAAGGGGAACTCACACGAGGCCGCGCGGGTCCACCGTGATTCGCCCGACGGCACCAAAGGCCGATGCCAGGGCGTTGAGCCGCCGCTGCACGACATGGCCCGATAGCGCCGCCTCGTCGGGCGGCAGGGTCAACAAGAGTTCCGCCCCGTCGCGCACCAGCGCCGTGCGCTCCAGAAGCTCGGCCGCACCGCCGGACAGGGTATGGGCAAGCCTGAGCGCCAGGCCCAGCCGATGGGCCCGGATGCGCTCCGTTTCGTCGAGCAGGGCGAGCGAGGGTTCGGTCTGGCTGTCGCCCAGGGCACCGCCATAGCGCACCGCCAGCGCGGCGGCGAGCAGCGCCCGGCCGGGATGATCGATGCCGACGATCGGCAGGCGCAGAGCCTTCAGGCGGGCATGTTCGGCCCGGTAATCCGGGTGTTCCGACCACGCAATGTCGCTCAGCAGGCAGGCGGCCGTGCGCAGCCGGTCGAAACGGGCATCGCCCTCGTCGAACAGCGGACCGGTCCAGGCGGCGATCAGCTCGGCATGGCCGAACCGGCCGAGCCGGCGGGCGATGTCGGCGCAGGCGGCGAGCAGCGGGTCGAGCGCCTTGTCGTCTTCCGAGAGCAGGTCGTAAAGATGGCCTTCGCGCAGCCCGAAGGCCGAGAACACCACGTCGCGCGGCTGCAGCCGGGCGATCAGCGCTTCCAGCACCATGGCGGCATAGGGCAGCGTCTCGGTCCGGCGCTTGGAGACGGCCGCCATCCGGGCCAGCGAGGATTTGCCCTGGCGGGCGATCAGCCCCGCCACATTGGCCAGGTCGTCGGGACGGACGGTGTAGTTCTGGATGATGTGCAGCGGGTGGCCGCGATTGTCCATGTCGATGCGCGCCAGGGTGCGCCAGGCGCCGCCGACCGGAAACAGCGTCCGCCCTTGCCAGGCCTGCAGCCAGCGCTGCCCGTCGAGCGTCCGGGCAATATGGGCGCGCATCGCGTCGCGCCCGCCATCGATCTCCATCAGCCGGAAGGGGCCGAGCGGCAGGCTGACCTGATCGCGCAGGCGGCCCTGGTCGAGCCCGACCAGTTCCAGCGAGCCGCCGCCCTGGTCGCCGACCACGCCGTCCGCTCCCGGTGCCCCGGACAACACGCCGAGGGCGGAGAGCCGCGCCTCTTCCGTGCCGTCGATGACCGTGACGTCGAGATTGCAGCGACGCTTGACCTGGTCGACGAAAGACGGGCCGTCTTCCGCTTCGCGCACCGCCGCCGTGGCCAGCACATCGACCCGGTCGACATGCATGCCCTGCAGCAGCCGGGTGAAGCGGGCAAGATTGTCGAGCGCCAGCTTCACCCCGCCCGCATGAAGGCGGCCGGTCCGCGCCAGCTCCCGGCCGAGCCCGCACATCACCCGTTCGTTGAACACGGAGAGCGGGGCGCGGCCCAGCTCGTCGAACACGACCAGCCGAATCGAGTTGGAGCCGACATCGATGACGGCCAGCCGCCTGGCATCCCGCGCCCGTTCCAGCGGCATGATCATCGGCCCGGACCTTCGGGCATGGTCGCGGCCCCTTTCGCGTCAGGAATCGATGGCCGGGGGCATCAGATCGGGCGCCTCCGTACCCTGGTCGGAGGCGCTGCCGCGCCCGGACAGGCTGGGATTGGTCATGAAGTATTGATGGGCGCTGAAGGCACCGGGCCTGGCGGCCAGTCTTTCGTAATTGCCGTCGCCGGCCAGGAGCCAGCTGCTGGTCTCGTCCTTGAGATTGGCGACCATGATCTGCTCCATCACCTGGCGGCGGACGGTCGGGTTCTCGATCGGCACCAGGCTTTCGATGCGGGTGTCGAGATTGCGCGGCATCCAGTCGGCCGAGGAGATGTAGACGGCCGCCCTGGCCGAGGGCAGCCTCTCACCGTCGGCGAAGATGATGATACGCGAGTGCTCCAGGAAACGCCCGACAATGCTCTTGACGCGGATATTCTCCGACAGGCCGGGCAGGCCGGGCCTGAGGCAGCAGATGCCGCGGACCACCAGGTCGATCTCCACCCCCGCCTGCGAGGCCCGGTAAAGCGCGTCGATGATATCACCGTCGACCAGCGAGTTCATCTTGGCCCAAATCTGCCCCGGCCGGCCTTCCCTGGCGTGGGCGATCTCGCGGTCGATGCCCTCCAGCAGCACCGCCCGCAGATGCAGCGGCGCAATGGCCAGCTTCTCCATCCGGTTCGGGGTGGCGTAACCGGTCATATAATTGAAGATCACCGCCGCGTCGTGGCAGAGCCCGGGATCGCAGGTGAAGAAGCTGAGGTCGGTGTAAATCTTTGCCGTGATCGGATGATAATTGCCGGTGCCGAAGTGGACATAGGTGCCGAGGCCGCCGATTTCCCGCCGCACCACCAGCGACACCTTGGCGTGTGTCTTCAGGTTGAGGAAGCCGTAGACCACCTGGGCGCCGGCCCGCTCCAGGTCGCGGGCCTGGCGGATATTCGCCTCCTCGTCGAAGCGGGCCTTGAGCTCCACCATGGCCGTCACCGACTTGCCGGCCTCCGCCGCCTCGATCAGTGCCGCGACGATCGGCGAGTGCTTGGAGGTGCGGTAGATGGTCTGCTTGATGGCGACGACGTCCGGATCCTGGGCCGCCTGCTGCAGGAACTGGACGACGACGTCGAAGCTCTCATAGGGATGATGGACAACGATGTCCTTGGCCCGGATGGCGGCAAAGCTGTCGCCCCCGAAATCGCGGATGCGCTCGGGAAAGCGCGGATTGTAGGGCGTGAACAGCAGATCCGGCCGATCGTCGACGACGCAGGCCTTGGTGTCGGCCAGGCCGATCAGCCCGTCCAGCGGATAGACGTCCTCGTCCGGCACTGCGAGCTGCTTGCGGACGAAATTCCGCAGCGGCGCGGGCATGTCGGCATCGACGGTCAACCGGATGACGCTGCCGCGCCGCCGCCGCTTGAGCGCGCTTTCGAACGTTTTGACCAGGTCTTCCGCTTCTTCGTCGATCTCCATTTCACTGTCGCGAATCACCCGGAACACGCCATGGTCCTGGGCCTCGAAGCCGGGGAACAGCCGGTCGAGGAACATCAGCACCACCACCTCGAACAGGCAGAAGCGGATATTCTCGCCGGGCAGGCGGATGAAGCGGGGCAGCTGCGGCGGCAGCGGCACCAGGGCGTTGCGCTCCACCGCTTCCTCGCGGTTCAGGATCTGGATGGCGAGGCTGAGCCCGAGATTCGGGATGAAGGGGAAGGGGTGGGCGGGATCGATGGCCAGCGGCGTCAGGATGGGGAAAATGTCGCGCTGGAAGGTCTCCGCCAGCCATTGCCGGTCGACCTCGTCAATCTCCCGCGGGTCGAGCACCAGGATCCCGGAATCCCTGAGCAACTGGCGCAGCTGGCGCCAGCAGGCCTGCTGGTCGCGCATCAGCTCGGTCACCCGCAACGCAATGGCCTGCAGCTGCTGCGCCGGGGTGAGCCCGTCCTGGCTGGCGCTCTTGACTCCCAGGGCGACTTGGGCCTTCAACCCGGCCACGCGGACCATGTAGAATTCATCGAGGTTGCTGGCCGAGATGGACAAAAACCGCAGCCGCTCCAATAGTGGGTGCGCCGTGTTATAGGCTTCGTCCAGGACCCGCTGATTGAAGGCCAGCCAGGACAGTTCGCGGTTGATGAAGCGTTGCGGCGACGCGGGGTCGATCACTGCCGCATCGCTGGGGGCGAAATCTTCCGGTTCGGCGATGCTCACGGCCCTGTCCTTGATGTCGTGGCCGGCCCGACGCCACGGGCGCGGTGCCCCCGGAGACGCTGCCTGCTAACAACGCCCCTTATAGACCGCTTTGCTGGTTGTCGCCATGACCGGATCCGATCCCGTGACCACGCTGCCCGCCGACCTGCCGGAGCCCTCCCCGGCTTTGCGCAGCCTCTATCTGCTGCGGCATGCCAAGTCCTCGTGGGAGTCGCCGGCGCTGCCCGACCATGACCGTCCGCTGGACCCGCGCGGCGAGCGGGCCGCGCTGGTCATGGGCCGGTTCATGGCCCAGCGGCGCTTTTTGCCCGAGATCGTGCTGTGCTCGACCGCGGCCCGGGCCCGGCAGACCCTGGCCCTGGCCGCCGGCCAATGGCCGGTCATGCCCCCCGTCGAATTCGTCCCGCGGCTCTATCTGAACGGCGAGCGGGAGCTGATGCGGGCGATGATGGCCTTGGATGACGGCGTCCGGTCCGTGCTGCTCGTCGCCCACAACCCCGACCTGCACGACCTGGTGACCACGCTGGCCCGGCGCGGCGATGCCGAACAGCTCGCCCGCCTGAAGGCGAAGTTCCCCACCGCCTCCTTTGCGGCGATCAAGCTGCCGCTGGCGCACTGGGCCGGGATCGGCCACGCCACCGGCACATTGGTCTGCCATGCCACGCCCAAGGATCTGGTTTGAAAGGCCGGTGCGAAAGACGGCAGCCCTTGAAGTGGCCGGCCCGGCGCCCCATGACTGCAAACATGTCGCAGTGCGGCGACAGTAATCGGTTGCAACGGAGACGAACGCTTTCGCCCCAGGAAAAAGAATGTCACAATCGGGCGCTTAATCGCACATTCTGCGATTGTCGCGCTTGCCGCACGCAGCTATCGTAATTGCGCGACATGCCGATCGGTCTTTCTCCTGTGCGACCGGCGACCCGGAATTTCAGATCGGTCCGTGGGGACATCCACGGACGATCGCAGCAGCGACAGGTTTATCCGGGTCGACCGTTTTGGAAAAGGCGTCCGCTCGGCGACGAAAGGGATTCAAACGAGGAAGCCGGCCGGGACGGTCGGACGGTGATGCGGCGGGGTTCCGGTCTGCCCGGAGCCTTGAAGGCAATAGGCTTGCTGTCGAGCGCCATTGCCGCGCCGTGACCGGACGACAAAGGACGGCTTCCGGATGATCGGGATGACGCGCCGCCGCCCTGTCCGTCGCGCGGGGCGGCTGGTGGCTCCCCAAGGATGTGGAGCATGACCAAAAGGATGCTTATCGACGCGACGCACCCGGAAGAAACCCGGGTCGCGGTCGTAAGCGGTAACAAGCTTGACGAGTTCGAGTACGAGGCGGCGAGCCGCCAGCAGCTCAAGGGCAATATCTACCTCGCCAAGGTGACCCGGGTCGAGCCGTCGCTTCAGGCGGCCTTCGTCGAATATGGCGGCAACCGGCACGGTTTCCTGGCCTTTACGGAAATCCATCCGGACTACTACCGCCTGCCTCTTGCCGACCGCCAGGCGCTGGTCGCCGAGGCCGAGGCCCAGCGCGGGCTCGACGAGGAGACGGGCGAGGAGGGCGAGCGCGCCGGCGGCGGCAATGACCGCAAGCGCGGCGCCAGTCGCGGCGGGCGCCGCCGCAAACCGGGGCGCCGGGATCGTCCGGCGGAGACTGAGACGGCCGCAGCGGCAGCCGGCACTGCCGGACAGCCGGCCGACTCGGACGGCGAAACGCCTGCGGCCGGCGCGACCGGCCAGAGCGGCGAAGAGCCGGACCGCGGCGGCG